>JBEKLU010000045.1:0-35712 GCA_050010035.1 Roseiarcus sp.
TCGATCTTGATGACGCCGTCGCCCTGGCAGGCTTCGCAGCGCCCGCCCTTGACGTTGAAGGAGAAGCGCCCGGCCTGATAGCCGCGCGCCTTGGCCTCGGGCAGGCCGGCGAACCATTCGCGGATGGGGGTGAAGGCGCCGGTGTAGGTGGCGGGGTTGGAGCGCGGCGTGCGGCCGATCGGCGACTGGTCGATGTCGATGACCTTGTCGAGCCGCTCCAGCCCCTCGATGCGCTCAAACGGCGCGGGCGGCTCGCTGGCGCCGTTGAGATGGCGCGCCACCGCCTTGTAGAGCGTGTCGACGATGAGGGTCGACTTGCCGCCGCCGGAGACGCCGGTGACGCAGGTGAAGGCGCCGAGCGGGATCGACGCGGTGACGTTCTTCAGGTTGTTGCCGCGCGCGCCGACGATGCGGATTTCGCGCCCCGGCGCCGCAACGCGGCGCTTGGCCGGGATCGGCACGAAGCGCACGCCGGAGAGATATTGCCCGGTGAGCGAATTGGGGTTGGCCGCGATCTCCGCCGGCGTTCCCTCGGCGACGATCTCGCCGCCGTGGACGCCTGCGCCGGGCCCGATGTCGACGACGTAGTCGGCGGCGAGAATCGCGTCCTCGTCGTGCTCGACGACGATCACCGTGTTGCCGAGTTCGCGTAAGCGCCGGAGCGTGTCGAGGAGGCGCGCGTTGTCGCGCTGGTGCAGGCCGATCGAGGGCTCGTCGAGCACGTAGAGGACGCCGGTGAGGCCGGAGCCGATCTGCGAGGCCAGGCGGATGCGCTGGCTCTCGCCACCCGACAGCGTGCCGGAGGCGCGCGACAGGGTGAGATAGTCGAGGCCGACGTCGCTCAAGAACGTCAGCCGGTCGCCGATCTCCTTGAGGATGCGATGGGCGATCTCGTTGCGCTTGGGATCGAGCGCGCGCGGCAGCTCGCGCGCCCAGTCGATCGCCGCCTTGACTGAAAGCGTGGAGATTTCGCCGATGTGCTTGTGGTCGATCTTCACCGCGAGCGCCTCGGGCTTGAGGCGGAAGCCCTGGCACGCCTCGCAGGGCGTCGCGGTCATGTAGCGCTCAATCTCTTCGCGCGACCATTCGCTTTCGGTCTCGCGGTAGCGCCGCTCGAGGTTCTTCACCACGCCCTCGAACGGCTTCTTCACCTCGTACGAGCGCAGGCCGTCGTCGTAGGCGAAGCGGACGTCCTCGTCGCCCGAGCCGTTGAGGATGACCTCGCGCGCCTTCTCCGGCAGGGTCGACCAGGGCGCGTCGAGGCGGAACTTGTAGTGGCGCCCGAGCGCCTCCAGCGTCTGCAGATAATAGGGCGAGGTCGACTTCGCCCACGGCGCGACGGCGCCCCGGCGCAGCGTTGCGCGCGGATCGGGAACGACCAGCGCCGCGTCGACCGTGAGCTCCGAGCCGAGGCCGCCGCAGGCCGGACAGGCGCCGAACGGGTTGTTGAACGAGAACATCCGCGGCTCGATTTCCGCTATGGTGAAGCCGGAGACGGGGCAGGCGAATTTCGAGGAGAAGAGGATTCTTTCGGGCGAGTGGCGAATGGCGAGTGGCGAACGCGAAGGGGCGCCATTCGCTGCTTCGCTATTCGCCAATCGCTCCTCCGCGATCTCGACGATCGCCAATCCATCCGCCAGCTCCAGCGCGGTCTCGAAGCTTTCGGCGAGGCGGCTCGCCATGTCGGGGCGCACCACCAGGCGGTCGACGACGACCTCGATGTCGTGCTTGAGCTTCTTGTCGAGCGCCGGCGCGTCGGCGATTTCGAAAAATTCGCCGTCGATCTTCAGGCGCTGGAAGCCGCGCTTCATATACTCGGCGATCTCCTTGCGATACTCGCCCTTGCGGCCGCGCACGACGGGCGCGAGCAGATAGAGCCGCGTGCGCTCGGGCAGGGCGAGCACGCGATCGACCATCTGGCTCACCGTCTGGCTCTCGATCGGCAGGCCGGTGGCGGGCGAATAGGGGATGCCGACGCGCGCCCAGAGCAGGCGCATGTAGTCGTGGATCTCGGTGACCGTGCCGACGGTCGAACGCGGGTTCTTCGACGTCGTCTTCTGCTCGATGGCGATCGCCGGCGAAAGACCGTCGATCTGGTCGACGTCCGGCTTCTGCATCATCTCGAGGAACTGGCGCGCATAGGCCGAGAGCGACTCGACGTAGCGGCGCTGGCCCTCGGCGTAGATGGTGTCGAAGGCGAGCGACGACTTGCCCGAACCGGAAAGGCCGGTGAACACGACGAGCTTGTCGCGCGGAATGGTCAGGTCGACGTTCTTGAGATTGTGCTCGCGCGCGCCGCGCACGGCGATCGTGCGGCCGCCGAACAGCTTTTCGACCGGCTGGGCGACTTTCGATGGTTTGGAAGGTTTGACGCTCGCCATGACGGCCTTTGCCAGAGAAATGCGAATCGCGGGCGGGCTTGCGCCGCGCCGACGCGGATGCTAGAACAAACTAAGAACGAAGTTAAGAGCCCGCTCTTATTTAGTGCGGATGCCGCCATAGCCAAATGACGGCCGCGCGCGGGCTGTGGACAAGTGAGCGAAGAGGCGGGCGCCGCGGTATCCCTTCTCCCGCTCGCGGGAGAAGGTGGCCGACCATAGGGCGTCGATAGACGCCCGTCTTGATAGACGGGCTGTGGTCGGCCGGATGAGGGTTCTCGGCGAAGACCCTCACCCATAGGGCGTTCGCAAGAACGCCCGTCCGCCGACGGGCTACGCCCTCTCCCGCAAGGCGGGAGAGGGGGCGATTAGCGTTGAGAGGAGAGCATCATGGCGGGTAGCGTCAACAAGGTCATTCTGATCGGCAACCTCGGCAAGGACCCGCAAGTGCGGTCCCTCAATTCCGGCGAGAAGGTCGTCAACTTCTCCCTCGCGACGTCGGAGTCGTGGCGAGACAAGACCACCGGCGAGCGCAAGGAAAAGACCGAGTGGCACAACGTCGTGATCTTCAACGAGAACATCGGCAAGATCGTCGAGCAATATTGCAAGAAGGGCACGAAGGTCTACGTCGAGGGCCAGTTGCAGACGCGCAAATGGACCGACCAGTCGGGCGTCGAGAAATACACCACCGAAGTGGTGCTCCAGCGCTTTCGCGGCGAACTGACGCTGCTCGACTCGCGCGCTAGCGGCGAGGGCCGCGACAGCGTCCAGGGCGGCGAAGAGCGCGGCGCGAGCTTCGGCCGTTCGTCGCCGGTCGACAAGCGCCCGGCGCTGGCGGGCGGCGGCGGCGGCGCGGGCGGCGACCTCGACGACGACATTCCGTTCTGAACGACGCCCACAGCAAGTTTTCTTTCGACACGGCCTCGATTTTCGGCGAATTCTCCGATCCGCGCGGCGTCGGCGCCGGCCGACCGCGCGCGTATCGCGTGAGGATAGAGGCGGAATCCCGAGGCCCAATCCAAGTGGCGGCAACAGCGGCGATCGAAAGGGATATTTCGGCGTGGGCCGACGCCGCCGCGGCGCGCGCCGATTCGTTGGCGATTTTCGCGCCGGCCCTCGCCGTGGGTGGCGAGTTCGCCTGGGCGCGCATGCCGTCGCCCGCCCCCGCGCGGCCGCCTTTCGCGGCGCTGGCGATCTCGCTCGCCGCGCATGGCGCGCTCTTCGCCGCGCTGGCGCTGTTCTCCTGGTCGCCGCGGCCGCTCGACGGCGTCGTGGAAATCCCGGTCGAAATCGTCGCCGAGGCGCCGTCGCCGCCGGCGGTCGCCGAGCCGCCCGCGCCGGTCGAGCCGTCGCCGCCGCCCGCCGCGGCGGCGCCGGCGACGCCCGTGCCGGCGGCGGTCAGCGAGCCCGCCGCGCCAACCGAGCCCTCGCCGCCGCCGCCGGTCGAAACGCCGCGCGCCGCGACGGAGCCGGCGCCGCCGCCGGCGGCGGTCGCCGCGCCCGCGCCTGTCGAGGCGGCGACCCCGCCGCCCCCGCCGAGGACGCAGCCTCGAGCGTCGCTCGAGCCGACGCCGCAGCCTCAACCGACGCCGCGGCCGCGGCATGCCGCCGCGGCGGTTCGGCCGGCCCCAGGCCCGGCGGCGTCGCGGGCCGGCTCGCCCGGGGCGGACGCCGACGCCTATCGCGCGTCCCTCTACGCCCGAATCTACGCCGCCGTCCGCTATCCCGAATCGGCGCGCGAGCGCGGCGCCGAGGGCGTCGCGGTCGTGAGCTTTTCCTTCGACGCGAGGGGCCAAGTGACGTCGGCGACCCTCGCGCAATCGAGCGGCGACGCCGCGCTCGACGCCGAAGCGGTCGCGAGCGTTCGGCGCGCGAGCCCGCTGCCGCCGCCTCCCGAAGGGGCGCCGCGCGCCTACGCGATTCCTCTGCGCTACCGCCTGCGCTGAAAGCGCGCTGCGGGCCGCGATTGCCGGCGCGCGCGAAGCCATCCATATTGGCGCTCCGGCGGCGCGCGAATTCGAACCGGAGGTCGTTCGCCGCGCCGACGAAGCGCGAGGGAGAGGCGAAGCGATGCGCACGATTGCGGATGGCGCCCGTTGCGAGCCGGGCGACGTGGCCGCGGCGGTCTGCGCCGTTCTGCGCGAGGAGACGCGCGTGGCGGACGATCTGTTCGTTCGCATCGCCGAACGCGCGAAGGCCGCCGGCCTGCGCCTCGCCGGAGCGCTGCAGAAGGACGAGCCGCGCCCGGGGCGCCGCCGCTGCGACATGTTTCTTTCCGATCTGGCGAGCGGGCGGCGAATCCGCATTTCCGAGGATCGCGGCGATCTGGCGCAAGGCTGCCGTCTCGATCCGGGCGGGCTGGCCGAAGCGGCGGCGCTGATCGAGCGCTCGATTAGAAGCGCCTCGCCCGATCTGGTCATTCTCAACAAGTTCGGCAAGGCCGAGGCGGAGGAGGGGGGCGGCCTGCGCGACGCGATCGCCGCGGCGCTGGAGGCCGACGTCCCCGTTCTCATCGGCGTCGCCGGGTCCTACGTTGCGGCGCTGAAGGATTTCGCCGGAGATCTGTGCGCGATTGCGGTGGACGAAGCGGCGGCGTGGCGCTGGCTCGCGGCGCGCCTGGGCGAGCCGTCGTTCGCCGAGGGCGAAGCGTTCGCGCCCTGAGGAAAGGCTCGGGGCCGACGTTCCCGTGCTAGATAGTCGTGGCGATTCGCTTGCCGCCGATTTTCGCGCGGCTCCTGGGAGACGGAAGCATGACGTCCCTCGCAACCGCCGTCACGGTCGCCCTGCTGATGTTTCTCAGCGGCGGCATCGGGCTCGCCCTGCAACGACGATTGGCCGAGCACCATACGTCGGATCGCTCGCGCGACATGATCGGGGGCGTCGTCGGCCTCGTCACGCTGCTGCTCGCGCTGGTTCTCGGGCTTCTCATCTGGACCGCCTACGGCGTTTTCAACACGCAGCAGAACGAGTTGCAGACGCTCTCGGCCAAGGCGCTCGAATTCGATCTGGAAATGCGGCAGTATGGCCCCGAGGCGAAGAACGCGCGGGTGTTGCTGAGGACGGATCTCGTTTGGGCGCACGAGCAATTCTGGGGCTCGGGCGGAGCGGCGAATGAGACCTATTCGGCGACCTACGCCAACATGGACACGATGAACTCGTTCCTCGCCGGCCTCCAGCCGGCGACCGAGAAGCAGAAGCAATTGCTCGGCGACGCCCGGCGCAACTACGGTTTCATCGGCGAGTACCGGTTGCTGATGTCGCTGCAACTGACCCATCCCGTGTCCTGGCCGCTGATCGGCGCGGTGACGGCGTGGTCGTGCCTGTTGTTCTGCGGCCTGGGGCTGCTGTCGCGCGTCAACGCCACGACACTGACCGCGCTGGGGCTCGGCGCCTGCGCGGTGGCCAGCGCGATCTTCTTGATCCTCGAGCTCAGTCAGCCCTACACGAGCTGGATCCGGATTTCGCCCGCCGGGCTCGAGGAGGTGATCGTCGAACTGGAGAAGTAGCCTTCCCCGCCGCCCGCGCAAGGCGGCGACAACCGAGGAGACGCGCCATGGCGAAATACACGATACTCGGCGAGGCGGAAATTCACTCGGCCTTGCAGAAGCTGCCGGACTGGTCGGTCAAGGCGCCCAACATCGAGGCCTCTTTCGCCTTCAAGACGTTTCGCGACGCGATCGCGTTCATCGTCGAGGTCGCCATCGAGGCCGAGGTGATGAACCACCACCCGGAATTCCACAATTCCTACAACCGCGTCTCGTTTTCGTTCTGCACGCATGACGCGGGCCACAAGATCACCGATCTCGACATCGAAATGGCCGCGCGGATCACCGCCGCAGCGCGTCGATTTCAGAGCATGACTTGACCAGGGCCGGCGCCGGGGCGAACGGCGCCGATCCGGCCGCGAAGCAGAAGGTGGCGACCCGTGCCTGATTCCCGTCCTCCGCCCGAGCGCGAGTTCGCGCAGAGGATCGTCGTCGTCACCGGAGCCAGCGCCGGCGTCGGCCGCGCCGTCGCGCGAGGCTTCGCCGAGCGCGGCGCCCACGTCGTCGTCGCCGGCAGGAACATCGAAGCGGCCAATCGGGCGGCGGACGAAATCGCGCGCGAGACGAGGGTCGCCGCCCTGGCCGTGCAGGTCGACGTCAGCATTCCCCAGCAGTGCGAAAAGCTCGTCGCCGCGGCCGTGGCGCATTTCGGCGCGCTCGACGTTCTCGTCAACAACGCCGCGTATTTCGCGCTGGTTCCGCTCCTCGAAGCGGGCGCCGATGAGGCGGCGCGCTTCCTCGACACGAACGTCCTGGGTCCGCTGCATTGCGCGCGCGCGTTGGCGCGTTGGGCGATCGAGGCCAAGCGAACCGCTGTCATCGTCAACGTCAGCAGCATCGCCGGCGCGCGCCCCGCGCCGGGCTGCGGGCTCTATTCCGCCTCCAAGGCGGCGCTCGACAGCCTGACCCGGTCGATGGCGCTGGAGTGGACGCCCAAGGGAATTCGCGTCAACGCCGTCGCGCCCGGCCACGTCAATACGGAAGGCGTGATGGCGGATTTTGCCGCCGGCCGGCTCGACTACCACGCCATGATCGGCCGCATCCCGGCGGGCCGGATCGCCGACGTTCGCGACATCGCCGAGGCCGTGATGTTCCTGGCCGGCGAAAAATCGCGCCACATCGTCGGACAGACGCTGACCGTCGACGGCGGGGAAGGGTTTTAGCGGGCAGAACCCGACGCCCGGCGCGCGCCCCGGCGAACGACCGGGTTTGAACCCGATGGTGCGCCCCTCGCCACACGCTCGGATCGGGATTTACTCATCCGTCCAACGAGACCATAGTCGCCGGTCGAAGAAGGCGGCTATTGGCGCCTGCTGGGGCGGGGCGGCAGGCATAGAGAATGATCTTTCCCGTAACGCTCGTCGACCTCGCCGGTTCGATCGCCCTGCTGCTCTGGGGCATGCACATGGTGCAGACGGGCGTCCAGCGGACGTTCGGCCCGAAGCTGCGGTCGATCCTCGGCGCCGCGCTCAAGACGCGCGCCAGAGCGTTTCTCGCCGGCCTCGGCGTGACCGCGATCCTCCAGAGCAGCACGGCGACGGGCCTGATGGCGGCCGGTTTCGCCGCTGGCGGCCTGGTCGATCTCGTTCCGGCGCTCGCCGTCATGCTGGGCGCGAACGTCGGCACGACGCTCATTGTCCAGATCCTCTCCTTCGACGTCGCGGCGGCGTCTCCGGTGCTGATCCTGATCGGCGTCCTGATGTTTCGCCGCGGATCGAATCCGCAGACTCACGATCTCGGCCGCGTCTTCATCGGGCTCGGCCTGACGCTGCTCGCTCTCCATCAACTGCTCGAGCTGATGACGCAGTACGAGGACGAGCCCAGTTTGCGGCTGTTGCTCGGCGCGGTCTCCACCGCCTATTTCCTCGACGTGCTGCTCGCCGCGGCCGTGACCTGGGCGGCTCATTCCAGCGTCGCCATCGTGCTGCTCGTGATGTCGCTCGCCGCCAAAGGCGTCGTGCCTCCCGACGCCGCCGTCGCGCTCGTGCTCGGAGCCAACCTCGGCTCGGCCGTCAATCCCGTCCTCGAAGGCGCGTCGGGCAATGATCCGGCCGCCAAGCGCCTGGCGGTCGGCAACCTGATCAACCGCGCGGTCGGCGTTGTCGTCTGCCTCGCCCTCTTGCCGACGATCGGCCGGTTCCTGGTGACCATCGAGCCCGACAACGCGCGCGGCGTCGCCGATTTCCATACCGCGTTCAATCTGGCGTTGGCGGCGGCGTTCTTTCCGTTGCTGACACCCTACGCGCTGCTACTGCGTTGGCTGTTTCCCGAAAAGGCGGACCCGATCGATCCGTCCCGGCCGCTTTATCTCGACCCCGCCGCGCGGGAAGCGCCGATCGTCGCGCTCGGCGCGGCGGCGCGCGAGGCGCTGCGTCTCGCCGACGCCCTGGAGACGATGCTGCTTGGAGCGCGCGACGCCCTCGCGCAGGGAGATCGCAAGCAGATCAGCGAAACCAAACGCCTCGGCGACGTGCTCGATCGGTTGAACGCCGCGATCAAGGCGTACCTGACGAGGCTGGACCCGGACGAACTCAGCGAGGCGGATCATCGCCGGCTGAACGAGATCATGATTTTTTCGATCAACATGGAGCAGGCCGGCGACGTCGTCGAGCAAAACCTTCTGCCGCACGCCTCGAAGCGGTTGAAGCGTGGGCTTTCGTTCTCCAAGGACGGCGAAGCGGAACTCAGGGCCATGATGGATCGGTTGATCGCCAACCTGCGCACCGCCGCCTCTCTCTTCATGACGGAAGACCCGAGGGCGGCTCGGTTGCTGGCCGAGGAAAAGCCGGCGTTTCGCGACGCCGAGTCGGCGGCGATGCGCGCGCACTTCGAGCGCCTGCGCAACGGGGGCCTCGACACCGTCGAAACGAGCGCCATTCACCTCGATCTCTTGCGCGACATGAAACTCGTCAACGGCCACATCGTGGCGGCGGCGGCCTATCCGGTGCTGGAGCGCGCGGGGGAGTTGCTGCATAGCCGCATCGCGACGAACGCCTCGCCCGAGTGACGCGCGAACGCGGCGACGCGACGCCGCGAGCGCAGGCTCGCGCCGGTCTTCTCAACGCGACGCCGAGCCGGCTTTCTTCGTCTTGACTTTGCCTGGGCCCTTGGCGGCGAGCTGCCGCAAGAGCGCGACCAGACCGGGCTCTTCGACCAAAGCGGCCGCCTCTTCCAATCCGAACCACTTCGCCTCGCGTTGGCCGATCTCGCGCCAGGTCTTGAGCTGCTTGGCGAAGGCGAGGACGTAGACGTCGACCCGGCAGACGTCGAAATGCGCTTCCTGGCGTTTGAAATAGACGTAGCTGCCGATTGGTTTCTTGCGCGGGCGGCCGACCACGCCGGCTTCTTCGAGCGCTTCCTGGGCGGCGGCTTCCCAAGGCTTGCGCCCTTTCATGGTCCAGCCCTTGGGGATGATCCACCGCTTGGTCTCGCGCGACGTCAGCAGCAGCGCCTGGGCGCTGCCGTCGTCGGCGAACCGGATGGGCAAAGCCGCCACCTGGACGAGTTCGGCGCGCTTCGACGTCGGCGGTGAATGGTTCATGATCGGCAAGTCGTTTCACGGGCGCGTGACGCCATTGATTCGCAATATAGTCCGATGACGCAAAGTTTCACGCCCCATCGGCTGAACGCGGCGCGCCAATCGGCCGAGGCCGGCGTTCCGATCGCCCTCACGCGAACGCCAGCGCGGCCCGCTTGTGCTCGGCGACGAGCGCGGCGAGGTCGACGCCCAGCGGCGCGCCGTCGACGACCCGCCAGCGCCCGCCGATCATTACGCGGTCGGCGCGGTGAGCGCCGCAGAGGACCAGCGCGGCGATCGGATCGTGAGCGCCGCTGAAACGCGGCTCCTCGAGCGTGAACATCGCCAGGTCCGCCTCGAGCCCGACGGCGATGCGGCCGATGTCGTCGCGCCCCAGGCAGCGCGCCGAGCCTTCGCTCGCCCAGCGCAGCGCGTCGAGGTGGGTCAGCCCGGAAGCGCCGTAGCGCAGCCGCCCGAGCATCAGCGCGTGGCGCGCCGCCTCCATCATGTTGGACGAATCGTTGGAGGCGGAGCCGTCGACGCCGAGCCCCACCGGCGCGCCGGCGGCCTCGAGGTCCTTGGTCGGGCAGACGCCCATCGCCAGCAGCATGTCGGACGCCGCGCAGTGGCAGACGCCGACGCCGGCGCGGCCCAGCCGGCCGATCTCGTCGGCGTTGAAGTGGATGCCGTGCGCCACCCAGGCGCGTGGGGTCAGCCAGCCCGCTTCCTCCAACAGGTCGACCGAGCGCATGCCGAAGGTCGCCTCGGCGTAGGCGTCCTCGTCCGGGGATTGACAGAGGTGGGTGTGCAGCCGGCAATCGTAGCGCTCGGCGAGCCGAGCCGATTCGGCAAGGACGCGTCGCGGCACCGCCAGCGGCGAGCACGGGGCGAGCGCGATGCGGACTTGCGCGCCGGGACCGGGGTCGTGGAACAATTTGAGGACGCGCTCGCTGTCCTCGAGGATCGTATCCGCGTCCTGCACGATTCCGTCGGGCTGCAGCCCGCCGTCCTTCTGCGACAGGCCCATCGAGCCGCGCGTCACCGTCATGCGCAGGCCGAGCTTCAGCGCTTCCTCGACTTCGATGTCGATCGCGTTCTTCAGCGCCGCCGGAAACAGATTGTGATGGTCGGCCGTGGTGGTGCAGCCCGAGAGCATCAGTTCGACCAGGGCCATGCGCACGGCGACGCGCAAATGCTCCGGCTTCGTGCGCGCCCAGACGCGTTCGAGCGCGACGAGCCAAGCGAGCAGCTCCTTGCCGAACCCGGCCGGGTGCGCGCGCGTCAGCGTCTGGTAGAAATGGTGATGCGCGTTGACGAGGCCGGGCAGAACGACGTGGCGCGAGGCCTCGAAGCTCGCTTCGACCGGCGCGAGAGGCGTCGCGCCGCGCGCGACCAGTTCGACGATGCGCGTCCCTTCGACGACGAGGCCGCGCTCGGCCCCCTCGGCGAGAATGGCGAGCGGGTCTTTGATCCACAGGCGCATGCCGGGCGGTGTCCTCGACCTGGGGTTGGCGCGCCGGGGGTGAATCCGCCTCATCGCTCGCAGCGCATCTTCGACGCGCGGCGCGCCGCTGTAAACCTGTTTTTGCGCGCGGCCTCGCTCGCGGGACGACCCGGGCGCCGGTCGAGGAAAAGGAAATTCAGGCGGAAGTTCAGAGTCGACCCGTCGTCCGGGTTATCCTATGCTGCCGCGACGCGGAGGTTGGGGCGAGGCGGGCGGTCCGAGGGTTCGATGGCGAGCCGATCCGGGTCCGCCCCGTGATCGGCTCGGGTGCGGAGCTCTCGACGGCGACGATATTTGGAGTCCTTGATGAGAGCCGCCGCTGCATTCGCTTTCGCCGTCGCCCTCGCCGGTCCCGCGTTTGCGCTCGACAAGGTCACCTTCGGCACCAATTGGCTCGCCGACGCCGAGCACGGCGGCTATTACCAGGCGCTCGTCGACGGCACCTACGCCAAGTATGGGCTCGACGTGACGATCCTCCAGGGCGGGCCGCAGTCGAACGGGGGCATGCTGCTCGTCGCGGGAAAGATCGAATTCTTCATGGGCGGCGACATGATCGGCGATTTTCTGTCGGTCGAGCACGGCATCCCGACCGTCGCCGTCGCCGCCGACTTTCAAAAAGATCCGCAAGTCTTCATGTCGCATCCCGGCGTCGGGCTCGACGCATGGTCCGATCTGCCCAAGGCGACCGCCTTCGTCAGCGCCGGCGGGCTCAACACGTACTACGCCTGGATGCGCATGGCCTACGGGTTCAAGGACGAGAACGTCAAACCCTACAATTTCAACTCGTCGCCGTTCATCGCCGACAAGCATTCGATCCAGCAGGGCTACCTGACCTCGGAACCTTACGAAGTTGAAAAGCAGGGCGGCTTCAAGCCCAACATCTTCCTGCTCTCGGATTACGGCTATGCGACGTATTCCACCTTGATCGAAACGCGTCGCGACATCGTGGAGACGCGCCCCGACTTGGTGCAGCGTTTCGTCGACGCCTCGGCGATCGGCTGGCGCCACTATCTCTATGGCGACAACCGGAAGGCCAACGAGCTGATCGAAAGAGAGAACCCCGAAATGACCGACGGGCAGATCGCGTTTTCGATCGCCAAGCTCAAGGAGTACGGCATCGTCGATTCCGGCGATGCGCTCGAGCTGGGCATCGGCGCGATGACCGACGCGCGGTGGAAGGGCTTCTTCGACGAGATGGTCAAGGTCGGCATCGTCAAGGCCGACACCGACTACAAGAAGGCCTACACGCTGCAATTCGTCGACAAGGGCGTCGGCGTGGATCTGCGGCCGAAATGAACCCTCTTCTCCCCCTGCGGGAGAAGGGGGACGCGCCCGCCCTCACGCGTCGGGGCTGACCGCAAAGCCGGCGAGATGCTCGGGAAGGGTCCATCTCTGCGTCGGGTCGGGGACGTGGCGCACCGGGCGGACGTCGCCGCGCCAGGCCGCGCCCATCATTTGCGCGGTCTGGTAGACCATCGTCCGCCAGCCCCTGGCGTCGAGCGCGCGCAGGGCCGCCGAGACGTGAGGCGACACGAGATCGTGGAACAGGATCATCGCGGTCGCCTCGAGATAGGGCTCGCAGGCGAGCGCGTCGATCTTCGGCGCTTCGCCGTCGTGGTTTCCGTCGATGAAGGCGAACGACCAGCGCACGCCGCTCTGGCCGAGCCGAATGACCTCTTCGGGGCTTTGCCCGGCGACCAGAATCGCGCGCTCGGCGCCGCCCGCGCCGCTCACCGCGGCGGCGAATTCGCGCCGCCACGCCTCGTCGCGCAGCAGCGGTTCGACGACGTGCAGGGACGCCAGCCCCGCGGCGACGAGATGGCAGGTCGACCATCCCCGCCACGCGCCGATCTCGAGGCCGCGCCGGCCCGAAAACAGGAGAGCATTGCCATAGAGGATCGAAGCCTCGTCCTTGTTGATGAAGCCGACCTGGGGGTTGCGGCGATCCGTGTACCAATTGTGATCGACGCCTCTGCGGAAATACGGCCACGTCAGCGCGTCCTTGTCGCCGACGATCATGTCGGGGAACAGCGCGTCGAGGTTCGGCAATTTCAGGTTTTCGGCCACGTAGTCGGTCGCCATGGCGAAATCTCGTTCTAGGGAGGGACGGGGCCGAGCGCGGCGGCGACCGACGGCCGCCGGCGCGAGCGAAGTGGGACCTGTAGCAAGATTCTCGGCGCCTGGCCAAGGAACTCGTTGTCCGTCCGGCGGATGCGACGGCCGCGACGCCGCGCCGATCGCGCCCGCGCCAATTTGACGAGGCTCGGCGCGGCATATACGCTTCTGTTCGTCGCCGAGGCGTCCGGCGCGAGCGACGTCCAAAACGATTGTGGGTCCGGCAAGGTGCGCCAAGCTTTCGGTCATGCTCACGCGCATTGCCTCGCCGCGAGCGGCGAGGCGAGCGCTTTCGCCAGATGTCGCTGACGCAGCCCCTGGCGCCGCCGCCGGACTTGTCGCTGTCCGATTGCGCCGCGGCCGCGCCGCTCGCCGCGCTGCGCGGCGTCGGCAAGGTGTTCGCCAACCGGCTCGAGGCGTTGAAGGGCGTCGACATCGACGTGCGCGAAGGCGAGTTTCTGGCGCTGCTGGGGCCGTCCGGCTGCGGCAAGTCGACCGTGCTCCGGCTCCTGGCGGGCCTTACGGCGCCCACCTGCGGCGCGATCGACTGGCGCGGCGGGCGGCCGGCGTTGAGCTTCGTATTCCAGGAGCCGACGCTGATGCCCTGGGCGACGGTTTTCTCCAACGTTTGGCTGCCGTTGCGCCTCGGCGGCGTCTCCAAGAGCCAAGCGCGCCCGCGCGTCGAGGAAGCGCTCGAGATGGTCGGCCTCGGCGGATTCGCCAAGGCCTACCCGCGCGAGCTTTCCGGCGGCATGAAGATGCGCGCCTCGATCGCGCGCGCGCTGATCACGCGCCCCGCGGTGATGCTGATGGACGAACCCTTCGCCGCGCTCGACGAAATCACGCGCATCCGGCTCAACGACGATCTCTTGGCGTTGAAATGCTCGCTCGGCGCGACGGTCGTCTTCGTCACCCATTCGGTCTTCGAGAGCGTCTATCTCTCGAGCCGCATCGTCATCATGGCGCCGCGCCCCGGACGCGCGGTCGCTGAGATCGCCGTCGACGCGCCGATGCCGCGCGACCCGGATTTTCGCATGACCCCGCTCTACGCGGAAAAATGCCGCGAGACGTCGTTGGCGCTGCACAAGGCGATGGATTTGGCGCCGCCGCCCGAATCGTCGCGCGTCGAGGGCGCGAAGGCATGAATCGGCGAGAGTTCATCGAAACCATCCTGCCGTTCGTCGCGCTGGCGCTCGGGCTTCTGGCCTGGGAAGGCGCCGTGCGCTATTACGCGGTTCCGCCTTACATTCTGCCGGCGCCCAGTCTCGTCATCGTTACGCTGATCGAGGATTGGGGCACGCTCTCCGGCTCGCTGATCGTGACGCTCTCCACCACGTTCGAGGCCCTCGCGGCGGCGGTCGTCGTCGGCGTGGCCGTCGCCATCGTGTTCGCGCAGTGGCGCCTGGTCGAACGCGCGTTTTTCCCCTTCGCGGTGGCGATGCAGGTCACGCCGATCGTCGCGATCGCGCCGCTCCTGTTGATTTACCTGAGCTCCGGCGCCGCGGTGCTGGTCGTCGCCTTCCTCGTCGCGTTCTTCCCGATTCTCGCCAACACCACGCTCGGGCTTTCCTCGGCCGACCATAATCTGACCGATCTTTTTCGTCTCTACCGCGCCTCGCGCTGGCAGCAATTGGTCTGGCTGCGTCTGCCTTCCGCTCTGCCCTACTTCCTTGCCGGGCTGCGCATCGGCGGCGGGCTCGCGCTGATCGGCGCGATCGTCGCGGAAATCGCGGCGGGGTCGGCCGGACGAGGCGCCGGGCTCGCCTATCGCATCGTCGAATCCGGCTTTCGCCTGAACATCCCGCGCATGTTCGCGGCGTTGCTGTTGATTTCGGCGTCCGGCATAACGATCTACCTTGTGCTCTCCGCGCTTTCGTATTTGCTGCTGCGGCATTGGCACGACAGCGCGCGAGGGCGTGAGACGTGAGGGATCTCCTTTCTTCGGTTGGAAGACGGCGCTCGGTCCGCCACGGCGCCGCGCCGCCCGCGGGGCGGGGATCGTAGCGCGTCGCAAACCTCTTCAGCCGTCGCGACACCTGCAATCCCCGCACGATCGCAAACCGGCGCGAGGCCGTGCGCGACGCCGGGGACGCTGCGCGGAAATCGAAAGTGATTTCATAATGGATATCGAAAGCAAGGACGAGGCGCGCCAACGGGTCCTTGAGACGCTGGGTCTCTCGGGATTGGCGACGCCATCGGTCATGGACATCGCGTCGCCCCACAACGCCCTCGTCGCACGGCAAGCGCAGCCGGCGCGGTTTCTCATCGACGGGCTGACGATCGACGCGCCGGCCGGCATCTATCATCCCACGCCCGATTCGAGCTCGGAATTCTTCATTCGCAACTTGAGGGAAATGAAGTCCGACCGATTCCGATCGGTGCTGGAAATCGGCGCCGGCTGCGGCGCGATCGCCCTTTATATCGCCGCGCGATGGGACGCGACGATCCTCGCCTCGGACATCGCGCCCGCCGCGATCGAGTCGATCGAGCGCAATGCGGTGGCGAACGGGCTGCGGATCGACGTCGTCGAGTCCGACATGTTCGAACGCATACCGAAGCAGAAGTTCGACTTGATCATCTTCAACGCGCCGCTCATCGACAAGATGCCCGAGAACGCGATCGAACAATATAGCTTGTGCGACCCGAACGGCGTCATCACCGGTTCGTTTCTGCGCGGTTCGAAGCGGTTTCTGAGCAAGAACGGCGTCGCGATCGTGTCGATATGCCGGAATTCCGCCTATGAAGTGTTCGACAAGGTCGATCTCAAATACAGGATCGTCGGATTCGAACTCTCCTATGGCGGATTTTGGCGCGCGATCGTCGGCGCCAGTCTGCGGCAGGACTGAGCGGTCCGGGCAGGGTCACGCCGACGCGCGTCTTCGCCAACTGACCACGCTGACCCCGTTGGCTTCGTCGAGCGTGCGCTCCGCCTCCGGTTCGAGGCCGAATTGTCTCAGCACATCCTCGGGCGAGCGCCCCTGTCGTCCTTGCGCGAAAACCGGCGTCCCGCCGGGCAGGGCGACCCTGCGCGAGCACGAGAGGTGAAAACGGTCGTAGCCGATTTCCAGGAACAGACTATAGACCTCGGGCCCGCCGATGATGGCCGCGACGCCGCTCGAAAGCCCGAGCGCCGCGCAGGCGTCGTGGAACGATGCGCCGGCGGGATTCCACAGTAGAGAATTAGGAGTATCCGGATTGGGCTCGATCGCCGCGATCCTGCGCGTCACGACCAGCCGGCGCCGGCGCGGCGAGTTCGGCTGGTCCTCATGCGAATTGCGGCCGTGAACGACGACGTCGACATGGTCCAGTTCGCGCCCGAACCACTTCTTGTCGGCCTCGTTGTGGAGAGCGTCCGGCATGTGGCCGCTGGAATCCGCGATCATGCCGTCGGCCGAGACGATGGCGTAGCCTTCGATGCGACAGTCCTGGGACATGAACGGCTGATCCCCCTGCAATGCGGTGGTCGAACGGATCGAGGCGACTTCGGGGCGGCGGCGGCCTCGCGCCCCGCCGCTGCGCCCAAATGCGTCGCGCGAACGTCTATTCCTGCATCGCCTCGAGCGTCTGCATGAGAACCGCCGGCGAGATGCGGAACAGGCCGGTGTAGGGCTGGTTCAGCTCGAGGATCAGAAAAATCGCGCTGGCGACCGCGAACCCGCCGAGCGCCAGCGTCGCGACGACCGTGGCGTTGGCCCGCGACAGCAGGCCGTGGCCGCAGAACAGCAGCAGCGCCCACGAGACGACGACGATCATCAGCGGCCAGGAGATCGGGGCGACCAATTGCAGCGACATCAGCAGGCGCGTCTGTTCGATCGCCGAGGCGTTCATGCTCGCGGTGGCCAGCAATTGCTTTTGCGCGTCGGTCGCCGGCTTGAGCGACAGGAGGAACTGGTCCATTTTCTTCAGGCCGACCATCGCGGTGGCGACGCTTTGCGCTTTCGGGTCGTATTGCCCGGCGCCCCAGAACATGTCGTAGCCCTGCTGCATGGCCTTGCGCAGGCCGTCGCGGCCGGGCCGGGCCTCCGGGCCATAGGCCGCCAACGCGGAATCGAATTGCAGCGCCCGCGCGTCGAGCGTTTCGAGTTCGGACTTCTGCGTCGAGTAGAAGCCGTAGCTCGATCCGATCAACGTCCCCAGCACCAAGGCGAGCAGCAAGCCCAAGAGCCCGGTAACCGCTGCGATCATGTCGCGAGAGCGGTCCGACGTGTGCTGGTCGGGGAGGAGCCCCTGCAGCTTCAATCCGATCAAGCCGCTGGCCAAGGCAAGCACGCCGACGAGGAAAGCGATTTCGAGGGAATCCATGCGTCCGCCTCAGTTCCGAGAATCTGCCGTCTCCAAGGCGCCCGCCGGCCGCGTCGGCCGCGCCAGCGCTCAGGCCACCCATGCGCCCGCGCCGAGCCGCGCGTTTCCGCTCCCCTCGAATTCGTTCGACGCCCTGCCGCGCCTCGATCGACCGGCGGCGCCGCGCGACCGGTTTCCCCAGTTCGATTGTGAGCTTAGATGGGCGGGCTGGCGCGATCAAGCTGGGCGGTCCGGCCGCGCGGCGCCCGTGGGGGTTGCGCTCGGCTCCGATTTCCTGAACAAGTCCCGGCGTTCGCCGATCGCGCTCGCCGATCGCGAGGGCTCTGTCGAAGGGGTGCCCGCTTGATGAACGGCCGAAAGCTCATCCCCGGAAAGGCCGTGCCGCCTTCCGAAATTCCCGACTACTCGATCGACCGCCGGGACGGCTCGGAAGTCTTCTCGGCGCGTTTCCTTCACCGGCTGAACGAATTGAACCGCCGCGTCAGCGACGCGAAGGAGACGCTGGAGGGCAACATTTTCTATTGGGACGGCGACGGCGATTTTTGCGGCCGTCGGCCGACCGCGAATCTGGCGCCGGCGCGCCGAAACCTGTGGCGCGCGACGCGCTTCAAGCGGCGCTTGCTGGAAGTCGGCGTCAACGCCGGCCACAGCGCCCTGCTCGCGCTCTCGGGCAATCCCGCCCTGATGTATCACGGCGTCGACCTCGCGGTTCATCGCTATACGGAACCTTGCGTCGATTACCTGAAGAGCGAATTTCCCGGCCGCGTTCATTTCCAGCGCGGCGACTCGCGCGAAGCGTTGCCCGCCCTGGCGGCGAGCGGCGAGGATCTCGACTTCGACGTCTTTCACGTCGACGGCGGGCATACCGACGATCTCTGCCGCGCCGACATCGGCAATTGCCTGCGCCTGGCGCGCGGCGGCCGCGGCAAGCACCTGCTGCTCGACGACGTCAATGCGAGCTGGATTTTCGACGTCTATTGCGAGTTCGTCTCGCAGGGGTCACTGACCACGGAAACGTTCTTCGGCGACTGGGAGGACGACAATCGCAACGTGCTCGGCAGGATCCTGTGAGCCAAGTGGGGCGCCCGCCGATGAGGCCTCGTCGTCACGCCGCGGCGCCGCAATTCGCGACCTTCTGGCGCGGGCCGCTCGACGCGATCACGTACGGCTGCATGGCGTCCTTCGCGCATGTCGGCGCGGCGCTGCGCGTCTATGGCTACGAGGATCGGCGCGACGCGCCGCCAGGGGTCGAATGGGCGGACGCGCGCGCCGTCTGCCCCGACGAGTCGCTGCTTCAGCGCTACCTCTTCAAGGGCAAGCCCTCGATCGCCGCGTTCGCCGACATGTTCCGCTACACAATGATCCGCGAAACCGGCTGCTGCTGGGTCGACGCGGACATTCTCTGCCTGCAAGAGCCCGATTTCGCCGGGGAGGAAATCGTCTTCGGCCGCCAGCCGGAATTCCGCGGCGAGTCGGTCATCAACAACGCCGTGCTGAAACTGCCGGCCGACGATCCGACGTTGAACCAGCTCGTCGCGAAAGCGGAGAGCGCCGTCGACGTCGATCAGACCTGGGGCGCCATCGGGCCGTTCCTGCTGACCGAGATCGCGACGCGCAACGGCATCGACCGTTTCGCGCGCGAATTCCATCACTTCTATCCGATCGAACCCGACAGCTTCTGGAAGCTGTTCTTGCCGGCCTGTCGCGACGAGGTCGCCGAGGCGGCGCGCCAAGCGACCTTCCTGCATCTGTGGGGCGAATTGATCGCGCGCTCCGGCTACGACCGCTCGGCCTGTCCTCCAGCGGGCTCGTTCCTCCACGAGGCCTTCGCCCGCCTCGGCGCGCTCGACCGGTTCGCCCGCGTCTGCGAGGCGGGCGAAGTCGAAGCCGTCATGGCGCGGTGGATCGCCGCGCAGGGCAGGCCGGAAGCGAACGGTTCGGCTGCGTCGTCGTGAGCGCTTCGTCTTGAAGGCGGCGACTAATCGTCGGCGTTCACGCTCGTTGGCGGAGCGTCGGAAGAATCAGGCCGTTCGCTTCGCTCGGTGCGACCAGCAGGCGGTAGAGCGGCGCGTCGTCATAACGCGTCATTTAGGGCCTGCCAGGAAACAACTGATTCCCCCGTCGTTGCGAGCAATGACGGCTCTTCGATTCCGTTCATTTTCGACAAGCTCTAAATCGACGGCGTCGTCGGCGCTTGCAGCTTGAACTGATGCGCCTTGCCGGAGCGGCGCGTGCGCGCGGACGCCGTCAGGAACGTGACCTTCGGCGATTCGGCGAGCAACTGCCGTATCTCCTCTTCCAGCATGCGGTCGGCGTTGGTCACGCGTTCGCGCAAGTGCTTCAGCTCCAGCCAGGATTCGATCAGGAACGTCTCGAGGAAACGCCCGCTCTCCGCGGCGTCCTCGAACACGCCCCAGGCGAAGGCGCCGTCGCGCTTGCGCTCGCGTCCCATTTCGTCGATCGCGCCGAGGAAGGCGGGGCAATTCTCCTTGGCGATGCGATATTCGACGGTCACCAGGACCGGCCCCTGATCTGGTTCGACCGGGTGCGCGAAAACGGGCGTGCGCCAATGCATGGCGGGGGAAAGGTCGAGCTCGACGGCGGGCTGAAGCTTCCAGCGCCAGGCCAGGGGAATGGCCAGCAGCGCGCCGCCGGCCGCCGCCAGAAGCGCGATGGAGAGCCCCTGCCAGCTGGCGACCTCGCCCCAAAGCGCGCTCCCCGCCGTCATGGCGCCGAAGTAAACGGTGAGGAAAACCGCCAGCCCGCGGCCGCGCACCCAATCGGGCAGGGCGACCTGAACGGAAACGAACAGGCACGCCAGCACGATGATCCACGAAGCGCCGGCCACGAGGCTGGCGATCAGGGCGATCACCGGCTCGCGCGCGAACGCGAACAGGACGAGCGCCAGCGCGCTGACGAGCGATCCCACGACCGTCAGACGGTCAGGCCCGAGCCGCGCCTTTAGCCAATTGAGCGCGAACGAGCTGGCGATGGCGCCGAGGCCGATCGCGCCGAGCAACGCGCCGTAGACCTCGGGCCCGTTGTTCATCTGACTGCGTGCGACGAGGGGCAGCAGCGCCCAATAGGCGCTGGCGAACGGAAAGAAGGCGATCGCCCGGATCAGCGTCGCGCCGAGGAGGCGGTTGTGCGCGGCGTAACGCAGACCGGTGCGGATCGCGCTGGTCAGGCGCTCGGCCGGCAGGCTTTCCGAGCACTTGCGCGGCGAGCGCCACCACAGCAACGCCGCGATGAGCCCCAGATTGCTGGCGCTGAAGGCCCAGAACGGCGATTCGATGCCGAGCGCGCCGATGGCGAGGCCGCCGAGCGCCGGCCCGACGGCGCGACTGAGGTTGTAGGCGGCGCCGTTCGCCGCCACGGCGGCGCCGAGTTCGCGCATCGGCACGAGCAGCGGGGTGATCTTCAACCAGACCGGCGCCGTCAAGGCGCCGCCCGCGCCCAGCACGAAGGTCGTCGCCAACAGCGCGGCGGGCGTCGCCAGGCCGAAGGACACCAGCGCGGCGAACGCCGCCGACGCCATCATCATGACGATCGCGACGACGATCAGAAGCCGGCGCGGATCGACGATGTCCGCCAGCGCTCCAGCCGGCAGCGTCAAGAGAAACATCGGCAGCGTGGTGGCGATCTGGACGGTCGACACCGCCATCGGATCGGCGTTGAGGCTGGTCATCAGCCAGGCCGAGGACGTGTCGAAAAGCGCGATGCCAACGTTGGCGATCGTGCTGGCGATCAGGATGACCGTGAATGCGGCGCTGTCGAACGGGCCCCAGCGACTGGGCGCAAAATCGCTCGGCTTGCCGGAAGCATCGAGTTCGGCGCTCAATTCAATCTCCCCGGGCCGGCCCGAGGGGGCGCCCCGAACCTCTTTCGGACCGCACAGATGGCTTCGCAAGACGGCGCTTTCAAGGTCTTCAATTCAACGTGATGGCGGCCTACGGGCCACTCGGCGCGCGCCCGGCCGCAGTCGGCCCGACGGCCGAGGCGTTCCCGCAGCGTCCATGGGGTTAGTCGACGCGGCGCGAATTTGCCAGAGTTTTCAAATTCGGCGGGCGAACCGTGGCGACGGTCAGGCTTCCGAGTCCGAATTGACCAGCGACAGGAACTCCGAGCGCGTCATCGGCTGATCGCGGAAACAGCCGAGCATGCGACTGGTGACGAGATCCGTTCCTCGCTTGCGAATTCCGCGGCTCATCATGCAGTGATGCGCCGCCTTGACCACCACGGCGACGCCGCGCGGTTGCAACACGCTTTCGATCGTGTTGGCGATCTGGGCGGTCAGACGCTCCTGGATTTGCAGGCGCTTCGCGTAAATCTCGACGACGCGGGCCAGTTTCGAGATGCCGACGACCCGCCGGTCGGGGACGTAACCGACCCATGCGCGGCCGATGATCGGCGCGACGTGGTGCTCGCAGTGGCTTTCGAAGCTGACGCTGCGCAGCACGATCATCTCGTCGTAGCCTTCGACCTCCTCGAACGTCTTTCTCAAGACCTCTTCCGGCTCCTCGTCGTATCCGCAGAAATACTCGCGAAACGCCCGAACGAGGCGCTTCGGCGTTTCCCGCAGGCCGTCGCGATCGGGATCCTCGCCGATCCAGCGCAGGATTTCGCGAAAGGCGCTCTCGGCCTGCGCGTCGGTCGGCGCCGTCGCGCCGGCGTCGGCGCCGCGGCCGGTCGCGGATTGTTCAACGAACGTCGCGTCGACTTTCATGGACATTTTCCATAATCGCGGCCGCGCCGAGGCGAGGCCGCTGACCTGTAGCCGCCCGGCTCGGTCCGCGTCAACTTCAGCGGGCGCCGCCGGGTCGCCGGGGAGCGCACTTTGACCCAGATCAAAGCGCCGGCGCCGACCCCCGCGCAGATGTTCCCTCGTCGTTCCGCCGATATCCCGGGCGTTCGCCAGAGGGTGAGATCTTGGCTGTGACTTTTGCGACCATGATGGTGTGTCTGCGGCTCGGACGATCGAACGCCGATCTTCTCGCCGTTACGGGCGCTCTGGCGGAGCGGTTTCAGGCGAGCGTCGTCGGCGTCGCGACCCGACAACCCATGCAATTCATGTTCACCGGCGGACTTGTTCCCGAAGAGTTGATCGAACAGGAGGAAGAAGAATTTCGCGACGAAGTCGAGACTCTCGAGGCCGAATTTCGCGCCGCGCTCGACGGACGGGCCAGCGACCTGCAATGGCGTGCGAAGATGGAGCTCGGCCCGCTGTCCGACTATATCGCCAACGAGGCGCGAAGCGCCGACCTCGTCGTCACGGACTTCGACCGTGGCGGCGCGTTCTCCCATCCTTCGACCCACATCGACGTCGGCGATCTCTTGATGCGCGTCGGGCGGCCGGTTCTCGTGGCGCCGCCGTCCGCGAAGCATTTCAATCTCGAACGCGCCGTCGTCGGCTGGAAAGAGACGCCCGAGGCGCGCCGCGCCGTCTTCGACGCGCTGCCGTTCCTGAAGGCGGCCGCCAGCGTCGCGGTCGTCGCGATCGTCGGCCAGGCCGAATTGGAGGCGGCGCGCTTTCGTCTCGAGGACGTCGCAGCCTGGCTCGGCCGCCACGGCGTCGCCGCGGAGCCCCTCGTGACGGCCTCGAGGGGCGACGACGCGAGCCGGTTGACGGCGGTGGCGCGCGAGCAGGGGGCCGACCTGATCGTCGCTGGCGCTTTCGGCCACAGCCGACTGCGCGAGTGGGTGTTCGGCGGCGTGACGAGAGACTTGCTGCTGCGTTCGGACCGATTCACGCTTCTGTCGCATTGACCGCGATTTCGGGCGCCGCCACATTGACTTCCGCCAGGAAGGAATTCGCAACCGGGGGCGCCGGTCTTCGAGCGGGAATTCTCCTTCGCAAGGGCGGCTGGCGGCGGACGCCGCCGAGGTTGCCGTGAGCATGGAAGCGAATTCCTCCGCGACGTCGCAAGCGCCCGACCCCTCGCCGTGGGGCGCGTTCGGCCACCTGCCGTTCACGGTGATATGGATCGCCAGCACGATCGGCCTGATCGGCATCGCGATGTACGACACCGCTTCGGGCTGGCTGATGACGACGCTCAACGCGGATCCGTTGGCCGTGTCGTCGGTGCAGATCGCCACCAGCTTGCCGATGTTTCTGTTCACCTTGCCGGCCGGCGCGCTCGCGGACGTCATCGACGCGCGCCGGTTTCTCATCGTCGTCTCGAGCGCGATAGCGGCGCTGATGGCGACATTCGGCGCGTTGGTTTTCCTCGATCTGGCGACGCCGTTCTCGTTGTTGGCGACGACGTTCGTGCTGAGCAGCGCCTGGGTGCTGAACGCGCCGGCCTGGCTGTCGATCACGCCGGCCCTGGTGCCCCGGTCGGACTTGGACGCGGCCATCGCCGCCGGCGGCGTCGGCTACAACATCAGCCGGGTGGTCGGCCCGGCGCTGGGCGGCCTGGCGATCGTCGAATTGGGAATGGCGGCGCCGTTCTGGGCGTTCGCGGCGAGCAACCTCGCGGCGATCGCGGCCCTGGTCTGGTGGCGTTCGCCGCGACGGAGCGCGGAAAGCCTGCCGGCGGAACGGCTGACCAGCGCGGTCCGCACCGGCTTCCGCCACGCCGCGAACAATCAGCCGCTGCGCGCGACGATGGTTCGCACGGTCGCGATCTACCCGTTCGCCAGCGCCTATCTGGCGCTGCTGCCGCTCATCGCCCGCAGCCAGATCGGCCAGGGGCCGGAATTCTACGGCGTTCTGCTCGGCGCGATCAGCGCCGGCGCGATCGCGGGTTCGTTCGCCATCAACCGGCTCAAGGACAAGCTGGGCCCCGACCGCGTCGTCGCCCTCGGGTCGATCGCGACGGCGATCGCGCTCGTCCTGTTCGGGCTGGCGCGCGGGCCGTTGCTCGCCCTAGGCGCCTCGTTCCTCGCCGGCGGTTCGTGGATCGTCGTCCTGGCGAGCCTTTACGTTTCGGCCCAGGAGGCCCTGCCCGATTGGGTGCGCGGGCGCGGGCTTTCGATCTTCCTCACCGTCATCTTCGGCGCCATGACGGTGGGGAGCGCGGTATGGGGAAAAGTCGCGGCGATGGCGGGCCTTCCCACGGCGCAATTCGTCGCGGCGGCCGGCGCGATCCTCGCCATTCCGCTGACCTGGAGCTGGAAACTTCAGACCGCCGCCCAGCTCGACCTCAGCCCGTCGCTGCACTGGCAGGTTCCGCCTTTCACGCTCAAGGTCGAGAACGATCAAGGGCCGGTCCTGGTGAGCGTCGAATACCGCGTCGACTCGAAGAACCGGTCCGAGTTCCTCGCGGCGCTCGAGGAGATGGGGCACGAACGCAAGCGCGACGGCGCGTTCGCGTGGGGAGTTTTCGAGGATGCCGTGCTGGAGGGCCGATACGTGGAGACGTTCCTGATCGAATCGTGGCTCGAACTCAGGCATCTGCGCCAGCGCGTGACCAACGCCGATCGCATGATCGAGGACCGCATTCTCGGGCTGCTGAACGATGCGCCGCAAATCGCCATTCTCGTCGCCCCGGAACGTCGCGGCGGTTCGAGAAAGTGGCGCTTCGCCGGGGCGGGGGGCTGAGCGATGCGCATCCTCGTTCTCTTCGCGCACCCCGTGGAGACCAGCTTCGTGGCGGCGCTGCACCGGCGCGTCGTCGAGACCTTGCGCGCGCGCGGCCACGAGGTCGACGATCTCGATCTCTACGCCGAAAAGTTCGATCCGGTGCTGTCGCGCGCGACGCTCCTCGACTATCTCGACGTTTCGAAGAACCGGGCGGAGGTGCTCCCCTATGTCGAGCGGGTGCTCGCCGCCGACGCGCTGGCGCTGGTCTTCCCCGTGTGGTTCGACGGCCTTCCGGCGATCCTGCACGGCTTTTTCGAACGCGTTTTCCTGCCCGGCGTGAGTTTCAAGATCGACGAGAACAACCTGTTTCATCCGATCCTGTGGAACGTCAAGCGGCTCGCCGCGGTGTGCACCTACGGCGAGAGCCGCCGCCACATCGCGCTGAAGGGCGATCCGCCGCGTCGCTTCGTCAAACACAATATCGGCGGGGTGATCGCCCCCGGCGGGCGCTTCGACTACCTCGCGCACTACGACATGAACTTCACCACGGCGCCGCAGCGCGCGCGATTCCTCCAGCGGGTGGCGCGCGCGTTCCGCGCCTGGTAGGTCGAGCGCGAGGCCGCGCCGCGAACGCCTCAGCCGGCCTTGCGCGCAAGGCCGCCCTCGCCTGCGCCGACGCCTCGAGGCAGAAAATCGGCGCCCTGAGCCTCGGCGAAATCGCGGAACGCGCTCGCCGCCGGCGATAGCGGGCGGTCGGTGCGGTGCATGACGAACCACTGGCGGACGATCGGCAAGCCCTCGACGTCGAGACAGACGAGCCGTCCGTCGGCGAGTTCGGCGTCGATCGTATGGGCGGAGATCAGGGCGATGCCGAGCCCGGCCATCACCGCCTGCTTGATGGTCTCGTTGGAGCCGAGCTCCATGCCGAGTTGCACGCGCCGGATCTCGGTGTCGCCGATGAAATACTCGAACAGCGAGCGCGTTCCCGAACCCGGTTCGCGAAAGAGAAACGCTTCGCCCGCCAATTGCTGACGGACGATGCGGCCGGCGCCGGCGAGCGGATGATCTGGCGGCGCGATCATGACGTAGGGGTGCGGGCCGAGCGGGACCTTGGCGGTGGGCAGGTCGGCCGGCGGGCGTCCGGAGAGCGCAATTTCGACGTCCATGGTCTTCAGCGACTCGATCGTTTGCGCGCGATTGCCGATCAGGAAGCGCAATTCGAGCTTGGGATGACGCGCCAGGAAGGCGGCGATCAGGCGCGGCGCGAAATACTTGGCGGTGGAGACCGCGCCGACCGACAGCCGGCCGCCCTGGCCCGTCTTGACCGCGTGCATCGCCTCGACGAATTCGCGCACCGCGCGTTCGATTCCCGCCGCCGATTCGAGCGCCACCCGCCCCGCCGGGTTGAGGCGCAAGCCCGCCGACGTGCGGTCGAACAGGGGCAATCCGACCGCGCCCTCCAGCCCTTTGAGCCGCGCGGAGAGCGCCGCCGGGGTCATGTTGAGATGGGTCGCGGCGCCGACCAGGGAGCCGGCCTCGGCGATGGCCTTCAGCGTCTGAATTTGTTGCAGCGTCAAAGTGCGAATGGCGACGGTCCTCTGCGAGATATTCAAAATTTTCTAATACAATTCAAAAATAAGTCAGTTTCATTTGAGGTGCAAGTCGTCATATTCGCATATGTCAAGCAACTGGCCCGACGAGGCCGGCCGGGAGGCGGGAAGGGGGGAGCCATGACCGAATTCGAAACGTTGGGTCAGGACGTGGGCGAGTACCTGGATCGCCACGCGAAGCCCGAACTGGCGTGCGTCGTGAAGGCGATCGCGCGGGTCGCGATCCCGGTGTCGCAGATCGTTCGACGCGGCCGGCTGGCCGGGGGGCCGGAGGCCGCAGCCGGCGCCGCCGATCTCGACGCCGCCGCCCAGAAGGCGCTCGACTGCTTCGCCGAAAAGGCGTTCGAGCAGGGTTTGCGCGGCTGCGGCGCGCGCGCCTTGGTGACCGAGGCGCGCGACGCGCCGACGATGCTCGATCCCGACGGCGAGGCGCTGGTCGCGCTCGATCCGCTCGACGGATCGTCCAATATCGACGCCAACGTTGCGGTCGGCTCGATCTTTTCGGTGCTCGACGCCCCGGCGGGCGGCGGCGCGAGCGCCCAGGATTTCCTGCAGCCGGGCAATCGCCAACGCGCCGCGGGCTTCGTCGTCTACGGGCCGCAGACCTGTCTGGTCTTCACCACCGGTGCGGGAACGCAGGCGGCGACGCTCGACCCGGACACCGGGACGTTCCGGATTTCGCGGCTGAATCTTCAAGTGCGCGAGGGCTCGGCCGAATTCGCGATCAACGCGTCGAACTCGCGCCATTGGCCTGAGCCGGTGCGCGCCTATATCGACGATTGCGTGATGGGCGACGAAGGGCCGCGCGGCAAGAATTTCAATATGCGCTGGTTCGCCTCGACGGTGGCCGACGCCTACTGGATCTTGGTGCGCGGCGGCGTCTATCTCTGCCCCGACGACGCGCGCGCCGGCTTCGCCAAAGGGCGGCTGCGGCTGCTCTACGAGGCCAATCCGATCGCCATGCTGGTCGAGCAGGCGGGCGGGCTGGCCATCGACGGCGTCAATCGCATCCTCGACATCGCGCCGACGAGCCTGCACGCGCGCACGCCCTTCATCTTCGGTTCGACCGACAAGGTCGAGCGGGTCAAGCGCTATTTTCTCGAAGGCGACCACTCCGCGGAACGCTCGCCGCTTTTCGGCAAGCGCGGCCTGTTGCGCAACTGACGTTCAATTCTGGGGGAAAGCCCGATGTCTCTCAAGCATCCGATCATCGCGATCACCGGGTCGTCCGGCGCCGGCACGACGTCGGTCAAGCGCACCTTCGAGCAGATCTTTCGGCGCGAGAAGGTCGAGCCCGTCTACATCGAGGGCGACGCCTTCCACCGCTGGAACCGCATGGAGATGCGCGAGCAGATGAAGGAGGCGGCGAAGAAGGGCGACAACCACTACAGCCACTTCGGCGCCGACGCGAACCTGCTCGAAGAGCTGGGGAAGACCTTCGCCGAATACGCCGCCACCGGCGGCGGCAAGACGCGCACCTACGTCCACGACGCGGAGGAAGCCGAAATCCACGGCTGTCCGCCCGGCACGTTCACGCCGTGGCGCGAATTCGAACCTGGATCGGACCTCCTCTTCTACGAGGGCCTGCACGGCTGCGTCGTCTCCGAAACGGTGAACATCGCCCAGCACGTCGACCTGAAGATCGGCGTCGTTCCCGTCATCAATCTCGAATGGATTCAGAAGCTGTTTCGCGACCGCTCGGCGCGCGGTTATTCGACCGAGGCGGTGACCGACACCATCCTCCGGCGCATGCCCGACTACCTCACCTACATCTGTCCGCAATTCTCGGAGACGAACATCAATTTCCAGCGCGTGCCGACCGTCGACACCTCCAATCCGTTCATCGCACGCTGGATTCCGACGCCCGACGAATCGATGGTGGTCATCCGCTTCGCCAATCCGCGCGGCATCGACTTTCCCTATCTGCTCTCCATGATCGACGGCAGCTTCATGAGCCGCGCCAATTCGATCGTCATTCCCGGCGGCAGGCTCGACATCGCGATGCAGCTCATCCTGACGCCGATGATCCTGAAACTCGTCGAGCGCCGTCGGCGCGCGATGTGAACGAACAACGCGGAAAGGTCTGTTCATGAACGCGATGGAAAAGACGATAACGCCGGCGGTCTCGCACGCGGTCATGGCCAATGCGGTGCGCTTCCTGGCGATCGACGCGGTGGAGCGCGCCAAGTCCGGGCATCCCGGCATGCCGATGGGCATGGCCGACGTCGCCACGGCGCTGTTCACGCGGGTGATGAAATTCGATCCCGCGGCGCCCTATTGGCCCGACCGCGACCGCTTCGTGCTGTCGGCCGGGCACGGCTCGATGCTGCAGTACGCGATCCACTACCTCGTCGGCTATCCCGACATGACCATCGACGAGATCAAGCGCTTTCGCCAGCTCGGCGCGATAACGGCGGGGCATCCCGAATACGGCCACGCGCTTGGGGTCGAGACGACGACCGGGCCGCTCGGCCAGGGCCTGGCGACGGCGGTCGGCATGGCGATCGCCGAGCGCGCGATGGCCGCCCGTTTCGGCGCCGAGCTCGTCGATCACCACACCTGGGTCATCGCCGGCGACGGCTGCCTGATGGAAGGCGTCAGCCAGGAGGCGATCGACCTCGCCGGGCACTTGAAGCTGAGCCGGCTCATCGTGCTCTGGGACGACAACAAGATCACGATCGACGGCGCCACGACGCTGTCGACCAGCACCGATCAGCGCGCGCGCTTCGAGGCCTCCGGCTGGCGCACGCTGGCGGTCGACGGTCACGATTCGGGCGCGGTGAAAGCGGCGCTCGACGCCGCCAAGAAACAGTCGCGCCCGACCCTCATCGCCTGCCGCACCACCATCGGCTTCGGCGCGCCCGGCAAGCAGGGATCGGAATCGACCCACGGCGCGCCGCTCGGGGCGGCCGAGATCGAAGCGGCGCGGGCCAATCTCGGCTGGCCGTGGCCGCCCTTCGAGATTCCCGCCGAGTGCCTCGCCGCCTGGCGGGCCGCCGGCCGACGCGCCGGGCGCCAGCACGAGCTGTGGGAGGCGCGGCTCGCCGCCAGCCCGCAGCGCGAGCGCTTCCAGCGCGCCCTCTCGGGCGAAATCCCGGCGGAGTTCTCCGCGCGCATGGCCGAGTTCAAGGCCGGCCTCGTCGCCAAGGCCCCGTCGGTGGCGACGCGCAAGGCTTCGGAAATGGCGCTCGAAGTCGTCAACGCCACGATCCCGACGACCATGGGCGGTTCGGCCGATCTCACCCATTCCAACCTGACGATCACCAAGGGCATGGCGTCGCTGACCGCGGGCGATTTCTCGGGCCGCTACGTGCGCTACGGCATCCGCGAATTCGGCATGGCGGCGGCGATGAACGGCATCGCGCTGCACGGCGGGTTCATTCCCTACGGCGGAACGTTCCTCGTCTTTTCCGACTATGCGCGCGGCGCCATCCGTCTTTCTGCGCTGATGGGCAAGCAGGTGATCTACGTCCTCACCCACGATTCCATCGGCCTGGGCGAAGACGGCCCGACCCATCAGCCGGTCGAACATGTCGCGATGCTGCGCGCGACGCCGAACCTGCACGTGTTCCGCCCGTGCGACGCGGTGGAGACGGCCGAATGCTGGGAGCTGGCGCTCGAGGCGAGCGAGACGCCGTCCGCGCTGATCCTTTCGCGCCAGAACCTGCCGACACTGCGCAAGGCGCACGAGGTCAACAGATGCGCGCTCGGCGCCTACGTCCTGCGCGAAGCCGAAGGCCCGCGCGATCTGACCCTCATCGCGACGGGATCGGAAGTCGCGCTCGCGGTCGAAGCCGCGGCCGCGCTTCATAAGCTCGGCAAGCGCGCGGCGGTCGTGTCGATGCCGTGCTGGGACCTGTTCGAGGCCCAGCCCGAAAGTTACCGGCGCGAAGTGCTGGGAACGGCGCCGCGCATCGCCATCGAAGCCCTGTGCCGATTCGGCTGGGATCGCTGGATCGGCGAACGCGGCGCCTTCGTCGGCATGCCGGGCTTCGGCGCCAGCGCTCCGGCGTCCGATCTCTACAAGCATTTCGGCATCACCGTCGAAGCGGTCGTCGCCACGGCGGCGACGCTGACGCCCTGAGGAGGGGTTCACGCTCCGCCGTTTCGCGGCGGACGACAACGAGCCCGCCCGCAACGCGGCCGTTCGACGACGGCCAAACGATTGGAGATGGAATCATGGATCAGTCAGATCGCTACGCCAATCTGAAGCTCACGGAAAAGCAGCTGATCGAAGGCGGCCGCCACGTCCTGTGCGCCTACATCATGAAGCCCAAGGCTGGCTTCGGCAATTACCTCCAGACGGCGGCGCACTTCGCGGCCGAATCCTCCACCGGCACCAATGTCGAAGTCTCCACCACCGACGATTTCACGCGCGGCGTCGATGCGCTCGTGTACGAAATCGACGAGGCCAAGCAGGTCACGAAGATCGCCTACCCAATCGAATTGTTCGACCGCAACGTCATCGACGGGCGGGCGATGATCGCCTCCTTCCTGACCCTGACCATCGGCAACAACCAGGGCATGGGCGATGTCGAATACGCCAAGATGCACGATTTCTACGTGCCGCCGGCCTATCTCAAATTGTTCGACGGCCCTGCGACCACCATCAAGGACCTGTGGCGCGTGCTCGGCCGTCCGGTGGTGAACGGCGGCTTCATCGTCGGCACGATCATCAAGCCGAAACTCGGCCTCAGGCCGCAGCCCTTCGCCGACGCCTGCTACGATTTCTGGCTGGGCGGCGATTTCATCAAGAACGACGAGCCGCAAGGCAACCAGGTCTTCGCGCCGTTCAAGGAAACGGTGCGCGCGGTCAACGACGCCATGCGCCGCGCCCAGGACAAGACCAGCCAGGCCAAGTTGTTTTCGTTCAACATCACCGCCGACGATCATTATGAAATGATCGCGCGCGGCGAATACATCCTCGAGGCGTTCGCCGACAACGCCGACCATATCGCCTTCCTGGTCGACGGCTATGTCGCCGGTCCCGCCGCGATCACGACGGCGCGCCGGGGATTCCCGAAGCAGTACCTGCACTATCACCGCGCCGGCCACGGCGCGGTGACCTCGCCGAATTCGAAGCGCGGCTACACCGCCTTCGTCCTCTCCAAGATGGCGCGGCTGCAGGGCGCCTCGGGCATCCACACCGGCACGATGGGCTACGGCAAGATGGAAGGCGAGGCCGCCGACCGCGCGATCGCCTATATGCTCACCGAGGACAGCGCCGACGGGCCGTTCTACCACCAGGAATGGCTGGGCGTGAATCCGACTACGCCGATCATCTCCGGCGGCATGAACGCGCTGAGAATGCCGGGCTTCTTCAAGAACCTCGGCCATTCCAACCTGATCATGACGGCGGGCGGCGGCGCCTTCGGCCATATCGACGGCGGCGCGGCGGGCGCGCTGTCGCTGCGCCAGGCGGAACAATGCTGGCGCTCCGGCGCCGACCCGGTGGAATTCGCCAAGGAGCATCGGGAATTCGCGCGCGCCTTCGAGAGCTTCCCGCACGACGCCGACGCGCTGTTCCCGGGCTGGCGCGCCAAGCTCGGCAAGGCCGCCGCCTGAGGCGCCTCGCCGCGCCCGGCACCGATTTGACAATCGATCGGCTCACGACCATCGAAGCCGAGGACATCCGCCGGAGCCGCGGCTCTCAAGCAACAGGAGAAGAGCGAATGACGCTGCCGGTTCTCATCGCGCCGTCGATCCTGTCGGCCGATTTTTCCAAGCTCGGCGAGGAGGTGCGCGCCATCGATGCGGCCGGCGCGGATTGGATCCATCTCGACGTGATGGACGGGCATTTCGTCCCCAACATCACCTTCGGCCCGCCGGTCGTCGCGGCGCTGCGTCCGCACTCGAAAAAGACCTTCGACTGCCATCTGATGATCGAGCCGGCCGACCCGTACCTCGAAGCCTTCGCCAAGGCGGGCTCGGACGTCATCACCGTCCATGTCGAGGCCTGCAAGCACCTCGACCGCACGTTGCAGGTGATCCGCGGCTTGGGCAAGAAGGCCGGCGTTTCGCTCAATCCCGCCACGCCCGCCGAGACGATCGAATACGTGCTCGACCGGCTCGACCTCGTCCTGCTGATGACGGTCAATCCCGGCTACGGCGGCCAGGCGTTCATCCCCGCGGTCGTCGAAAAGATCGCGCGCGTCAAGCGCATGATCGGCGCCCGCAGAATCGACATCGAGATCGACGGCGGCGTCACGGCGGAGACCGCGCCGCTGGTCGTCGGCGCCGGCGCGAACGTCCTGGTGGCGGGATCGGCGGCGTTCAAGGGCGGCCCGGCCGCCTACGCCGCCAATATCGCGGCGATCCGCGCCTCGGCCTCGCGCACGCCGCTTGCCATGAGCGGAACAAGATAGCAAAGTCTCGCCATGAGCGAGACCAAAGCGATCCTCATCACCGGCGCTTCGCGCGGCATCGGGCGCGCCGCGGCGCTGCTCGCCTGCGTGCGCGGCTGGTCGGTCGGCGTCAACTATGTGCACGACGAGGCCGCGGCGCACGACGTCGTCGAGGAGATCGCGCGCGTCGGCGGCAAGGCGGTGGCGCTGCGCGGCGACGTCGCCGACGAGGACGACGTCGTCGAGCTGTTCGAGGCCGTGACGCGCGCGCTCGGGCCCTTACGCGGCGTCGTGGTCAACGCCGGCGTCGTCGCGCCCGCGGCGCGCCTCGTCGACATGAGCGCCGAGCGCATGCGCAAAGTGTTCGAGGTCAACGTGCTCGGGGCCTACCTGACGGCGCGCGAGGCGGCGCGGCGGATGTCGAAGAGCTTAGGGGGCGCCGGCGGCTCGATCGTGCTGGTTTCGTCGGCTGCGTCGCGCATCGGCTCGCCCGGCCTCTACGTCGATTACGCCGGCTCGAAGGGCGCGATCGATACGCTGACGCTCGGCCTCGCCAAGGAGCTGGCGGCCGAGGGCGTGCGCGTCAACGCCGTCCGGCCGGGTATGATCGACACCGAGCTCCACGCCAGCGGCGGCGAGCCCGACCGCGCGCTCAGGGTCGGCGCGGCGACGCCGCTGGGCCGGCCGGGAAGGCCCGAGGAAGTCGCCGAAGCGATCGTCTGGCTGCTCGACGACGCCGCCTCGTATGTGACCGGGGCGATCCTCGATGTGGCGGGGGGGAGGTAGGGCGGCGCCGTTCTTCCCCTCTCCCCGCGTCTTCGTGGGGAGAGGCAGGGTGAGGGGCCGGGGTGAGTAGCCGCGAAGTTGCGCGGTTGACGGGGCGCTTGCAATTCCCCCGCAGTCCCGTCGCGAGCGACGGATCGCCAAAAGCCTATCCGTGTCCCACCCCCCGGGAATTTCAACGGCTTGGGCGCCGTTTTCGGTCCCGATTTCCGCCGCGCGCGGCATCGCCAGGATTCATGGATTCATGGGGATTCATGATTCATGGGGATTCATGATTCATGGGGACATGATACGAATTGCGTCATTGGCGGCGCCATGAATGGATTGGGCATGTTGATATTCGGCAATGTGTATCATGTCCCCGTAATGCCAAATCTTATAAAATCTGCCGGTTCTGCTCAAGTCGCGAGTTTAGTAAAGAGGCTAGATTTACTGTCTAGGATTCTTACGTACGAAGTGCATGGTGAATTCGTATCCAATGTTGACATTGATGCGAACGGTAGTGATTTCTTGGCAACTGCAAAGAAAATAAATTACGTCGGAAGGACCGTGTTAACATCCACATACTGTTCTGATGAACGAAATCCGCCGATGCACCCGCCGGCGTCGTTTAACATTCAAGGAATAAAGTATGCGGAGTACATTATTGACGCAAACACGAGGGCGATAATAGCGCCGCTCATGGCAAAAGAATTAGTCGCTTTGGGAGGGATTGCTGATCAATCGTTGTTTACATTCAACGTGCGTGGTCCTCTAGGAAAGACGCAAGTTAATAAAGATATTGTAAAGTCGATTGCGGATCAATCGTCACATCGCAATTTTCCGTTGTTCCACAATGGAATTACGGTTATAGCGGCGGAACTTGACGTATCAAGCGACGCTATCACGGTACGCGACTATTTTGTTGTCAACGGTTGCCAGAGTTTGAGCGCCCTATACGAAAACCGTGCTAAAATAACTGACGATCTTAAGGTTCTCGTGAAATTCATCAAGATGGACCCGCAGTCTCCTCTCGCGGCATCGATCACTGAGAAATCAAACAACCAAAATGGTGTGAAGGCGAGGGACTTCAAGTCCAACAACCCAATTCAGATTCGTCTTCAAAATGAATTTCTGAAGAATTACAAGAATCAATACCAATTCGAAATTAAGCGAGGAGAAGCGAACGGCGGCGGAACAATTATCTCAAATGAGATTGCTGGGCTGTATCTCATGGCATTTGACTTAAAGGAACCATGGAATACCCACAAGAAATATCAAGTGTTTGAGGAGAAATATTCTGATTTGTTTGGCAGAAAGGATGTAACGGCGGATCATATCGTTATGTGTCAAACAATCATGGAATCAATTCAAAAGACCGTTCCGAAAATAAGGAATACGTTGTTTGGTAAGCACGTGCTGGCGAGATATTTTATCCTGTATGCTGTTCGGTTGATATTGGAGTCCGACGAGCTGGCGACGGAGCTGTCTTCGCATCCTGAGGTATTTGTTCGGAAGCAACCCGCGAGAGAGAAATTTCGCACGGCAATCGGCGCGATAGTTGCGGATATCGTTGATGACGTAAACGCTTTGGTGGAAGAGCATGGGGATGATTTCGACTATCGGAATCGTCTACGTGAAGAAGCTTGGGTAAAGTCGCAAGCGGGTCAAATCGCCCTTGACCACAAGAAGCTTGTCAGGCGGAAAAAAATCAAGCCGTTCAAGGAAGAGTGGGCGGGAAAGCCGTCCGCGTGACGTCAGAGCCAGTAAATCGTTGGCGGAGGGGGCACAAGGCTGGCTTTACGGCTTTACGGGGATACGAATTGCACAATTTGGCGATCCTCAGTCGGCACCAGACTTTCTCGACCGGAGCCGCCCCGCCTCTCTCCGCCACACACCAAGCCGTCGACCTCATGGAAGTATGAACTTCCGAAGTTTTGACGCTGTCAATGGTCGTCGACCGCCGGAGGCGGCGCGCTGAAAGCGCGCCATGTGTGCCGGGCATGTCCGGCGTCCTGGGGGTGAAAGTCCCCTGTGCAACCTGATGGAGGTGAAGCACGAGCGAAGCGCAAGGGCGGAACCGCGAGGGACCGTCTGAAGGAAGCGTGGA
>JBEKLU010000046.1:0-37155 GCA_050010035.1 Roseiarcus sp.
TCAAGACTCGGTCCCCGAGCATTTTTCGCCGCGGCGATCATTCCTGGAGGTCCATCGCGACGCCAACAAGGGCGGGAACTCGAATTTTGGGGCACGCCGTTAACCTGAAATCCGTGCCGTGCTCCGGCGGCCGAAGGCCATTGACAGCCGCAAAACTTCGGAAGTTCATGCTTCCATGAGGTCGACGGCTTGGTGTGCGACGGGGAGGGGTGGGGCTGGTCTAGAAGGTCGGGAGCCGATTGCGGGTCGAGAAAGTGGGTAATTCGTATCCTGTCCCCGTAATGCCCGTAATGGTAAATCAATTGCAACAAGAGCTTGAGGCCTTAGACAAGAATTTCGCGATTACCTATGATATCGCCAACGCATCAAAGCATATGATTCTCGATCCAAAACGAAGGCGGACAAACCTATGGGGAGCCGCAAACGCCGAAGTACAGCAAACATACAGTGGCGCACTCGGAGCAAGTCCCCTTGGTGCCGGTCCAATAGGCGCCTCTTCCTCGCGTATCGTTGTAAAAATCGACAATCAGTTTCATGATGTGCGGGCTTGCGTCATAGGTGTGCATGCAGTCTGGGCTAAGCTTATCAGCGAAAATTCATGGTGATTGGCGGTCAGCTCGGAGCCCCGGAGAATGGAGGCGATTTCTATGAGCAGCCAATTTGACCCGATCGACTTTGTCAATCGTGCAGCCAAGCGTCTAGTGTTCGAATTCGATGATGCGGGACAATCGGGATCGCCAGGTCTGATCGGAGCCGCCAAAGAGCACCCAGCAAGGCAACAATTTCGGCGGCTGCTGCCAAGTGTGACTGGCGTGGGTAGCGGCCTAGTTTTTGACTCTTACGGTGGTCAAAGCCTTCAGCAGGATGTCGTTCTTTACGAGCATGGTTTATGTCCGATATTCTGCGTGAACGAGACGCCCGAAGCGACATACTATCCGTGTGAAGGGGTAATTGCAGTTGGCGAGGTCAAGAGTTCGCTGAACTCACAAACGCTAGCTGACGCGTTCGGAAAGATCGGCTCCGTCAAGCGATTGCGACGCCGTGCCGAAGCGTCTGACCACGGGCTCGGTTTCGGGAAGGTCGTTTCTCCCCGATCCTATGGAACTTTACCCGAGATGGCGGGCACAAAAAACAGTGAGTTTGACCAATTAAGCAAGTCAACAGATCAAATTTTTGGATTCATTCTGTGTGGGTCGATCGACTTAAAGCCGGAAACTATTTTAGATCGCGCAGCGACATTGTGGCGATCAGTTCCGAAACCGGAAGCGCCCAACATTATTATCTCACTCAACGATGGTTTTCTGCGACCCCTTCACGAAGCAAGCAACAGTCTTGTGATTTCGATACATGAGGCAACGGCAATCGCATTTTCCACAGATACATCCAGAGGGTTTACGACGTTATTGCAACTATTACACGATAGGACAATCAAAGGAAGAACTGTGTCCGTATCTGCTTTTATGCGATATTTTGCCCCACAGAATCCTAAAGTTAGCATTGCCGGCGTTCGCCAATTATAAGGTGGCAGCAAATTGCGTAGCGCTTTGCGGATCGCGCGACGCCGCATAACCTCCAATATAGAACCCGCCGCCCGTCGGCCCGCGCCGCCGCGTGGCACTCCTCCTCACCCCGCCCCCACCTCCACCCTTCGCCCCCCTTCATCAAACACGTGCACGTCACGCAAGTCCGCGCCGAGCGTGATGGCGTCGCCCGCCTTCGGCGTCAGCCTGCCGCGGATTTCGGCGATCAGCATCGCGTCGTCGGGGCGGCGGATGTGGGCGAAGGAGGATTCGCCGAGGCGTTCGACGAGCTCGACCGCGCCTCGGGTGGCGAGGGCGCCGGAGGCGGGGGAGACGAGGTGTTCGGGGCGGACGCCGACGATCAGCGCCGCGCCTTCCTTCAATGCGCCCGCGCCGGCCGGCGCGACGAAGGAGGTCAGCGCGGGGCCGGAGATGTGCGCCTGGCCCTCAGCGATCCGGTCGACCTTGGCCTTGAAGAAATTCATCGCCGGCGAGCCGATGAAGCCGGCGACGAACAGATTGGCGGGGGCGTAATAGAGATCGAGCGGCTTGCCGACCTGCTCGATGCGGCCCTGGTTCATCACCACGATGCGGTCGGCCAGCGTCATCGCCTCGATCTGATCGTGGGTGACGTAGATCATCGTCGCTTTGAGCAGCCGGTGCAGCCGCGCGATCTCGACGCGCGTCGAAACGCGCAACGCCGCGTCGAGGTTGGAGAGCGGTTCGTCGAACAGGAAGACGTCGGGCTCGCGCACGATGGCGCGCCCGATGGCGACGCGCTGACGCTGCCCGCCCGAGAGGTCGCGCGGCTGGCGCTCGAGCAGCGGCTCGAGCTGCAGCATGCGCGCCGCCTCGCCGACGCGCCGCTCCATCTCCTCGCGGCCGACGCCGGTGAACTTCAGGCCGAAGGTCATGTTCTTGCGCACGTTCATATGGGGATAGAGCGCGTAGGACTGGAACACCATGGCGATCTTGCGCTCGGCGGGGGCGAGATTGTTGACCAGCCGGTCGCCGATGTAGATGTCGCCGGCGCTCGGCGCGTCGAGCCCGGCGATCATGCGCAAAAGCGTCGACTTGCCGCAGCCCGACGGCCCGACCAGCACGACGAATTCGCCGTTGTCGACGCTCAGGTCGATGTCGCTGAGGACGCGCGTCTCGCCGTAGCTCTTGGCGAGATTCTCGATGCGCAGGTTGGCCATGGACTAGGGACCTCGTGCCAAGGGTCGGTGAGCGCGGCCCCTTCCCCCCTTGCGGGGGAAGGTGGCCCGACGAAGTCGGGTCGGATGAGGGGTCGCCGGGCCGCAAGGCACGGCGTGCAACTCGCCGATCTCGTGAATGTTTCGGCAACCCCTCATCCGTCGTCCCTTCGGGACGACACCTTCTCCCGCAAGGGGAGAAGGGGGCTCCCCGCCTTGGCGCCTATGTCGGCGAATCCGGCCATGACGTGAACACGGGGCGCCGCGCGCTTTCTCATCACTTCACCGCCCCCGCGGTGAGGCCGCTGATGAGCTGGCGGGAGAAGACGACGTAGATGGCGATGACCGGCAGGATCGCCAGCGACAGCGCCGCGAGCACGGCGTTCCAGTCGGTGATGTACTGGCCGAGGAACTGCTGTACGCCGAGAGTGATGGTGTGCGTCGAATCGCTCGAAGTGAGGATCAGCGGGAACCACAGGTCGTTCCAGATCGGCACGATGGTGAAGACCGCGACGGTGGCGATCGCCGGGCGCAGCAGCGGCGCGATGACCTCGAAGAAGATGCGCGTCTCCGGCACGCCGTCGCAGCGCGCGGCGTCGCGAAGGTCTTTGGGGATCTGCTGGACGAATTCGCTGAGGATGAAGATCGACATCGGCAGGCCCTGCGCGACGTAGACGAGGATCAGCGCGGTCAGCGTGTCGTTGAGGCCGGCCTCGCGCATCATCGTCAGGATCGCGACCGAGCCGAGCCGGATCGGCACCATGACGCCGATCGCCAGGAACAGCGCCAGCGGCGTCGAGCCGCGAAACTTGTATTCGGTGAGCGCCCAGGCGGCCATCGCGCCGAACAGCAGCACGAAGAACATGCTGAGAAGCGTGACCACGATCGAGTTATAAAAATAGATTCCGACGTGCGAGGCGCTGAGCACCTTGGCGTAGCCGATCAGCGAGAAGGTGGCGCCGTTCGGCGGCGCCAGCGGCGCGCCGAAGATCGCGCTGCGCGCCTTGAACGAGTTCATCACCACCAGCAGGATCGGCCCGAGCGCGATGGCGCTGTAGGCGATGAGGATCGCGTGGACGCCGAAGGTCTGGGCGCGTTGGCGCAGCATCGCGGCTCCTTCAGAAGGTGTAGCGGTTCATGCGCCGCTGCAGAATGACGAGATAGGCGCTGACGCCGGCGAGAATGATGAAGAACATGGTGGTGGCGACCGCCGCGCCCATGGTCGGATTGCCGAGCTGCAACTGGTTGCCGAAGAAGGTGCGGTAGAAGAACGTGCCGAGGATGTCGGAGGCGAAATTCGGCCCGGCGAGCGCGCCCTTGACGGAATAGATGAGATCGAAGGCGTTGAAGTTGCCGACAAAGGTGAGGATCGAGATGAGGCCGATGGTCGGCAGCACCAGCGGCAGCTTGATGTAGAGGAAGATGCGCAGGTGCCCGAGCCCGTCGACCCGCGCGGCGTCGACCAGTTCGTCGGGGATGTTGAGCAGCGCGGCGTAGATCAGCATCAGGGGGATGCCGACGAACTGCCACACCGAGATCAGCGCCAGCGTGACCAGCGCGGTCGAGGGCAGGCCGAGCCAGGGGGCGAACCAGGCGCCGAGCCCGACGCTTTTCAGCGCGCCTTCGGCGACGCCCCACAGCGGCGAAAGAATGAGGTTCCAGGCGAAGCCGACGATCACCACCGAGAGCATCGTCGGCAGGAAGATGACGGTGCGGTAGAGCGCCTTCAATTTCAGGCCGGGCAGGCTGAGCAGGCCCGCCAGCGCGATCCCCACCGGATTCTGCACCGCCATGTGCACGGCGAAGAACACGAGGTTGTTGCGCAGCGCGCGCCAGAACGGCGTCGACCAGTCGTTGTCGGTGAACAGCGTGGTGAAATTCGAAAAGCCGACGAAGTGATAAGCGCCGCTCTGATCGGTCGTATAGGTCGACAGCGCCATCGTCGCCAGCAGCGGGTAGATCGACAGCGCGGTGTAGACGGCGACCGCCGGCCCCAGGAACAGCGCCATCAGCCCGAGGAAGCGCGCGCGCGGCATGTAGGCGACGACTTGCGATGCGGGTTCGGCCATGGGGGTCCGGGACGGGCGTTGATCCCCTCTCCCGCTTGCGGGAGAGGGTAGGGTGAGGGAAGTCGGGCCGCGCACGCCCTCATCCGGCCTTCGCTGTCGCGAAGGCCACCTTCTCCCGCTTGGCGGGAGAAGGGTTCGGTGCGCGCCGTTACTTGCCCGGCTTATACCACTTGTCGAGGCCGTCCTGCAGTTGTTTGCCCGCCGCCTCGGGCGTCAACGTGCCGTTGATCACCTGCGCGGAGACGTTCCACAACTCGTTCTCCAGGTTGGGCGTGCCGCGCGACAGGATCTGGTAGGAATTGCGGATCGTCGACTTGCACTCCTTGCGCCAGGACACGAAGGTCGCCGCCAGATCGTCGTCGATCTTGACCGCCTCCTTGCTGAGCGGGAAGAAGCCGGGCAGCGCGTTGGCGTAGAGCGTGGCGAATTCCGGCGTCGTCAGCCATTCCAGGAATTTCTTCGCGTCGTCCTTGTTCTTGGAGGCGGAATTGACGCCCATCCCGATGTCGACGTGATCGGAGATGTAGCAATCCTTCTCCCCGGCCGGCAGCGGCGGCTTGAAGACGCCCATCGGGAACTTGGCTTGGCCGCGGAAGGTCGAAATGTCCCAGGAGCCGGCGGGGTAGATGGCGCCTTTGCCGAGCGAGAACAGATTCTGGCTGTCGGGATATTTCTGCGCCTGGAAGCCGCTGCCCATATAGGGCGCCCAGGAGGCGAGCTCCTTGAACACGGCGATGTATTGCGGATCGGTGAACTTTTCCTTGCCGGCGATCAGCGCGGCGCGGCCGGCTTCGCCATGCCAGTAGTCGGGTCCGATGTTCTGGAAGCCCATGGTCGCCGCCTCCCATTGGTCGGCCGTGCCCAGGTCGATCGGCGTGTAGGTCCCGTCCGCCTTCAACTTGTCGAGCACGGCGTGGAACTCGGCCATCGTCTTGGGCTCGCTCGCGCCGACCTTGGCGAAGGCGTCCTTGTTGTAGATGAAGCCGTGGATCACCGAGGCCATCGGCACGCAGAAGGTCGTCTTGCCGTCGTCGGTGGTCCAGGCGGCCTTGGCGACGTCGGAGAAATTGGCCATGCCCTTGAGGTCGTTGAGCCCGTCGAGTTGGTGCTTGTTGTAGAGCTGGAGCGAAGCGTCGAACGGCCGGCAGGTGATGAGGTCGCCCGCGGCGCCGCCGTCGAGGCGCGCATTGAGCGCGGCGTTGTAATCCGCTGGCGCCAACGGCGCGAACTCGACCTTGATGTCGGGGTAGTGCTTGTTGAACGCCGGGATGATCTTCGAGTTCCAGATGTCGGCGTCGTCGTTGCGCCAACTCTCGATCTTCAGCGAGCCGGCCTCAGCCGCCGCGAGCCCGGCCAGCAGCGCCGCGAGCGCCGCCCCGCCGCGCAGAATGGAAGTCGCATATTTCATCGCTCACTCCTCCGATGCCAGGCGTCACGCCCGGGGTTGAAATTCCTGGTGTCGATGGGCCGGCCCTCGAAGCGGCGCCTCGTCGTCGTCCCCGCCCGGGTCGCGGTCACGCGTCGCGCTCATGCTTCCCCCTTTAGCTCGTGGACGCTCGCGAGCGAGCATACCACTAGATACCTCTTGTTTTCCATGCTTAACTAAATGTATACCTCTTGTCCAGGGGCGAGACGCGCCCGCCGCGGATTCGTCCCGCGCCGGCGGCGCCTCTAGCCCGGAGGATGGGGATGAACGAGCTTCGCGAGGCGCGCGGGAAGGCGGGACCGCTCTTCGAGGCGGTCGGGGCGACGCTGAAGCGGGAAATCGCCTCCGGACGCTTCGCCGGCGCCGTCGTCCTGCCCGGCGAGCGCGAGCTGGCGGAGATCCTGCATGTTTCGCGCACGACGCTGCGGCGCGCCATCGCCGCCCTCGTCGAAGAGGGCGTGCTGTTCCAGCGTCACGGCGCCGGCACGTTCGTGCGTCGCAAGGCCCCGCATGTCGAACAGGCGCTCTCCCGGCTGACGAGCTTCACCGAGGACATGCGCTCGCGCGGCTTCGTCGCCTCATCGCGCGAGATCGAGCGCGGCGTGTTCCTGCCGACGCCCGAGGAGGCGATGATGCTCGGCGTCAGCCCGCGCGACAGCGTGTTCCGCCTGGCGCGTCTGCGCCTCGCCGACGGCGTGCCGATGGCGATGGAGCGCGCCGCGGTGCCAGCCCGCTTCATCGGCGACCCCGCGCGCGTCGGCGAATCGCTCTACGCCGCGCTCGACGCCCACGACTGGCTGCCGGTCAGGGCGCTGCAGCGGCTGCGCGCGGTGGTGCTCGGCGCCGCCGACGCCGCGCTGCTCGACGTTCCCGAGGGCTCGGCGGCGCTCGACATCCATCGCATCGCCTATCTCGCCGACGGACGTTGCGTCGAATACACGCGCTCCTTCTATCGCGCCGACACTTACGATTTCATCGCCGAACTGACGCTTTCGGCGGGCCGGCTCGGACGCTCCGAGGGAACGGCGCCATGAGCGGGACGTTTATGGCGGCCGAAATCGCCGGCGCCGGCGAGGCGATCGCGCGCCAGCTCGCCGCCAACGCCGAGCCGGTCGCAGAGCTCGGCGCCGCTTTGCGCGCGCGCGATCCCAACGTCGTGGCGACGATCGCGCGCGGCAGCTCCGACCACGCCGCGCTCTACCTGAAACATCTCGTCGAGCTGCGCCTCGGCCTCGTCTGCGCTTCGCTCGGCCCCTCGGTCGCCTCGCTCTACCACGCGCCGCTGCGCCTGAGGGGCGCCCTCGCGGTGACGATTTCTCAATCCGGCCGCAGCCCCGACATCGTCGCCATGCAGCGCGCGGCGCGCGAGGCGGGGGCCTTCGCGGTGGCGCTGGTCAACGACGCGACCTCGCCCGTAGCAATGGACGCCGCGGCGGTGTTGCCCCTGCACGCGGGCGAAGAGCGCTCGGTGGCGGCGACCAAGACGATGATCGCCTCGCTCGTCGCCGGCGCCTCGCTGGTCGCGCATTGGAGCGAGGACGCCGACTTACGCGCCGCGCTCGGCGATTTGCCGGGCCAGCTCGTCGGCAATTGCGCGCCGCCGCCCGAAAGGCTGGTGGCCGCGCTCGCCGCGGCGCGCTCGCTCTATGTGATCGGGCGCGGCGCGACGCTGGGAATCGCGGCGGAGGCCGCGTTGAAGCTCAAGGAGACGTGCGCGATCCACGCCGAGGCGTTCTCCTCGGCCGAAGTCCTGCACGGCCCCGCCGGCGTCGTCGAGCCGGGCTTTCCCGTCATCGCCTTCGTCCCGGCGGATGCAGCCCGAGCGGGCGTGCTGGAGACGATCGACCGTCTGGCCTCCTTCGGCGCGGCGCCGCTTCTCGTCGACGTCGCGCCGCACCCGGTCTGGCCGACGCTGGTCGCGCCCGCGGCGGGGCACGAATTGCTGACGCCGATCCCGGCGCTGCACGCGTTCTATCGGTTAGCGGAGGCGACGGCGCGCCGGCGCGGGCGCGATCCCGACGCGCCGCCGCATCTGATGAAGGTGACGCGCACGGTCTGACGACGGGGAGGGATGGGATGAGCGAGAAGCCGGATTTGTCGACGTCGGCGCGCAAGCAGCGCGTGCTCGCAGTGGGCCTGGGAACGATGGGGACGAGCCACGCGCGCGCCTACAAGTCGATCGACGGCTTCGATCTCGTCGGCTTGTGCACGCATAAAGCCGCCGCGCGCCGCGATCTCGACGCCGAATTTGCCGGCGTTCCGCGCTTCGAGGATCTTCCCGCCGCGCTCGCCGCGCTGAAGCCCGACGCGGTCGCGATCGCCGCCTATACCGAATTCCACGCGCCGATGGCGCTGCAGGCGCTGGAAGCGGGCGCGCACGTCTTTTGCGAGAAGCCGCTCGCCGACACGCTCGATGCGGCCGAGAAAATCGTCGCGGCGGCGCGCGCGGCCAAGCGCGCGCTGCTGGTCGGCTACATCCTGCGCGTCCATCCCTCGTGGACGCGCTTCGTCGAGATCGGCCGCACCCTCGGCAAGCCGCTGGTGATGCGCATGAACCTCAACCAGCAATCCTCCGGCTCGTTCTGGGCCGTGCACAAGAATCTGATGCGCTCGACCTCGCCGATCGTCGACTGCGGCGTGCACTACGTCGACATCATGTGCCAGGTGACGCGCTCGCGCCCGGTCGCGGTGCACGCGGTCGGCGCGCGCCTGACCGACGAGATCGCGCCGACGATGTACAATTACGGCCATCTGCACATCGTCTTCGAGGACGGCTCGGTCGGCTGGTACGAAGCGGGCTGGGGCCCGATGATGAGCGAGACCGCGTTCTTCGTCAAAGACATGATCGGACCCAACGGCTGCGTCTCGATCGTCGCCGAGGAAGCGGCCGGCGAGGCGGCGCATTCGGCCGATCACGACATGCATACGCGCACCAACGCGCTGCGCATCCACCACGCCGCGCTCGACGCCGAGGGCGCCTTCGCTCGTCCCGACGAAATCCTCTCGACCGAGGAAGAGCCTGGGCATCAGGAGCTGTGCGAGCGCGAGCAGCGGCTGTTCCTGCGCGCCATTCGCGGCGAGGTCGACCTGAGCGAGCATCTCGAAGACGCGCTCAATTCGCTGCGCATCGTCTTCGCCGCCGACGAGAGCGTGCGCACGGGACAGGTCGTGCGCCTGTGAGGGCTGGCGGCGTCGCTCGCGCCGCGCCCCGGCGCCGTGATAGGGTTCGTTCCGAGCATGGGAGCGACCGTGACATGAAGGGCAATATCGCAATCGTCAGAGAGGCTTTGTCGAAACTTCGCAACGTCTCTCGAACCTGGTTCGAATGGAGCTGGGAAGACGCGATGTGGGTCAAGACGCTGGTGATCGAAGTCGACTTCGACACGGACCCGAACTCTCCGGGATTTCAGCAGTCCACGCTGGACGCGATCGAAAGGACGGTGATCGGCGTCTTGACGGACGACACGACGATGATCGTCAGCTACCTGAAGATCGTTCCCAAGGTGACCCGCTGATCATTCCGTGGCTGGCGGCGCCGGGGCGAGGTCGCGGCCGGCGCCGCAAGGCCGATGCGGGGACTATACATCCAGCGGCCGCCCACGAGTCGGCTGCCATTTCTCCGGACGCTCGTCAGTCGTCGGCCAACCAGGCGTCGACGACCGCGCAGCGCTTCTCCTCGCGCACCGCCCGCACCGCTCGCGCGATAGCCGCCTCGACCTCTTCGGGACGCTTGACGGCGATGGCGAGCGCGCCGCCCGCGGCGGCGGCGACGCCGGCGTAATCGGGCGGCGGGTCGAAGCGCAGGCCGAGGTCGTCGGCGCGGCTGGCGTAGCCGTCCGCGTGCAGGGCTAGCGCCGAGAAGCGCGGCGCCTTCCAGCCGCGGTTGTTGTAGACCACCTGCAGGAACGGCGTCTGGTGGCGGCGCGCCATCCAATGCACCGTCGACGGCACGGAGAACATGTAGGAGCCGTCGCCGGTCAAGGACGCCACCATCCGCTCGGGCGCGGCGAGCTTCATGCCGATCGCCGCGCCGCCGCTCCAACCCAGCGAACTGCCGCCGCTGGCGAAGAACGTGCCCGGACGGCGTCGCGCGGCGTGACTGGTGATGGCGGGATAATTGGTCACCCCCTCGTTCAGCACAATCGCGTCGTCGCCGATCGCCCGCCGCACGCAGGCGGTCAGCCATTCCGGCGTGATCCGCGTGGCGTCGGGAGCTTCGCGGCGCGCGAGTTCCTCGGCGCGTCGCCGGTGCAGCTCGCGATAATGGCGCCGCCGCTCGTCGACGATCGACCCGTCTGCCGGCCGCCGCGCCAGACGCTCGTTGAGCTGCCGCAGGCCGAGTCCGGCGTCGGCGCGCAGCGAGCGGCGCGCCCTGATGTACCAGAGGGGGATCGTTTCCTTGAGCGGATCGACGTCGAGATGATAGATCGCCGCCTGCGCGCAGGGCGCGTTGACGCTGGGTATCCAAGGCACGTCGCTGTCGATCACCAGGACGACGTCGGCCTCGGCCAGGACGGGATTCTGGATCGGCTCGTTCCAGTAGTTGCCGAGATAGAAATCGTCGTCATGCGGATAGTTCATGCAGCTCGGCGCCGATTCGAGCACGCCGACGCCGAAGCCGCGGCACAGCCGCGTCAATTCCGCCACCGCGGCGCCGTTGCGGCCGAGATAAGAGGTGACGACGAGCGGCCGCTTCGCGGCGGCGATCGCCTCGGCGATCTCCGCGACCGCGTCTTCGGGCAGCGGCGTCGGCGGAATCGGCCGCCACAGCGAGACGTCGGTCGACAGCGGCGCGGCCGCCGCCTCCATCGTCTCGCGCGCGCTGACGAGATAGACGGGCCCCTTCGGGTCGCTTTGCGCGATCTGCAGGGCGCGATGGACGATTTGCGGCACGTTGCGGCTGGAGCGGATCTCGTGATCGTACTTCATGTACTGGCGCACGATGCCGCGCTGGTCGGCGACGTCTTGCAGCCAGTGGATGAATTCGTTGCGCCCGCCCGGAAGCTCGCCCTCCTGGGTGGCCGGCGACATGCCGGCGTAGATCAGCACCGGGGTGCGGCAGCGCGCCACATTGTGGACGGCGCCGCCGAGCGCCTGGGTTCCGCACTCGACGTGCACGACGACGGCCTGGGCGCGGCCGGTGAGCTGGGCGTAGCCCTGCGCGCAGCTCAGCGCCACCATTTCGTTGGGGCAGGTGACGAACGAGGGAGCGGGACGGCCCTGCGCGCGCGCCGCCGCGATCGCCTCGATCAGCGCGGGATGATCGCTGCCGAAATTGGCGAAGACGTACGAGACTCCCGCCTCCTGCAGCGAGTCGAGGAAAGCGGAGCTCGCGGTGTACATGGCTGTTTCTCCGGTGTGCGTTCGCGTGCGCGATCGCCGCCCGTTCAGTCGAGCGCGTTGGCGATCTTCCTCAAGAGTTCGAGGAATCCCGCCTTCTCGGCGCCGACGATCTCGTCGAGCTTGCGGTCGTGGGCTCTGGCGTAGCGCTTGAGGCGGCTCAGATGGGTCTTGCCGGCGTCGGTCAGATAGAGGTGAACGCGGCGCCGGTCGTCGGTCGAGGGACGGCGCTCGATCAGCCCGAGCCGTTGCAGATCCTGGATCAGCGGCGTGATGGTCGACTTGTCGCGCCCGATCGTCTGCCCCAGAGCGCCTTGCCCGATTCCCGGATTGCGGCCGATCACCATCAGGGCTGCGAAGCGTCCGGGCTTGATGCCCTGCTGGCCCGTGTTGCGGGCGAAGGCGCGGAACGAAGCGTCCTGAGCGATGCGCAGGTGAAAGCCGATATAGGCGCTGAGGTCGCCGATATCGACCGCAGCGGGCGGCGCTGCGGCTTTGGCGCGGCGCTGCCCGCGGTCGGAAGATCGATGCGCGTCGCTCATTCCTGGTCGCTTCCCTCCCGAGGCGTCGCGTTGTGGCGGCCGACCTTGCTCATGCGCTCATCCCACCGTCCACCATCAGGGTGGCGCCGGTCGTGAAACTGCTCTGGTCGGAGGCGAGAAAGAGCGCCGCCTTGGCGATTTCGTCGGCCGTTCCATGCCGCGCCAGGGGGATCATTTCGTTGAAGAACTGCGTCGCGTCGCGGCCGATGATGCGGCCGACGTCGGCCTCGACCTTCGCCTGGAAGGCGTTGTCGATCGGGCCGGGATGAAGGGTGTTGACGCGGATGCGGCGCGGCGCCAGCTCCTTGGCGAGGCAGCGCATCAGTCCGACCTGGGCGTGCTTGGCCGTGATGTAGGCGTAGACCCCCGGATCGCCGCGCATGCCGGCAATGCTCGAGGTGATGATGACGCTGCCGCCGTCGTTCATCCGACCGACGGCGTACTTGCACAACAGCAGCGCTCCCTTGACGTGCACCGCATAGACGGAATCGAAGACGTCTTCCGGGTAGTCGCCGATCGGGGCCACAACGCCGAAATTGCCGGCGTTGCTGAACAACACGTCGATCTTGCCCCAACGCGACACGGTCGCGGCGACGCAGCGCTCGACGTCCTGCGCGCGCGAGACGTCGGCCGAAACGTAGTCGGCCGGCAGGCCGCCGAGCGCGGCCATGGCGCGCTCGCGCCGCTCCTCGCCGAGGTCGACGAGCGTCACATTCGCGCCTTCGGCGAGAAACAGCCGGGCCGTCGCGAGCCCGATGCTTCCGGCGCCGCCGGTGATCAGACACGTCTTGGAGCTCAGTTGGCCCATCTCGGCTCCTCCCGGCTGTCGGCGCAGGCGCCGACAAAATCGTTTGCCATCAAACTATCTCCGATATACACTAACCCGCAGTCAAAGCAAAAGGCCTATCGGCGCCGTAAGCGGGCCCATCGCTCGACGGCCGCCGCGGCGGCGGTTCGGGCCGGCGACAAGCGGGTTCGATCGCCGCGGGATCGGGCGAGGGAGGGATCGGGCGATGAACAGGGCGGCCCCTGCTGTCGGCGGCGCCGCGAGCGCGTGCGACGGGGTACGGCGTCGATGAGCGCGTCGTGGCAGATCCTGTTCGATTTCGTGTGGACATCGGCGTGTCTGGCGCTCGTCGCCTTCAGTCTCGGCCTCATCCTCGGCGAATTGAAAATCGTCAACGTCGCGCAAGGCGATCTGATGATGGTCGGCGCGTATTCGATGTACGCGCTGCGCGATCTGCCGTTTCTCGTCGCCCTCGCCCTCACGTTCGTGTTCGGCCTGGCGCTCGGATTCGCGCTCGAGCGCGGCGTGCTGCGATGGGTCTACGACAAGGGGTTCATGGCGACGCTGCTGGCGAGCTGGGGCGTCGGCATCGTGCTCGAGCAGACGGTGGCGGCGATCTTCACGGTGTCCCAGAAAGGCGTCGATGCGCCGCTGGCGGGGCTGATTGTGATCGGAAGCTTCGCCTATCCCGCCTATCGGGTCGCCGTCGCCGCCGGGATCATCGTGCTGCTCGCGGGCCTGATGCTGCTCGTCTATCGAACCTCGGCCGGCCTGCGGCTGCGCGCCTCGATCGACAATGTCGAGATGGCGGCGCTGATGGGCGTCTCGCCGCAACGCACGCTCGCCATTGTGTTCGCGATTGCGACCGCGCTGGCGGTGCTGGCGGGCGCATTGGTCGCGCCGACGCTCGCCATCGCGCCCACCATGGGGCTCTCGTACCTCGCGCCCGCTTTCTTCGCCGTTCTGATCGCCAAGCAGGGATCGCTCGCCGGCCCGATCGTCGGCGCGGTGGCGGTCGAGTTCACCTTCACGCTTCTGCAGGCCTACCTGAACGTGACCCTGGCGGAAAGCATCCTCTTCGGCCTGCTCGCGATCTTCATCGCCGTCAAACCCCAGGGCGTCTCGTGGTCCTGGAGCCAAGCAAGGAAAGCAAGGGAGGAAACGCAATGACTAGGAATGGATCGTCTGGGAGTGACAGCTTGCTCGACGCGCCGGTTTCGCGGCGCGCCTTCGCGAACGGCGCGGCTCGTTTGGCCCTCGGGCTGGCGGGCGCCGGCGCTATCGGCGGATTGACGGGATTCGCCGGACCCGCGCGCGCCGCGGCGTTCAAGGGAACGCGTCCGTTCAAGATCGGCTTCGTTGCGCCGCTGACGGGCCCGGTCGCGCCGGAAGGCATCGCCATGCAGCGCGGCTTCGAACTCGGCCTCGAGGAATTGAACGCCGCCGGCGGCATCGCCGGGCAACCGGTCGAAGTCGTGCGCCAGGACGACCAGGCGGTTCCGGCGGTGGCCGGAACGGTGCTGAAGAAATTCATCCAGCAAGACGGCGTTGACATGGTGGTCGGCACGATCACCTCGGACGAGGAGACCGTCGCGAGCCAGATTTGCGCCGCCTACGACGTCCCCGTGATGTTCCTCGAGGCCGGCTTCTGGATGCCCTTCTGCAAGTCGACCTGCGTGCTGCTCGGCGAGACCTCCTATTCGCTGCTCGGCCCGCTGGTGCCCTTCATGGCCGAAAGATTCGGCAAGAAGTTCCTGCTGATCGGCAGCGACTTCGAATTCCCGCACCAGTATCTCGGGGTCGGCAAGAGCTTCATCGCCAAGGCCGGCGGCACGGTGGTCGACGAGTTCTACGCGCCGCTCGGCACCGCCGACTGGTCGAGTTCGATCGCCAAGATCAAATCGGCCGCGCCGGACGTGATCCTGTCGGCCGTCGTCGGCGGCGACGCGATCGCGTTCGTCAAGCAGGCCAAGAGCTTCGGCCTGCTGCCGGGCGCGCATCTGACCGGCATCACGCTGCAGCCCGAATTCTATCCGGCGATGGGCGACGCCGTCGACGGTCTCTACACGGTCACCCGCTACAGCGAGGAGATCAAGGCCGGCGGCAATGCGGCGTTCATCGCCGCCTACAAGAAGAAGTACGGCGAAGGGCCGATCCCGCTGGTCGGCGTCACCGCCTATTATTCGTTGCGCTTCGCCAAGGCGGCGGTGGAAAAGGCGGGGAGCTACGATCGCAAGGCCGTTTTCGCGGCGCTCAAGGGCGTCGCGGCGACGACGCCGTTGTCGGATCAGCCGCTGACGCTCGATCCGAGCAACCTTTCGGTCGACTATCCGATGTATGTCTGCCAGATCCAGCCCGGCGGTCTGTTCAAGATCGTCAAGGATCTCGGCGTGGTCCCGGCCGGCCTGAAGACGTGCTGAGGCGGCTGCGCCGATGTCGTCGCAAGAGACCCGCGTACGATCGCGCGCGCATTGGCGCGCGATGTTGAACGGGCGCGCGACCACGGCCGGGCTTTTGCGGCCCGGCCGCCTTTTCAGCGCTCTCCTGCTGGCGGCGGCGGTTCTCTGCCCCTTCTTGCTCAACGAGTTCAAGGTCGGCCTGCTCGCGCTCGGCCTCGCCTACGGGTTGTTCGCGGTCGGCCTCGACCTGGCTTGGGGCCGCGCCGGCATCGTCTCGATCGGCCACGCGGTGTTCTTCGGCCTCGGCGTCTACGGCGTCGCGATCGCGATGGCCCGCGACGGTTCGCCGCTGGCGGGCGCGGCGGCGGGGATCGTGCTCGCGGCGCTGCTGGGGGCGGCGATCGCGGCGGCGGGACTGCGCCGTTCGACCAATCCCTCGACCATGGCGGTGCTCACGCTGGCGGTCACGCTGCTCGCCGAGAAGATCGCCCGCAGCTGGTGGTCGGTGACCGGCGGCAGCACCGGCATTTTCGTCCAGCCCGTCGCCTCGACCGAGGTCTATTATTGGTTCTGCCTCGCCGTAACGACGATCGTCGTCGGCGGGCTGTGGCTCGCCGTGCTTCGGCGGCCGTTCGGCAACCGTCTCGTCGCGATCCGCCTCAACAGCCAGCGCGCCGAACATCTCGGCATCCCGGTCTTTCGCGAACGGGTGGTCGCCTTCACGCTGAGCGCCGCCGTCTGCGCGCTGGCCGGCGGCCTCGCCGCGCCCCTGATGAGCAGCGTGAGCCCGGATCGGGTCGGGATCGTGCTGTCGACCCAGGTTCTGGTCTGGGTGGCGGTCGGCGGCAAGGGCACGATCCTCGGGCCTGTCCTCGGCGCGATGGCGGCGACCTACGGCCAAGACGCGCTGGCGACCTGGATGGGCGATTCCTATCTGCTGCTGCTCGGCGTCCTGTTCATCGGCTCGGTTTTGCTGGTCCCGGCGGGGATCGCCGGCCAGTTTCAGTCCGGCCCGCAACTCGCCGACACGGCGCCGCGCGCGCCGGCGCCCGCGCGGCCGGCGCTTTCGCGGGGCGGCGACGGGCTCGCCTGCGAGGGCGTCGTGAAGCGTTTCTCCGGCAACGTCGTGCTCGACGGCGTCGATCTGCGCGTTCCGGCCGGCGAGATCGTCTGTCTCATCGGCCCCAACGGCGCCGGCAAGAGCACGTTGCTCGCGATCCTGTCCGGCGCGATCGCCTGCGACGCAGGCAGCGTGACGCTGCGCGGCGAGCGGGTCGAATCCCAACCGCCGCACCTTCGGATCGCCGCCGGCCTGGCGCGAACGTTCCAGGTCCCCAGCCTGTTTCCAGGCCTCAGCGTCAGCGAGCACCTCGTTCTCGCGCGGCAGGAAGCGGGCGTGCGCGTCGCGCTGCCGGAGGTCTATGCGCGCCTCGAGCGCGAGCGCGGCGGACTCAGCGTCGAGTCTCTGTCGCTGGGCGACCGCCGCTCGCTCGAGATCGCCATGGCGCTGTGCTCGAACCCCGCCGTTCTGCTGCTCGACGAGCCGGCGGCGGGTCTAGGGCGAACGAGGCCAATCGGCTCGCCGGCGCCTTGCGCGCCCTGCGCGACGAACTCGGCTGCGCGATCGTCTGCGTCGAGCACGACATGGAGATCGTGCGCGACCTCGCCGACCGCGTCGTCTGCCTGCATCGCGGCCGAATCATCAGCGAGGGAACGATGGACGCCGTGTCGGCTGATCCCGAGGTCCGCCGCGCCTATCTGGGGCAGGGCTGATCATGCTGCTTTCGGCGCGCGGTCTCGTCGGCGGCTACAACGCGATCCGAATCGTGAACGGTGTTTCGTTCGAGTTGGCGGCCGGAGAGACGCTCGCCCTGCTCGGCCGCAACGGCGTCGGCAAGACGACGTTGTTGCGCACGCTCGTCGGCCTCGCCGATCGATTCGCCGGCGAGGTCCTGATCGACGACGAACCGATCGCGGCGCGCGATCCGCGCCGTCTGGCGCGACTCGGCGTAGCGTTCGTGCCCGACGACCGCGGCGTGTTCGCGCGCCTGACGGTCGCCGAGAACGTCGAACTCGCCCGCTGCGTCGCCTACGCGCCGAGCCGCGTCGACCCCTTCGTGCTGTTTCCCGACCTTGCCCGGCGGCGCGGCCAACCGGCGGGAACCCTTTCCGGCGGCCAGCAGCAGCAACTGGCGATCGGCCGCGCCCTGGCGACGGGACCGCGCCTGCTCGTCATCGACGAGCTTTCGCAAGGCCTGCAGCCGTCGATCGTGCAGGACCTCGCGGACACGTTGCGGCGGGTCACGCGAGAGACCGGGCTGGCGCTGATCCTCGTCGAACAGAATCCCCAGCTCGCCATGCGCATTTGCGAGCGCGTCGTCGTCATGCAACGCGGCGAAGTGGCGGCGCACGGCTCTTCGGCGAGCTTGGCGTCGGATGCGAGTTTCCTCGACTTGCTGATCGTCTGAGCGCCGCCGGGCGCGCGCTCGAACCGAACGACGCGCGCGCTTCTTCCTCCGTCGTTCGGCTCAAATGCGGCGGGCGGTCTCGAGGCGCGGGACGCGACCGGCGGTCGCGTCCCGCGAAGTCGGCCCGAGACCTGCCCCAGTCACGCGGCGAGGTCGCGAGCGGCGAGGCCCTGAGCGTCGAAGACGCCTTCGAAAAGCGCCGAACTCAAGTACCGTTCGCCCGAGTCGGGAAGCACCACTACGATCGTCTTGCCGGCGTTCTCGGGGCGTCTGGCGATGCGCGCGGCTACGGCCGCCGCGGCGCCGCCCGAAATTCCCGCGAGAATGCCTTCCTCGCGCGCAAGACGAAGCGCAAAGGCGATCGCCTCCTCGTTGCCGACCTGCTCGATCGCGTCGACCAGGGTGAGATCGAGCACGTCTGGAACAAAGCCCGCGCCGATGCCTTGGATCTTGTGCGGGCCGGGCTTCAGCGGCTGGCCGTCGCGGCGCTGCGTCAGGACGGGGCTCGCCGACGGTTCGACGGCGACCGACACGATCGGCTTGCCCTGCTTGCGCTTGATGTAGCGCGAGACGCCGGTGATGGTGCCGCCGGTGCCGACGCCGGACACGAAGATGTCCACGGCGCCGTCGGTGTCGTTCCAGATTTCCGGCCCCGTCGTCTCCTCGTGAATGGCGGGATTGGCCGGGTTCTTGAACTGCTGGAGAAGAACGTAGCGCCCGGGATCGGACGCGGCGATCTCCTCGCTTCTGGCGATCGCGCCGTTCATGCCTTTCGGCCCCTCGGTGAGGATCAGCGTGGCGCCGAGCGCGATCAGCAGCTTGCGCCGCTCGACGCTCATCGTCTCGGGCATCGTGAGGGTCAGCGGGATGCCGCGCGCGGCGGCGACGAAGGCGAGCGCGATGCCGGTGTTGCCGCTGGTCGGCTCGACGAGCGCCTTGCCCGGACCCAACAGGCCGCGCTTCTCGGCGTCCCAGATCATCGCCGCGCCGATGCGGCACTTCACGGAGTAGGAGGGATTGCGTCCTTCGGTCTTCGCGAGGACCGTGGCGGCGGCGCCGTCGACGACCCGGTTGAGACGGACCAGCGGCGTGTGGCCGATGGAAAGCGAATTATCTTGATACCAGTGCGACATGACGGCGCCCCATTCCTTCTGGTTGTCCAAACGCAGAGCTGGATATGCATTTAGTCGATGGAGTTACTAGACTATCTCCCGGCCCCTGTCAATGCGCGGTGAATCGAGGCGATCGCGGCGTCGTGGGGTTCGCCGGCGACGCCGGTCGGGGTGACGCCCGGCGCGCCGGCCTCGCCCTCGCCCCGCGGCACGATCGAAGACGCCGCTAAGGCGTCTCTCGCCGGCGCATGTCTTCGCGGCGGAAGGGTTCGCCGAACTCCTGGTTGAGAACGACCTCGATGAACGTCGTCACGCCGTCTCTTTGCGCTTCGCACGCGGCTCGCAGCGCGGCGGTCAGCTCGGCCTGCGGGCGCGCGACGAAGCCGTCGAGCCCGCAAGCCTCGGCGACCCGCGCGTAGCTCGGATTCGGATTGAGCTCCGTGCCGACGAAATTGTCGTCGAACCCGAGAATGCTGTTTCGCCTCTGCGCGCCGTCACTCGCGCCCCATGCGATGGTCGATCAGCCGGTTCAACAGGATGGCCGCGACGATGATCACGCCCGTAACGGTCATTTGATAGAAGGAGCCGAGCCCGAGCAGGTTGAAGATGTTGCGCAGCACCTGCAGCAGCATGACCGCGAAGAAGGTGCCGAGCACGCCGCCTCGACCGCCAAATAGGCTCGTCCCGCCCAGAACCACGGCGGCGATGGCGTCGAGCTCCATGCCCTGCGCCGCCGTCGGCTGGCCGATTCGCAGCCGGGAGGTCAGCATGACGCCGCCGAGCGAGGCCATCAGGCCGCTGACCGCGAAGACGCCCATCGTCATCAGCCGGGTCGGCAGGCCGGACAGTCGCGCCGCCTCGATATTGCCTCCGGTCGCGAACACGTACTCGCCGAAGACGGTGTAGCGCAGCACGACGCCGGCGATCGCGCAGACCGCGATGAAGATGATCCCCATCAAGGGAAAGTCGAAACCGGGCAGGATCGGGATGAGCGTCGACCCGAGCGAGCCGAATTCCTTCGGCAGGTTGCCGATCGGCGTGCCCTCGGAAATCAGATAGGTGACGCCGCGGATCGAGACGAGGCCCGCCAGCGTCACGATGAAGCTCGGCACGCGGGCGAACGCCGTGATGCCCCCCATCAGCGCGCCGCCCGCCATGCCGACGACAAGAGTGCTCGCCACCGCGAGCCAGGGGTTGTGCCCTCCGGCCATCAGGACGGCGACCAGCATGCCGGAAAAGGCGGCCATGCTGCCGACGGAGAGATCGATATTGGCGGTCAGGATGACGTAGGTCATGCCGACGGCGACAATGCCGACGACGGCGGCCTGCTGAAACAGGTTTGAAATGTTGCCGAAGGTGAGAAAATTGCTCGACAGCGTCGCGGCGATCGCCGCCACGAAGAAAAAGATCACGATGAAATTGTATTCGACCGCGAGATCGAGGGCGGCGGCCAGGACGCCGCTTCCATCGGGCGGGGCCAGCCTTTCGCCGCCGGGATTGTCGCTCACTGCCATGTCGAGGTCCTTACTCCCAGAATGGACGCCTTCAGGATATCGTCGCGATCGGTCGCCGATGGGTCGAAGAACTGGATGTTGCGCCCCTCGTGAAACACCCAGATCGCGTCGCATGCGGCGTAGAGCTCCTCCAATTCGCTGCTGGCGACGATCACCGCCGCCCCTTCGTCGGCGAGGCGTCGCACCAAGCGATAGAGATCGGACTTGGCGCCGACGTCGAGACCGCGGCTGGGCTCGTCCAGCAGCAGCACGCGGCTGCCGCCGATGATCCATTTCGCCAGCACGACCTTTTGCTGATTGCCGCCAGAGAGCTGCCGCACCGGCCGTTCCGAGTCGCCGTACTTGGTCGAAAGGCCTTTGAGCACCGGCTCGGCGCTCGCGCGCATCGCCCGGTGGCTCAACAGGCGGCGATGGCGAAGCGAGGGCAGGGCGGCGTTTCGATAGATCGCCGCGTCGAGGATCAGGCCCTCCGTCTTGCGGCTTTCCGGCGCCAGGCCGACGCCGCGCCGGATCGCGTCGCCGGGATGGCGAGGGTGGAAGTCCCGGCCGTCCAGAAGAATCGCGCCTTCGAACGAAGCCGCGCCGAACAGGCTGCGAAGAAAGGTCGTGCGGCCCGAGCCGTTCAAACCGGAGAGGCCGACGATCTCGCCCCAGCGGACTTTGAAATCGCTGATCTCCAGCCCGTCGAGTCCCTTCATCGACTTGACTTCGAGCGCGACGCCGCCGGTGATGGCGCGGCGCGCCCCCCGTTCGATCAACGAGCGGTTCTGGCCGATGACCGCTTCCACCAGCGCATTTTCCGGCGTCGTCGCGACGTCGAAAGTCCCGATCGTGCGGCCGCCGCGCAGGACGGTGACCCGATCGCCGATCTCGCGGATCTCGTTCAGCCGGTGACTGACGTAAACGATCGCCACGCCCTGGCGGACGAGCTCGCGGATGACCTCGAAGATGCGCTCCAATTCCCGCTCGTTGAGCGCCGCCGAAGGCTCGTCCATGATGATGACTTTGGCTTTCATGGTCAGCGAACGGGCGATCGCGGCGAGCTGCTGATTGGCGATCGAGAGCTTTTCGACGCGAACGTCCGGGCCGAATGACGCGCCGACGCGCCGCAACGCCTCCACCGCGCCGTCGCGCCTCTTCTTGCGGTCGATGATCCCGAAGCGCGCGGGCGGATGGCCGAGATAGAGGTTCTGCTCGACGGTGAGCTGCGGGACGAGGTCGAGCTCCTGGTAGATCATCGAGATTCCGGCGCGCGCTCCGTCCTGCGGAGAGCGCAGACGGATCGGTTCGCCATGGACCAAGATTTCCCCGCTCGTCGGCTTGAAGGCGCCCGAGACGATTTTCAGCAGCGTGGATTTGCCCGCGCCGTTCGCGCCGAGCAGACAGTGCACTTCGCCGGGCGCGACGGAGAGCGAGGCATGCTCCAGCGCGACGATGTTCGGCGGAAAGCGCTTCGCGACGTTCTTGACCGTCAGGATGTCAGCCACGACCGTGCTCCAGCAAATAGACCGCGGTCGCCTCGTCCGTCACCAGCACGTTGACGTAGCGGGCCTTGATGCAGGTCAGCAGGATGGCGTGTTTGGCGCGCCCGGCGCTGACCGCGATGGCGCGCTCCTTGCCGCGCAGATGCTCCGGGCGAAGGCCGAGCGTGCGCGCGTCGAGCTCCGGATCGGCGATCTTGCCGCGCCCGTCGATGAAATGTCCGAGAATATCGCCGACCGCGCCGCACGCGCCGAGCCCGTCGATGTCGGCCTCGTCGAGATAACCGGATTCGACCAGCACCGAACGGTGCGACAACGCGCCGACGCTGAAGCAGACGACCGGCGCCTGCTCGGCGAGCTCGAGCACGTCGGCGATAATCGGATCCTGTTCCAGCACTTCGCGCGTGCCCTTCCTGCCGACGATGGCGGGGACGGGCAGCAGGGTCGCCGTGCCGTTTCCGGCCTGGGCGAAGCGCTCGGCGACGATATTCGTCTGCTGCGAGGTCGAGCGGACATTGGTTGCGCCGTTCACCAGGACGACGTGAACGCCGTCGTTCCAATGCGGCGGCAGCCAATGGGCGACGGCGGCCATGGTGCGGCCCCAGGAAACGCCGATCAACGAGATCTTGGGATTGATGCTGGCCAGATATTGGCCCGCGGCCTGGGCGACGCTCTCGAGACTGATGCCTTCGTCTTCCGACAGACCGCTCGGCACGACCACGGCGTCGCGCAAGGCGAAGACTTTTTGAAGCTGCGACTCGAGGTCGGGCCGCCGCTGCGAACGGGGCACGATTTCGATGCGAACCACGCCGACTTCGCGCGCTTCGCGGATGAGTCGGCTGACCTGCCAACGCGTCAGCCCGACCTCGGCGGCGATTTCGCTCTGGGTCTTTTCGAGATCGTAATAGAGCTTGGCCACCTGGACCATGAGTTGCTCGCGCGACTCGTCCAAAGGCAGTCTGACGGAGGTCGAGACCGGCGCCGTCATGTCATCCTTTCCTGCGGTTGCGGTGTGCGGGCCAGTCTATGCGCGATCGGCGCCGCCGTCTCGGTCGCCTCGCGATAGGATTGCAGCATTTCAGTAAAGCGGACATGGGCGCTCGCGTCGGGCTCGATGATCGCCGCGGGCGCCGCGCACGCCTTGGACGCCGCGGTAAGGCCGGGAAAAAGCCCAAGGGCGGCAGCGGCGGAAACGGCGCCGCCGACCAGCGAGAGATTGTCGTCGCGCGCGACATGGATCGGCATGCCGATCGCGTCGACGGTCGCGCGCAGCCACAGCGGATTCTTGCAAATGCCGCCGGAAAGGACGAAACGGTCGAGGCTCACGCCGCGCGCCAGCAAGCCGGCGACGACGTTGGCCGAGCCGAGGGCGATCGCTTCGACCGCGGAGCGATAGATCGTCGCTCGGTCGTGCCACAACGACAGGCCAAAAATCGCGCCGCGAAGATTGGGATCGCGATAGGGCGTTCGGTTGCCCATCCAATAGTCGAGCGTCAGCAGGCCGGTCTCGCCGATCCCGAGCTTCGCCGCCTCGGCGATCAAAGCCGCGCCGCCGGCGTCATCGAGCCCGAAAATGCGCTCGGACAGCCATTGCAGGATCGAGCCGGCCGAAACCTGACCGCCTTCGATCAGCCAGAGCCCGTCCACCAGGGCGTTCGGGTACGGGCCCCAAATGCCGGGCAGATCCGGCTGGCGATCCATCTGCGTGAGATGGACCGCCGACGTTCCGCCGACCATCAACATGCCGCCGGGCGCGACGGTTCCGGCGCCGAAGACGCCCATATGCGCGTCGATGCCGCCTTGCGCGACCAAAGGCCTGCCGGAAATGCCGAGTTCGGCCGCGACCGCGGGCGCCATGCGTTCGACCCCGTCGCCGACGGCGACGATCTCTCGAGGCAGCTTGGTCAGAAGGTCGGGAACGCCGAAGGCGGCGAACAGGTCCGGGCGGAAGCGCCGCTCCAGCGGATCGTAATTCCATTTGCAGGTGGCGTTGAGACGCGACCCGGCCCAGCGGCCGGTCAGGCGAAAATTGAGGAAATCCACCGCCTCGCAGATCACCTCCGCCTGGCGGTAGATCTCGGGTTCATGCCGCGCCAGCCACATGGCCTTGGGCACGAGCCATTCGACCGCGTCGCCGCCGCCGCTGTAGGCGAGCACCGGATGCTTCACCGTTTCGGTCAAGTGCGATTCTTCGGCCGCGCGGCAATCCATCCACAGAATGGCCGGTCGAAGCAGCGTTCTGTCCGCCCGGCAGGCGACCACTGTCGACGACGTGGCCGCCACGCAGACGCCGGCGACCTCGCGCGTGGCCGTCTCGGCGAGCACGGCGCGCGCGGCGAAGACGAGCGCGCTCCACCAATCCTCCGGGTTCTGTTCGGCCCAGCCGCGTCGGGGATAGGCGGTCGGGTAGGCCCGCTCGGCCTGCGCGCGCATCCGACCCTTTTCGACGTCGTAGAGTCCGGCGCGGATGCCGCCCGTGCCGAGGTCAAGCGTCAGAATCGAGGTCATCGCCAGCTACTCCGGCCCTCTTGGCCTCAAGGTCGGAACATCACTTTGGAGAAAAAAAAGTTTCGATTGCGGAATTTTTCGAACGTCGCCGGCAGCTCCGCGAGATCGAGGTCATGCGTGATCATGAATTCCCATTTGAGATCGCCCGACGCAAGCTTTTCCAGGGCGACCGTCCACTGCGGACCGGGAAACGGCGCGCCGAACGAATTCCAGGAGGCGTGCAAAGACACCTCTTGGCGTAGAAAATGATGAAAAGTCTTGTGCTCCAGGTTGATGTCGCTGACGGGAATGCCGATGAAGACGACGTGTCCGCCGGGCTCGCTCAAGAGAACGGCCAAATTGACCGAACTGGGATTGCCGGCCGCCTCGATCACCAGATCGCAGCGCAGATCGAGCGCCGCCTTGTCCGAGGCGAGCAGCGCGTGCGTCGCCCCCGCGCGGCGGGCGAGCTCGAGTTTCTCCTCGGAGAGATCGACGGCGACCACTTCGCGGGCGCCCATCAGTCGCATCCATTGAATCGCAAAGAGGCCGATCGGGCCGCAGCCGACGACGCCGCCCCTCGCGCCGATGGTGAGACCGCCGCCCTTCCATATCGCATGCAGCGCGATCGACGCCGGATCGGTCATGGCGACCGCCGTCGGATCGATGCCTTTGGGCGTCTTCACGAGGTTCGAGACGGGCGCAGCGACGAATTCGGCGTAGGCGCCGTCGCGACGACTGCCGAAATAATCGTAGTTGCGGCAACGCGAAAATTGACCGCGCAGACATTGATCGCAGCGGCCGCAGGCGATCAATGGGGCGACGGCGACGAGTTCTCCGATCGCGAAGCCGTCGGCGCCGGCCCCCTTGTCGACGATATGGCCGGAAAACTCATGGCCGCAAATGAGCGGCATCTTGTGCGCGCCCTTGGTCAACAGACGCGGCAGATCCGAACCGCAGACGCCGACGGCCGCAACTTCGAGGAGGACGCAGCCCCCCTCGACCGCGGGGACCGGAACGTCCTCGAGACGAATGTCTCCTGGGCCGTGGAGCACTGCCGCGCGCATGCGATCACCTGTCATTTTCGGAGTCGGCGGCCTTTCGAACGGGAAACACCCCGAATTTCATCACAGGTCCAGCCGACGGATGCTTTGTGAAAGAGCTGGAAGGCGAGGAAACGCCTTCCAGCAGTCCTGGGAGGATCTCAGTGGCTGAGAACGGTCGGCCGGTATTCGGCGAAGAGGGCGTCGTGCTTGATCTTGCCGACATTGGCCTTGGTGACGGCTTCTGTTCCCGCATCGACGAAGGAGGCGACTTTTTCGCCCTTCTTGATCGCCCGCGCGACCTGGATGGTCACGTCGCCGAGATATTTCGGATCGTTCAGGGCGGTGGCGACGAAATTGCCGCCGCTCGCCATCACGTCGAGCGCTTCCGATAGGCCGTCGACGCCCGCGACCATGACGTCCTTGCGCCCAGCTTCATTGAGGACTTGCAACGCGCCGAGCGCCATGTCGTCGTTGTGGGCGTAGACGACGCTGACGTCGGGGTTCGCCTGCAGAAGATCCTGCATCGCCGTCACCGCATTGGCGCGGACGTACTCGGCGTAGGGGCCCTCGACGATCTTGTAGGCGGTGCCGGCGATCGCGCTGTGGAAGCCGTCGCGGCGATCCATCATGACGGCGCCGCCGGCGTCGCCCTGGATTTCGATGATCTTGCCGCTGGATTTGCCGGCGGCCTTGAGCGCCGCCACCACGGCTTCGCCGACCAGCTTGCCCATCGTCTTGTTGTCGCGACCGACGTGAGCGGTGAAGTTCGCCTTGACGCTGCGATCGACGGTGACGACCGGGATGCCCTTGGCCTTTGCGGCCTCCAGCGAAGGCTCGATGGCCTCGGCGTTGACGGGATTGATGATCAGGACGTCGACGCCCCGGGTGATCAAATCCTGAATATCGTTGTTCTGCTTGCTGACGTCGCCATTGGCGTCGAGAAAGACCAGCTCGTCGCCATCCGCCTTGGCGGCCGCCGCGGCGCCGTCGCGAAGCTGGACGTAGAAAGGCGACTGCAGCGTCACCTGGCTGAAGCCGAATTTGAGGCCTTTCGCCTGCGCTCCGACCGAGCCCAGGGCGATCGCGATCGCGATGGCGGCGGCGCCGACATTGAGAATTTCCCTGCGATTGAGCACTATTCCCTCCCGTTTCTCACAAATGAGCAATGATTGCTCATTTGTTGTTTCACGAATATGCGACAAGCGCGGCCACGTCAAATGGATTCGATGCTGCAGATGCGAAGGCGCGGTCGCGGCGCGGAAGCGCCTCGACGTCGACGAGATGGAAAGGACATTCGCCGTGGCGGCGAAGCCGCCAAGAAAGGACGCGCGAACTTCGACGGCAGGCGAAGGATCATGCGGATCGTGCCGCCATTTCCGCTACGATCCCGCCTATTTGGAGGCCGCGATCCCCGGACTTTCGAGCCTGAGCTCCGCTTCCGCGTCGGTGCGCGCCGACGACGGCCTGCGCCTGCATCGCCATCGCTATCTCAGCGCGCGCTTCCTGCGGGCGCTTCGCCGCGGCTTCAAGGGCGAAACCGGCGGCCGCGTCGATCTGGCGCGGCGCCGCTAACGCGTCTGTTGCGGGCGCATGTCTTCGCGGCGGATTCCAGCGACCGCGACCGGCTTCTTCATCGCGTCGCGGCGAAACGGCTCGCCGAGCTCCTGGTTGAGAACGACCTCGATGAACGTGGTTACGCCGTCTCTTTGCGCATCGCACGCGGTTTGCAGCGCGACGGTCAGTCCGGTCGGCGTCCGCGCGACGACGCCCTTGAGCCCGCACGCCTCGGCGACCCGCGCGTAGCTCAGATTCGCATTGAGCTCCGTGCCGACGAAATTGTCGTCGAACCAGAGAATGCTGTTTCGCTTCTCCGCGCCCCACTGATAGTTACGAAAGATCACCATCGTGATGGCCGGCCAGCCGTCCCGGCCGATCGAGCTCATTTCGCTCATGGAGATGCCGAAGGCGCCGTCGCCGGCGAAGCCGACGACCGGAGAATCCGGGCAGCCGATTTTCGCGCCGACGATGCTGGGAAAGCCGTAACCGCAGGGACCGAAAAGTCCCGGCGCGAGATATTTTCGACCGCTCTCGAACGTCGGATACGCATTGCCGATGGCGCAATTGTTGCCGATGTCGCTGGAAATGATGACGTCCCTGGGCAACGCGGCCTGAATCGCGCGCCAGGCCTGGCGCGGCGACATGCGTTCGGGCTCGCGTCGGCGCGAGTCGGCGTTCCATCGCGTGCCCGGATCGTCGTCCTCGTGATCCATGCCGCTCAGCTCCTGCAGCCAGGCGGACTTCGCCTGGTGAACGATTTGCTTGCGCGCCTCGCGGCCGGCCTCGCCGGCCTCCGGGCCGAGCCGCGCCAAGATGGCGCGCGCGACCGCTTTCGCGTCGCCGCAAACGCCTATCGTCACCGGCTTGGTCAGGCCGATGCGATCCGCGTTGATATCGACCTGAATGACCTTGGCGGCCTTCGGCCAATAGTCCAGGCCGTAGCAGGGCAGGGTCGAAAAGGGGTTGAGCCGCGTGCCCAGCGCAAGAACGACGTCGGCCTTGGCGATCAATTGCATCGCGGCTTTCGAACCGTTGTAACCGAGGGGGCCGACGGCCAGGCGATGGCCACCGGGGAAACTGTCGTTGTGCTGGTAGCCGTTGCAGACGGGCGCATCGAGCCGTTGGGCGAGCGCGACGCAATCGGGAATCGCGCCGCCGATGACGACGCCCGCGCCCGAAAGGATCACCGGGAATTCGGCGCCCGACAGCAGCTTCGCCGCTTCGGCGATCGCTTCCGCGCCGCCCGCCGGCAATTCCAATCTGACGACTTGCGGCAGGTCGATGTCGATCACCTGCGTCCACAGGTCGCGCGGAACGTTGATTTGCGCCGGCGCCGAGGCGCGGACCGCCTTGCCGATTACCCGATTGAGCACCTCGGCCATCCGCGCGGGGTCGCGCACTTCTTCCTGATAGCAGACCATGTCGCGGAACATGGCCATCTGCTCGACCTCCTGGAATCCGCCCTGGCCGATCGTGCGGTTGGCGGCCTGCGGCGTGACGACCAGCATCGGCGTGTGATTCCAATAGGCCGTCTTCACCGCGGTCACGAACCCGGTCACTCCGGGCCCGTTTTGCGCGATGGCCATCGCCAGCTTCCCCGTCACGCGGGTGTAGCCGTCGCAGATCATGCCGGCGTTGGTTTCATGCGCGCAGTCCCAGAAGGTGATTCCTGCGCGTCCGAACAGATGCGAGACCGGCATCATCGCCGAGCCGATGATGCCGAAGGCGTGTTCGACGCCGTGCCTTTGCAGAACTTTGATGAACGCTTCTTCCGTGGTCATTCTCATGGGCGGTCTCGTTCTTCCACTCGCAGGCTTTGTCGGCGACGATGAGCGCGAGCGATCGATCGCAAGACGAGGCCTGGACGACGCCCGCTTTTGGGCGCGGCTCAACTCTTCCCCTTCCAGGGGACGAGCACGGTCTCCAACCGCCGCAACGCGTAAGAGAAGACGAACGCGCAGGCGGCGATGACGGCGATGCCGACGAAGACGACGTCGGTGGCGAGAAAATTCGAAGCGGACATGATCATATAGCCGATGCCGCGGGTCGAGGCGATGAGTTCGGCGGCAACCAGCGTGCCCCAACCCACTCCCAGCGCGATGCGCAACCCCGTGAGGATCTCCGGCAAGGCGCTCGGCAGGACGATATGGCGAAACAATTGCCATCGCGTCGCGCCGAGCGACAGCGCCGCGTTGACGCGCTCCAACGGCACGCTGCGCACGCCCGCCTGCGCGGAAAGGCAGATCGGCGCGAACATCGCCAGAGCGAGCAGCGCGATCTTCGAGGTTTCGCCGATACCCAGCCAGATGATCATCAGCGGCAGATAGGAGAGCGGCGGCAGCGGCCAATAGAATTCGATCGGCGGATCGAAGACGCCCTTCGCCCAGCGATTGAGGCCCATCGCCAGACCGATGGGAACCGCGAGCGCGAGGGCGATCGCCGCCGCGAGCGAAATGCGAATCAGGCTGGCGGAAAGATGCTGCGCCAGGGTCGCGTTGGCGTAGCCGTCCTGAAACACGGCGACGAATTGGGTGACGACCTCGCTCGGGGTCGGCAGGAACAGCGGCGCGACGAGGCGCATCCCCGAGACGAGCCCCCATAACGAAAGCAAGACGACGATCGTGGCTGCGCTGACGCCGAGCGTCTTGCCTGTTCCCAACCCGACGTCGCGCAACGCCACGATCCGCGGCGCCGGCGCTTCCGTTGCAGCAAGCCGCTGACATTCGGCGATCGCGTCACTCATGAGCGGCGCTCCTTTGCATATCGGTGATCGGCAAGTCCGATTGATGGATCAAGGCGCGAATGTCTTCGCGCAGGCGAATGAAATCCGGGTCGCTCGTGACGGCGCCCCAGAGGCCGGTCTGCGCGAACCGGCGAACGAACGCGACGTCGTAGCGCGCCGCGATTCTCCCCGGCCGCGGCGACATCACGACGACATGGGTTGCGAGCGAAAGCGCCTCGTCGATCGAATGCGTGATGAGGAAAATCGTCTTCTTGGTCTTGTCCCAAACGGAGATCAGCAATTCCTGCATCTGTTCGCGCGTCAGGCTGTCGAGCGCCCCGAAGGGTTCGTCCATGAGAAGGATCGCTGGATCGGTCGCCAGGGCGCGCGCGATGCCGACGCGTTGGCGCATGCCGCCGGAAAGCTCATAGGGCGCGGAATGGGCGAAATCCTGCAAGCCGACGAGTTGCAGCAGCTCCTGCGCCTTTGCGCGTGTGACGGAGCGCGGAAAGCCGGCGAAGTCCAGCCCCAGCGCGACGTTGTCGACGACGTTTCGCCAAGGCAGCAGCGTGTCCTTCTGGAACACGACGCCGCGATCGGCGCCGGGCCCCGTCACAGGCTTGCCCTCCAGCGTGATCGTCCCCTCGCTCAGCGGTAGAAACCCGGCGATCGCATTGAGCAGGGTGGATTTTCCGCAACCGGAGGCGCCGAGGGCGACGACGATTCCGCCGGCGGGAATCTCGAGCGATATGCGGTCCAGCGCCTTGATCGGCGCGCCGTTTCGCCCGGCGAAATAGACGCTTGCATTGTGAATGTTCAGCATCGGCCCTTCGCCAAACGAGCGAGGGACCGTTCGAGCGAACGGTCCCTCATTTCGACTTTCAAGTCCGTGGGAGAAAGGACTCGAAGCGAAGCCAAATCAGTTCGACGCAGCCGTCCCGGAGAGGTATTCGGCCGTGACGAACGCGGCGTAGCTCGGCAGAACCTGGGTGATCTTCTTCTGCTCCTTCAGGAATTCCGCCGTGTCCTTCAAGATTTTCGCGGCGCCGCTCTTCTCGCCGCCGCCCAGCCAGGCGTCGGACGCCTGCTGACTGATGGACAAGAGGGAGAGATTGGTCAGCGCCGAGGCTTGGTCCTGCGGCGTGCCGCCGAGCAGCCTGGCGAGCGCCTTGGCGTTGTCCGAATCCGGCCCCCACGCCGCTTTGTCCTTGGCGAACGAGGTCGAATATTTGTCGATCACGGCGGCGAAGGTCGAAAGGAATTTCGGATTGCTCTTGGCGAAGGCGGCCGTCGCCACCCAGGCCGAGAAGGTCGGCGCGCCGCGATCGGCGACCTGCTTCGAGGTCAGCAGCACCTTGCCGGTCTTCTTGATTTCCGTCAGGGCGGGATCCCAAACGAAGGCGGCGTCGATGTCGCCGCGGTTCCAGCCGGCGACGATTTCAGGTTGGGGAATGGCGAAAACCTGAACGTCCTTTTCCGCGATGCCTTCCTGCTTGAGCACCGACAGCAACTGATAATGGTCGGTCGAGACCGGGGCGGCGGCGAGGCGCTTGCCCTTCAGATCGGCCGGACGTTCGATGCCGGAGCCGTTGCGCACGACCAGCGCCTCGTCGGTGCCTGAAATCGAGGCGAGATAGAACGCCTTGACGTCCAGTCCGCGGCTGGTGGCGGCGGCGAAGGGGCTTGAGCCGACGTAGCCGACCTGCACGTCGCCCGAAGCGATCGCCGCAAAGATTTCGGCGCCGGAATTGAAGCGGCGAAAATCGATTTCATAGCCGGTCGCGTTGGCGAACTCGCCGTTGGCGATGGCGACGCTGGAGGGCAGTGCGTCGGTCTGATAGCCGACCACCACCTTCTTGGCGTCGGCGAGAGCGGCGGCGCCGGAAATCAACAGCCCGGCGACGACGGCGCCAAGGCCGAGTGCGGAACGACGTGAAAGGGTCATGGATTATTTCCTTTTGAGCGAGGCCGCCGATCGCCGCTGTCTCGAAAGCGGTGGCAAACGGCAAGCTCGGCTCTGAGTTGCGTGGATTTCGGGGCGGTTTGATCGTGAGACGAAGCGAAATCAGGTTCGACAGGCGTGCGTCATTTTTCGTCCTCCAGAGCGAAACGCCGCGGAACTTCGGCCCGCGCCGTAGCGATGCATATGTTGATATTATCGATCGAATTACTGTAATTCGGGACGATCCGCCGGTCAATCGAACGAAGCTGAGGCGACGATTTAGAAAAATGCGCCGCGCAATGCGCGCATACGCTCGCCTCCAACCGGTCGCGCCGCCGACAAATTATTTAACATATCGATTTAGTTGAGTAAGTGGTGAGCGCGTGGCTCGCTGGGGCGTGACCCGAGACGGCCAGAGACCCGGCCGACTCGGAAGAGCCAAACGCGAGAGCCGGCTTTGTCAGTGCTTGCGACTTTCCCAGAGAGCCCGGAAACGCTCGGCGCGCGGCCGGTCCGCGCCGCGGGAGACCGGCGCGCTCGTGCCCGCCGCGCCGAGGCGCATGATCGAGCGCCGGCGCCACCCGCCGATCATCCAGAGCGCCGACGTTTTCGTCGACGCGCGCGGGCTTCTCTACGTCACCGACTACAACGCGGGCCTTTCGATCATCGAATACGGCGGCTGACCGGGCGCGGTCTCGCGGTCGAGCACGCGTCGCGCCGAAGCGTCAATCGCTCCGACCCGCTTCAGGCGGCGCGACAAAGACATTCCCGATTTCGCGCTGTGAACAGCTTCATGACTTCCGGGCGCGCGACGCCATCGCGCCGCATGACGCGGATGACGATGGGATCGTCGAGCATTTCGAACAACGTCAGTTCGCGGTCGACGAGCGGCCGATTCGGCCGCTTTTGGATCAGTTCACAGAGCGTCGTGCGCATGAAAGTTCTCGATAGAGGAGCCGGATCGGCGATCGACATTCGCCCGCCGGCGCCTAGGGAACAAGCGAGCGTTTCTCATCGCAGGTTTGAGCGTTCTTGCCGGGCCGTCAGGCGACGGCGCGCTCATCGCCGTCGTCGGCGGCCTGGCGGCGCAGCCAATCATGGAAGTAAGCGACTTTCGGCAAATTGAGCTTGGCGCGCGGCGCGACGAAATAGTAGGCGAAGTCGACGGGCCGCTCCTTTTCGATCGGGCGGACGAGACGCCCGGCTTGCAGGTCCGCCGCCGCCAGCGCCGATTTGGCGAGCGCGACGCCCCGCCCGAGAACCGCCGCCTCGATCACCAGGCTCGCCTGATTGAATCGCGGCCCGCGATCGACCTCCCCATCGTCGACGCCCGCCGCGCGAAGCCACATGTCCCAGTTCGGGCACGATGGATCGTTGTCGGGGCTGTCGTCGTGCAGCAGAGTGAGGCTCAAGAGATCGCGCGGCGAGCGAAGGGCCTGGCCGCGCAACAAATCGGGACTGCAGACGGGCACGACGGATTCGGTCAGCAGCTTCTCGAAGAAGACGTCGGAATATCCCCCGGCGCCGTAGCGCACCGCGACGTCGATGCGGTCGCGCGCGAAATCCACCAACTGCATCGACGCCGAAACGTGGACGTCGATTTCGGGATGCTCGCGCTCGAACGATTGCAGCCGCGGCAGCAGCCACTTGGCGGCGAAGGACGGCGCGACGCTGACCGACAAGGCGCCGGCCTCGCCGAGCGAGGCGATCGCGTCCATCGCGTCCGAAAGATGGGCGAAACCTTCGCGCAGGTCGCGCAACCCCGCCGCGCCCGCGTCGGTGAGAACGAGGCCGCGGCCGTTGCGCTCGAATACGGGGAGGCCGATGTGATCTTCGAGCAGACGAACCTGATGGCTGATCGCGGCCGGCGTCACGTGCAATTCGTTCGCCGCCAGCGACAGGCTGAGATGGCGCGCAGCCGCTTCGAAGGCCCGCAGCGCGTTCAGAGGCGGCAGGGATCGGCGTGGAGGAGAACTCATGTCGGCGCCCCGGTACATTAGTATATAAAATCGATGGAGTTAGACTTATAATGTCTGACCGGCACCAGAGCAAGGCGGCGCGAGCCGGTTTTCGGCTTTCGCGGCGAGAGAAGGAAAACCCGCCATTCCCGAGGGAACGGCGGGCCGAGTCTGCGGAGGAAAGTTCGCGCCGCGGCTCGAGGACGAGCGGCCGCGCGAACCAGCGGCTGACACATGCGCCGCGTTCGCCGCACGCGAGGAATATCGAACCGTCGGCTCAGTTTTCCTCAGGCCAACAATCTTCATGTCTCGCCTCAAGAAACTTTGATTGCGCGGGATCGTGCGGCCGGCAAATTGGGCCCGCCCTTGAACGTCACGGGGAGCCGCGTGGTGCTGCAAGTCGTCAAGCGATGGGATTCGACCGGGCTCGATCCGCGCGCCCGTCGGATCGTCGCGGCGCTTTCCGGGCCCACGAGTTTTGCCGCCTCGACCGCCGAAGCGGCGCGCGAGGCCTATCGTCGCTCCCGCGCGCCTTATCTCTGGCCGCTCGACGAAGTCGCGGATGTTTGCGCGCCTGAAACGGGCGGCGGCGCGCCGCCGATGCGGCTTTTCCGTTCGCTGGCGCGCGCGCCGAGCGGTCTACCCCAGACTTATGTCTTCTTGCACGGCGGCGGCTGGACGGTCGGCGATCTCTCGACGTACGAGCCGCTCTGCCGTCGTCTCGCGCGGGCTTTGCGCGCCGATATTCTCTGGGTCGATTATCGCTTGGCGCCCGAGCATCCGTTCCCCGCGGCCCTCGACGACGCGCTCGCGGCGTGTCGATGGCTGTTCGCCAACGCCGCCGAGTTCGGCCTGGACCCCAACAATGTCGGCGTGATCGGCGACAGCGCCGGAGCGAACCTGGCGGCCGTCGCAGCGACGCTGAACGCGAACGGCGAACTCGGCGCCGGGTTCGCCGCTCAGATTCTGATCTACCCGTGTCTCGATCTGACGCGCCGGCATCGATCGCACGCCGATCTCGCCGAGGGCTTCCTTCTGACCAAGGCCGTCTACGATTGGTATGTCGGCAACTATTTGGCCGGCCACGACGTCGAGGATCCCCGCGTCTCGCCGCTCCTCAAGCCCGACCTCTCCGGCGTGGCGCCCGCGATCCTTCTGCACGCCGGCTTCGATCCCCTGCGCGACGAGGCGATCGCGTATGTCGCCAGGCTGCGGCGCGCCGGCGTCCCGGTCAAGGAGATCGCTTTCGCCGACATGATCCACGGCTTCGTGAACATGGGCGCCGCCCTGCCGCAGGCCGGCGACGCTCTCGATTGCATCGGCGCGGCGCTGCAAGCGCTGCTGGCCAAGGCGCCCCGCGCGAGGTCGGCGTCGAGCTGCGCTCCGTAAATCGGCGCGGCGTCTCGGCCGCGGCCGCGCCAATCGCTTCAGGGGCTGGCGCGCCGACCGGCGCCCCGACCCCTCGCGGATTGATGCTCGTGATCGATGAAGACGGTCTTCTCGGCGCCCGGCTCGAGCCTTCGAATGGCGCGGATCTCAACCTCGCCTGCGCGTCTTCGACATTTGTCGTCACGCCGGGCGCGTCTGCCGGTTGCGCTCTCGTTCACGCGAGCGCGCGTCTATATACCTGCACTCGTATGGAGAATTGGCGTCCCGGAAGGGAATCGAACCCCTGACCCCAGGTTTAGGAAACCTGTGCTCTATCCTGCTGAGCTACCGGGACACTGTTTGTTTTCAGGTAGTTAGAAAATCGCCTCTTTCTCTTTGGCACCTCGTTGGCACTTCAACACTCTTGCATGGGCGCGCGGCGGCAGTTGGATCAAATCAGGCCGCGCCTGTCAATTTGACAGCAGCCGCGTCGATTCTCAATCGTTGCGGTCGGAAGGGAAGAGCGCCACGAGATTGCGGCGGCTGTCGACGGCGCGCATGAAAACCAAAGACCCCTAACGGGGTCTGTCAGCGGTCTTTGGTTTTCAAATTATAGCACCACAAATCCGCCGACGCTCCCCGGCGGATTTGTGGTTCCGCGGCGACTGCTGCAATCGACTCACGACTCACGCTCGTCGGCGTCTTGCGCGTGTCGCGTGGTCGAGCTGGCGCATAAGGCGAGCGGTCAAGGGAGGAAGCCCACTGGAGACCCGCCGCAAGCCGGGGACGCTGCGCGGCCCTTGACGGCTCGCCGCGCCGGCTCACCATCGACGACGCGCGCAAGACGTCAGTGGGCCGGCGCAGGAACGCGGAATCCGCGGCGGCTAGCAAGCCGCACTAGATGGAGCCGCCTCCTTCATGGAGAAGGAGGGGCGGCTTCCTCATTGCGATCTCCATCGGTCGCACGATGGTGGGTAGGCCATCGCGAAGCGTGCGGACGCTGGCGTGACCACGCGAGAGCGTGGCCGCCACTGAGGCCGACGAGGCGATCGGTTCCCCTCGACGAGGAGTTAAGCAGCGCCGGCCGAACTGTCCGTCGTCGCCAGGCGTGCGATGAGTTTCGATCACTGGCGAAGTCCGTCCGGTAGGACGGAGAGGACGCCAGAGAGCCAAGAGGGTCGGACACCCCGGAGGGGTGTTCCGCAGCCTCGGCTCTCTGGTGTCCTGGCGAGACTGAGAATCAGCTCGCGGTATCCGCAAGATAGAAAAACAACCCAGAAAAGAAAATAGTCGCGCTGCGTAACGCGCGGTTAGACGCGGCCCACGCGCCAGAATTCAGGCGACTTTTCCCGATGGGATTGCCCTTACGAATTGCGCTTACTGCAAGGGTATATGTAAGGGTAATCGAGGGGTCGGTAAGGGTAGCTGGTAAGGGCAATTCGTAAGGGCAAAGGACGGCCCCACTGATGCGCGGCCAAGGGTTCCGAGAACGATCGCCGATGATTTGGCGTCGGCATTCAACGCTTCACGAAAATGAAAGCTCAGGCGGCGGCGCGTCGCAGCGGATGCGGGCAACCTCCGCCGGCACAAGTATGCAGGACAGTTTCCGGCGACTCAAAACAGCCGCTTGTTTTGCTCATAGAGCATCGGCAGGGCATCAGAGCGAACCCGGAATTTGGTCCCGTGATTGTGGCCGCTGCGTGCGTCGAAATCGACGTAAACGACGCCCGCCTCGATGCCCGATAGCAACCGCTCCAGGCTGAAAGTTGTCAGCATCGTTGCGTGGCCATAGCGATAGAGCTCGTTGCCAGCCTCGCGCCGCACGTCGGCCTCGACGAAGAACGAATTGTGCAGTTTGGCCCCGGCGTCGTGTTCGAGGTCGTCGAAGCCCCAATAGGGCTGAGGGTCGAGTTCGCGCAAGCCAGCGCGCTTTTTCACCGCCGCCAGCCAAAGGTGGTGACGCGGATCGACGCTGAGCGCGTCGAAGGAAATGAGCACCTTGCGCGCCTGGCGATCGACGACGACTTTGAAGCCGCGATCGCTGCGCCCTGCGCCGCTGATCGTCTGGCGAAAGCTCATTTCCACCGCGGGATATTTCTTGCCCGCTTGCTGATGCGGCCAGCCGTAGAGGGGCAATAGCGTGCGCGGCACGAAGCGAACGGCGCGCGGCGATGGCTCGCTGTGAAAGAGGGTGACGAGGCTCGCCGAGCCGACTTTGTGG
>JBEKLU010000047.1:0-36660 GCA_050010035.1 Roseiarcus sp.
GATGGTCGCGATTGTATCGCGCTCGATTTTCGCTCGTCCACATCGGCAGCTCCCCGAATCAGGCTGCCCGCATACGAATCACAACCGATTCATCCGAATCAAGAAGTTTCGAGACGGACACTCAGGGGTCGCGCTTGGCCGAGCGCCCGGTTCACCCTTTCCCACCCCGCTCGCAATCGTCGAACTCCACCACCAAGCACCTTTTCTCGCCCGCGAGGCCGAAAACGTACCCCTTAGCGCTTATCCCTCCGTGAGCGGGCTTGGCATCTGTTGTGCCAAGGAGCAGTAGCGAACCATCTGCATTCGATTCTAGAATTCGTTCGGTGGTTACAACAAACGCTCCGGCCAATTGTTCAGCACTAAACCCAGTGGCCAGATCGCCACTTGCCAGTGGCACAAAAACATTGAATCGTTGGGCAGCGCCTCCGATTAAATGCCGATCATCCTCATAAAGGAATACTAGCGGGGGTGCGACCCACTGACCTTTGTAAGGAAAAGAAGGCGGTAGTGGAGTTCCTTGCCCAAGATACGTTTCCATTTTGCCCCCTCCCTCAGGAATGGGTCGATTCCCACCATCCAACGATCTCTCAAATGTTTTAACCTACTCAGCAGTGGCTTATTGCGTTGTCCCAGGTTCGTCCATGTTTAGTGGCGGCCCCATCGTCGCGTCGTGATTCTGGCTTTCGGTTTGGGCGCCGCCCGCGCCGTCCCGACGCATTCCGACCGCTGTCTTTCTGTGACGCGGCGCGCGCCTGGGCGTCGCCTCTCCCTTTCGGGGATTGGGCCGGCCGACAATATCCCAATAGCTCGACGGCGCGTGACGCGCCGTGAGGCCGAGCACTGTTTCGAATGACGCGTGCCGGTAAAAGCGGCGATTGTAGCGGAAAACGAATTCGTTGAGATAGGTGTCGACATGCTTGCGGCGCAGGCCGTGATACGTGCCCAGTCCCCACCGCTTCATCAGCGAGAAGACCCGGTGAATCCAGGGCAACACGACGTGTCCGGCCATCTTGCCGACCACGCGCGGATCGTGCCGATAATCGGTCAAGCCCGGATAGGATGAATGGCCGTCGGTCAGCAGCGTGGCGCCGGGCTTTACGTTGGCCCGCACGAAAGCTTCGAGCGAGGCCGCGGAATTGTCCGCGATCATGGCCAGGCGGATGCGACCGGAACGCGTATCGAGATATTGGGCGTGTTTGCGTCGTGGCTTACCCTGATTGGTGTCGCGATCGATCACCTCGACGGCCCCGATGATGAGGATTTTGCCAGCATTGCCGGGCTCGAAGAATGCGTCGCCTTCGCGGAAGGGGATTTCCGCTTGATCGACTTCAACCACCCCTTCGAGAGGTTCTCGGTCCGGGTCGACCATCGATCGCCGCAGCTTCTGCGCCAGCAGCCAAGCCGTCCTGTAGGTGAGGCCGAGTTGATCTTCCAGTTGCCGCGCCGACATGCCGTTTGAATGTGTCGACATCAAATGCGCGGCCCAGAACCATGCCGTCAACGGAAGCCTTGTGCGGTGCATCGCCGTGCCCGCCGTGATGGAAGTCTGGCGACCGCAACCGTAGCATTCGTACGTGTATGCCCGGCTCTTCAACGCGGCCGCGCGGGCGGCGCCACAAGCCGGACAAACGAACCCATCCGGCCAGCGCCGTTCGAACAAGAAGGCCGCGCAACTCGCCTCGTCGGGAAACGCCGACTGAAACTCGGTGAGCGAACGCGCCCTCGCCATAGGGTGTTCCCCTGGAGTCCCATCGCGGGCCTCAACAGGGGCTGGATACAACACTTAGGCGACCCTGGGACAACGCAATAAGCCGCACTCAGCATCATAGGATTTGCATGTCGCGCGGGTATCAAGCTCTTGTCTCGGTCTCCACTCGCCTGCGAGCCTCTTTGCTTCGTCGATCTCCGCCGGCGTCATCTTGGAATCAAAACCATATAATCTCACGTAATCGTATCCATGGTCATGGTACGCTTGTAATATGTCAAGCCATTTTAAAGCGTCGACGTAGTTTCGTAACCTCTCTAAATAATAACCTGCATAAATGTCGACTAGTTCGCGTTGTGCGTATTCGTAACATTGGTTAGCTGACCTAGTTAACCACTGAATTCCGTCTAATGCCTTTTGTTGATCATCGTTTACAACGCTCCCATTTTGCTCGTCCTTGGCACGTACGTGAAGGAACACGTTTGGTCTGAACAGGCTTTCTCCATATCCGAACTGGGCGATTGTATCCCCCTTTTCAGCTAGACGCTTCCTAAAATCATTTTCTGCGTCACGAGACAACTTCACAAGGTTGTCGAGGTAGCAATTCTCGAATGTTTCTATTCTGCTATCAAGGCGTTCCGCCGCAATGTTTTCTACGGGTGTTCTGTCCGAAGCCGCAATTTTCTTTAAAGCGTCCCATGCAAGTTTCTCCGCCTCGGTAAATGTTCCGCAGCGAGGCGTTAGCCAGTCTTCGAGTTCGGGTATTACACCTCGAAAATCTGTCTTAAATTCGGCGCTGCTTACCCACCGCATGTTATCAGGAGGTATTGAAAACATAAGCTCGGCGTATTTCGAAGGAACTGACATTTCTTTAAGATAATGCTCTAAATTGGAACGAAGGTCTTTGCTAAACGCGATAGCCTGATCGGCACTCAATTCTTTCATCTCGACGTCGGTGAGATATGGGGCTCGTCGCTATTTCAAGTGGGTGAATTGGCCAGAACGTCTCCGGCGATGAGGTAGACGATGGCTTTGAGATTTCGCTTGGTTCGGTAGCCTTTGGCCTTGCGCTTGGCAGCCTGTACGTTGCCGTTGATGGCTTCGAGGACGCCGTTGGAAAGGCCGGTGGCGATCGATCTGAGAATGCCTTCGGCCTTGGCCATGATCGTCTTGGCCAGTTGCTTCATCGGGCCGAGATCGCAGACCTGAACCCAGGCGTTCCAGCGGTCGAGGAAGCGCGGGGCCATTTTGGCGCCCATCGTGAACACCTGCTGCAGGTTCATGCGGATCTGCATGGCTTGGATCGTGTCCAGGTTCTGCGCTTCCAATCGAGACAACGCCTCCTTTTCCTCCAACGTCAGGTGGTCGACGTTCTTCAGGAAGATGTAGCGCCGGCCCTTGATCTGGAAGTTCGTCTTCGCCTCCTGACGCCGCACTTCGTCGACGGCCTCGTTGGCGAGCTTGATGACGTGGAATTTGTCGAACGTGATCTGAGCGTTCTCGAAGTTCGCTTCGAACGCCGCCCCCATGTCGATGCTGGCGTCGGTGACCGCCTCGCGCTTGCCGCCATGCGCCTCGAGGAAATCCGCGAATTCCTTCACCGTCGCAGCGTCCTTGCCGTCGGCCACGTAGATGACCTTGCGCCGCGCCATGTCGACGAACAGGCTGATATAGTCGCGCCCGCGGCGCGCCGAGGTTTCGTCGGCGGCGATGCGCCGCACCTGCGACAAATCCAGCGCCTCCACCGCGCGCCAAACGTAATGCTCGACGATCCGCCACAAGCGCGTGTCGTGCTCGCCAAGCCGCTTGGCCGCATTGGCGATCGGCATCGCCTTGGCCAGCGCCAGCACGTAGGCCTCGAACAACAACGTGAACCCGGAACCCGCCCGAGCCCACGGCGTGGCGACCTTGCGCACCCCGCAGTTCGCACAGCTCACTCGCGGCACACGAGCGTGCAAGAGCGTGCGATGCTGGAAGAAGTCCAGATGCCGCCACGTCTCGTCCTTCGTGTCGTGAACCGCGCAACCCTCGCGGCCGCACTCAGCGCAGGCGAACCGGCTCCCACGCGGAAAATCCACGTGCAAATCGAGCCGACCATCCTCGACCGCAAACTCGCTGCGCGTCACCGTCCACGGCGATTGCAACCCAAGGGCCAACTGGAAAAGATCGGTGTCTCGCATCCCCTAACGATAGACTCAATCCCAACCGATCGCTCCCCATGCCACCCCATAAAACGGCCTTACCCACTCCATTCAGCGAGGAGCCAGATATGGCCGATGGATACCGAGAGCTGGTGGAGATGTGCCGCGCAACTCGTCAGAATACCATGTGTTTCTCCAAACGCCAGCGACGAACACAAAGAAACACGCGCTGGTGCACAAGCGATTCGCTTTATCATGAACATGATGTTCAGCGGATTCTTTGTCACTTAAACCGTCATCTTCGAGAGCGGGAACGGTTGTATATAATTTTAGCTGCCGGACAAGACGCCCTATTTTCATTGCCTCAACTAAATTGCCCCCAAGGGAGGCAAGTACGATAGTGTCAATTTCTTGACCCGCGATGAGAGAGTTAACCTTCTCATAGTCGCCAGCCGCGATAGTTCCCTCGAGCACTAACGCAGTTGGTCCGTCCTCTCTGATCTCCGCGCATCGCGAATTTTGGCTCCCGACCACAAATATCGCAAAGGTCGCGAGAAGGACCATCCGCGTCGGAAAAGTAGTAGACTTGGCCATGGCTCGGGGTCCGCAACTTCGAATCCCTTCCGCGCATCCGGCGGGCAGGGGAGCGGAGATGTTAGCATCGAAATTCTGAAGGGAACACGGTCGGTTGCGACCCTTGGTCTGCTTTCCGCCCAGACGGTCGGAAGCGCTCGCCGAAACAGTGGCCGGTTTCGGAAAACAACTAATCGTGGCTAACTGACTTTGGTGGGCGCGAAGCGGTCGACGGCGAGCGAGACGCAATGCGTCGTCGTGGCCGTCGAATCCTCCCTTTCATGTGTAGTAGTATGTTGGGGTGACGACGTGTTACGATGCGCGACTACGGTGTTAGTTGATGAGCGCTCGCCCAGCGAGCCTCGAATCGCAGCGAAGTCGCCGTGAATTGGCGATCGCGCTCCGCGGCCGGCTCCTGAAACACGGCGCTCCCAATAGACCGGCATGTCCAACACCATTTACCTCGGAAGACTTCTCGGGCTCTATCTCGTCGCGATCTCTGTCGGGATGCTCGTCCACCCGCGCCGCACGCTGGCGACGCTCGACGAGATGGCTCGCAGCGGCCCGTGGATGCTGTTCTCCGGCATGGTCGCCACCGCGGCGGGCCTAGCGGTGGTGCTCGCGCACGACGTCTGGAGCGGCGGCGCCTTGGCGATTGCGGTTACGATCGTAGGCTGGGCGGCGCTCCTGAAGGGAGTGGCGCTGCTGCTGGTCCCGGCCGAGCGGATGGCCGACGCCTACAAAGGCGCCGGCTTCGAACGGTTCTTCCACGTCTGGATGGTCGTCGTGCTGGCGCTCGGCGTCTGGATTACTTGGGCGGCGTTTACCGGGTAAGGGCTTGAGGCCCCGTAGCGAGCGTCCCCCAAATTGCAATAGGTCGCCGACGCAGCGAAGCGTGCGCTAGCGTTCGGGCTCATCGACGCCTTGCTCCCGTGCCGATTGGCGTTCGGACCCCCATGCTCAATTACTTCGAATGCGGATCGCCGGCGTCGCGTCCGCTTTCGAGAGCCGCCGTATCGACCGGGCCCGGCCGCAATGGGCGCCTAGTCGCCTTCAATTATCAACGTGCGCGTGACTCGGAATGGTTCGCGTCGATCGGCCATCCGACCATCGGCTGCCTGGCGCCGACGCCCATTAGGTGCTTAGTTCAAGCAAACACCATTGGGGAATAGCTGATGTCCGAGATCGTTACGGTCGAGCCACCGTCGAAGGCGAAGCGGCTCGCCGTCTTCCTCGACGGCACCACAGATAAATCTGAGGGCAATACCAACGTTTGGCGGGCACGCTCGCTCTGCGCCGCCAAGGACAAGGACGATCGCGAGCAGCGCGTTTATTACGCCGCCGGCGTCGGGACGCAGCTCGGCGAGATCGCGCGCGGTGAGGTCTTTGGCTACGGCATCGACGATCAAGTCGTCGATGCCTACTGTTGGCTTGTTGAGAACTACGAGGATGGCGACGACATCTTTGTTTTCGGCTTCAGCCGAGGCGCCTTCGCGTCGCGCAGCCTTTCCGGCTACGTGTCGCGATGCGGCGTGATCCGGCCGGGCTCGCCGCTAGGCGTGAAGCAGCTCTACGACCGCTACAAGAAGGGCAACCACGTAAAGACGCTCCACCAATTGCTGGAGCCTGGTGCCGACAGGAGCGGTTACGACCTCGAGGAGCGCTGGATGGTACGCGACTGTGCTCCCGCTACGGTCACGTTCACTGGTGTATGGGATACGGTAGGTTCGGTGGCGACGACCGGTCATCTCGCGCTGCTGACCGGCGGCGATCACTCGTTCCTGGATACCAATCTTCGCAAGAACGAGGAGCACGTCTACCATGCGATAGCGATCGACGAGAACCGCGCCGACTTCGACGTAACGCTGCTGTCGTACTATCGCCCGAACACAGAGACGACGCCCTATGTCTCGCCGCGACCGCTCGCCGACGTCGAGCAGCGCTGGTTCTGCGGCGCCCATGGCGACGTCGGCGGTGGAACCTATAGCGACGCGCTGGCACAGTTGCCTCTGCGATGGCTTCTAGCCAAGGCCTCCTCGCACGGCCTCGCGTTCAAGAGGAACGTCGAACTCGACGCCGAGGCCTCTACCGGAGCCATCGAGGATTCATTCTCGGATTTCCTCGGGGGCTCCTACAAGGTCTACAGCCGCTGGCAGCGCAACTGGCGGCCGATCGGCAGGGAGCCTGAGAAGCGCAGCCAGACGACGGTCCACACCATCAACGAGACGATCGACAAGTCGGTGTTTGATCGTTGGCATCGTGATCCAGCCTACCGGCCTAATAACCTTGTTGATTGGATCAACCGTCGTCACGCCGACGTCGCGACCTTGACGACCTCCGTAACGACCGACGATCCATCGATCGCTGCCCCGGACTGATTCGCAGAGGACCACGACCGCCCTTCTGCTTCGCGCTTGTGCGCGGCGACCATTCTGATGCTTCGAAGATCACCGCGGACGCCGGTTGAGTCTAATCCGCCGCGGGGAATTCATTCTTTCGAATGACAGGTTGCGGGAACGACGTCGAACACCGGGAACGGCTTGGGCGCAAATCAGCCGTCGAAAGGCTGAGTCTTCTACGCCCGGTTTCCGCCCCGCGGCGGCCCTATGATTTGGGCGCCAAGCGTTTGATTTTATCCAGGAAGGGCGCGGCGGGATCGACCATGGTTCGCGCGTCCTGGGGAACGTTGCGGTTGTCCAGTGGCGCGGGCAGCGCGACCGGAGCGAAGCGCAGCAGGCCCGAAGGCCCCGCGCTCCCAAATAGCGCCGTAGGGGCCGCAGGGCCTGTGGTCAACCGCGCCGAATTTTGGATCGCAAGACAATTTACGAAAGATCGACGCTGTCGATTGCAAAGGGGGCGGAGAAGGTCTTGTAGGGGAATGAGATGTTGCCATATGGCATCATAACTGCTATTTTATGCCAAATAGGAGATTCTGATGACCGCATTGCTCCGCGTCGATACCGCGCCACGGGACTTCGCTCCGGCGCCTATCAGCGATGACGAAGCCGCCGCCACGTTCCGCGCGGCGCTCAACCTCTTTCGCCTATGGCTGGTCAACGACGAACAGGCAGCCACCTTGCTGGACTTGCCTATTCGATCATTTCGCCGCTGGAAAGCGGGCGAGATCGGCCGGATCGACCGGGACACCAAGGCGCGACTTTCGAATCTCACGGGCATCCACAAGGCGCTGAGAATCATCTTCAGCGAACCGCAAAGGGGTTATGCCTGGATCCAGGCGCCGAACTCCGCTTTCGGAGGCCGGACGGCTCTGGAGGTGATGCTTGGCGGAGAGCTGACAGACCTCATGCGGGTTCGCCGCTATCTCGACAGCGAGCGAGGCGGCTGGTGATCGATGTCGCCACTGTCCCCGTCGCCGAGGTCAGTTGGCGGGACGCAGTTCGAATCATCCGCGGCATTCATCCTCCGATCGATTTGTTCGAGGATATCGCCGACCCAGCCGACTGGCCGCTTCTCATCTCCGCTGAGCAGAAGACGAATCCGCGGCTGATGGAGAGCATCGGCAACCTGGATCTCGTGCCGGCGGGCAGGCGCGCAGCGGGGCCCGGCGCCAGCATCCTCATGGCGCCTTTCACCCATGTCAGCGCCGATCGGCCGAGCCGATTCAGCGCCGGCGCTTTCGGCGTCCTTTATGCTGGCAATTCCTTCGAAGTCGCGCTATTCGAAACCGTCCACCACCATGCGAAGTTCATGGCGCGCACGAACGAACCCGCGGGTTGGACATCACAGTTTCGGGAGATCGTGCTCGCTGTTGACGCGCGGTTGCATGACCTGCGAAGCCGCGATCCGAACCACCAGGCTGCGCTCGATCCGGACGACTATACGGCGAGCCAAGCCCTCGGCGGTCAGCTTCGGATCGCTGGATCCGATGGCCTCGTCTATCCGAGCCTTCGCTTCGAAGGCGGGGAATGCGTAGGGCTCTTCTATCCCGACCGGGCCTCGAACCCGATCCAGGGCCGGAATCTCGACTATCATTGGGACGGAGCTCGCGTAGATCTAGTTCGCGATTTAGGCAGCGGGCAGGTCTTTCGTCTGGTTTGAGCAGATGGCAACGATTTCAGCGGAGTCCGTGGGCGCGTCCGGCCGTGCGGCCAGCAGGGCTCTACTCGCGGCCAAACGCCGCTCACCGAGCCGGCGGCGCCGTCTCGGCCTACGGTGACGATCCCGCGCGCAAGAGCAAGCGAATTGTGGCCCTAAGCGATTGCATTGGCGAGGACGCGAGCCGGTCGGCGCTGCCGGCGCGTGCGCCACGGTCAGCCAAAAACTCGAGGCGCGCGCCAATTCGCTGATGGAGCTCTGTTCGGATAACGCCCGAATCGATCGCCTTCCATCCGTTCACCCGCCGCCGGGAGATTGGGCAACCGCCGGGCTCCCCGATGTGTTGTCCTCATTCGGGCGGCTCGTTTGTCGAAGGCCCGAGGGAAGGCGAAGGGCTTGCGACATGGCTCACGAGCTGGCGGTCATCAACCCGCTCTCATTGGCGCTACCTTGGTCCGACGTCGGCCTCACGCCATCAACCCGTGAAGTGTCCGCTACGCCATGCGTGCGGCCTCTCCGGCTACGCCTGCGAGGTGATCGCGGCCGAGCGTCGCACCCCTAGAGCGCCTGTCGAGCGGGATCGATCCCCGCCAAAGCACAGGAGCTACAAAATGCCGCAAGCCCTCGTCATCGCCCACGCCCGAGCTTGGAACCTCGCCACCACCCTCATGGTCTACGTCATCGTATTCAGGGCCGGCGACGGCTTCGGCTTCATGCCGACGAGCGAGTACGACGGCGACCTCGACGAAGTGGTGCACGATTTCGATCCATGGGCCCATTGACCGGACCGCGCCGCAGCTTCCGCTCGGACGGCCATATCGCCGTCCGGGTCAATCCCCTTGAAGCCCCGTCACGTTTCCCGTTCGCTCACGTCGAGAGAAACGCTCGCCAAGCCCTTTCGGCGAGCTCGCCGATGCTCGTCTCGTCGAGAGCCGCCTTCACGCGAATCTTCTTGTAGAGATCCGCCGGCAGCTTCACACGAAGGACCTTCATCGCCTTGGCGCTCGGCTCCTTCGCTGGTTCGCCTCCGCCGCGCTCGCTCACAGCGGGTCGCGCGATCGCTGTCGGCGGTTCGGCCGATGGCCGTGCGTCGGTCGATGGCGCGACAATTCCGGTGGCCTGTTCGACCCTATGGCTCGCGTCAGCCAATTCCCCGAGAGCGATACCTGCCTTGGGTTTCAGTTTGGCGAATCCCGCCAACAGCGGGCCCATGCCGGCGTCGCTCATGCACCCGCCCTCTGCCCTTCGGCGTCGACCGCTGCCGCCTCCTCATCTTGGCCCGGAAACATCCGGAGAATCTCGCTCATGAGATCGCCGATATTCCGCTTCGCTTTTTCCAGCTGATCCGTGTCAGCTGGAACTGTCGAGAGCGATCCGCTTTGGTGCGCCATCGCTTTGAAGACGTTTCGCGAACGCAAGACCGTGTTGAAGAAGGGCAGGTCGTGTTGAACGGCGAAACGGGCGGCCTCTCGGAAGGCCGCCGTCTTTTGCGCGATCGCATCGACATCGTTCACAACGATCCTGGCGTTCACAGGGCCAGTATGGCCGACCACGGCTTCCAGCCACTTGAGGAGCTTCACGGCTTCGGTGACGTCGTGAAACGACATGCGCATCGGCACGATCACCAAGTCCGCGCGACTGGCGCCGACGCCGACGACCTGATTCAAGACACCGGGAAGGTCGACGATGACGACGCCATACTCGCCTGCGCCGTCGAGCTTCTCCGACAGGGCGATTTCGCCAACTGCGGCTTCGACCGTGATCAGCGCCGGCTTGTCGCCGGCGGCCACGCACCGTCGCATCCACTGCAAAGAGGACGCCTGCGGATCCGCGTCGAGGATCGCCACGGGCATCCCAACGCGGGCGAACGCGTCCGCCAGCAATAGGCAAAGGGTTGTTTTGCCGCTTCCGCCCTTCGAGGCCGCGACCGCCAATATTGCCACGAACGTCTCCTTCTTGAATTCACCCGACGCATGCGCGCCGTTGCCGCGTAACTTTGTATGACGCTATATCACACGATACACCTTGCCCACAAAGACACAAGGCGCATTTGACGCGGAGGCCAAGGAGCCGCGGCGTCGCTCGAGTCCCCGTGCGATTTGCGTCGCGGTGTGCTTTGCGACACGCCGGTTCTTGCGTGCGAAGGGCGCCGGTGCATCAGTGACCTCGGCGCCATTGCAGCTCCCGCGCCCATCATGACACGTTGGCTTTCGAGCCATGCGAGCCATGTTGCTCCTCACGTCCGTTACGGCACAGTGTCGCTTGAGCCAAACCTTCACCGTGCGCCATTTGACGGGGAGGCTTTCGTGCGATGTGCGGCACGGCGTCTACGTGCATTTTGTGTCACAGTGACGCTCGTGCGCTTGATGTCCCCGAGCCCCAAGTGCGCATCGAGCCGCAGTGACATCAGTGACGTCGGAGTCACCTTGTTTCTCAAGCGACTCCGTCTCATCAACCGTCCGTGAAAAGGGAAGATAAATGGTGGGAGAGGGATGGCAGGATAGGCAATTTGTGATACAAATTTGCGTGTGCCCTCGCCGGGCCGGCCTAGTCAGGAATCGTCATCAACTCGGGAAGGCCGGAATTGAAAAAGGGCAGCCGTCGCGCCGTCGTCGCTCACGTCCGAATGAACGCGGAAGAGCACGCGCGCTTCGCGGAACTTTGCCGGGACCGAGGCATCACGATCAGCGCCGGCCTACGCCGCCTGGCGCGCGAAGCCGGCGCCTTTGGCCCATCGCTCGACGGTCAGTCGTCACGCGACGTTCGGCGCATGATCGCGGAATGGAGAGCGGTTGGCGTCAATCTCAACCAGGTGGTTCGGGCCATGAACGCGGGGCACATTCCGGAGTCACAGGCGATCCGGGCGCGCGTGCAGGCGGCGCTGGATCAGCTGCGCGGCCACGAGGCCATGTTCGTGTCGATTTGCGGCCCGCGCCATGCTCGCGCGCTTGAGGCGTTGGAGAGCGCCGAGGCGGCGCCGTGACCGACGTTCATCAGGCGTTTCGAAGTTGGAACCTGCATTGCCGGCTCAATCGCGAGGCGCTCGATGCCGAAAAGGAAGGCGACGAGGCCGCTCTGGCCTCGCGGACCCGCAGGTCGCATGCGGTGAAGCCAAGCCTATTGGCGCTTGGCCTGGGGGCAAGCTTGGGCAGGTCAGGCGCCAAGGCCGGGTCACGGAGCCCGACCGCTGCTCGACGCGGGCTCGCGGCCGGCTCGCAGGCGGCGGTCGTCAAGCTCGCGAGCTACGCCGCTGGTGGCGTGCGGCTTGGCGCTCTCTTGAAATATCAAAGCCGCGAGGGCGACCTGCCGCTCGAGCGCGACGACGGCAGTTTCATTCAGGGGATGAGCGAAGTTCGCGAGCTTGCGGCGGAATGGGACGTCGATGGCGATCGGCGCGAGCCGAGCAAGGACGTGCTGTATTTTGTGGTGACGCTCTCCGAGCGGCCGGCCGGCGATGATTTGGATCGGGCGATAGGGCAGGCTCTGGTCGGGCACAAGTTCGCGTGGCGAGTCCAAGAGCAAACCGACTCGACCGAAATCCATGTCGTCGTTTCCGCGGCGAGCGCGGTTCGGAGCGCACAGGGCAGGGCGGAGCGATTGTTCGCCAACAGGAAGTCTTTGGGCGCGTTGCAGGCGAAGTTGGAGACGGCATTCCAATCCGACATCGGGTTCGAGGAGCGGGGGTGGGGGCATGGGGTCGACGGCGCGGCGCGGCTTCTTTGCCGCTTGACGCGCGACGGAGAAGCCATGGCTTCGTCTTCGTCGGGCGGCCCGATCGACAGCTTTGAGGCCAACTGGGTAGTCGCGAATTCCTGGAAGCGGGCCTTGCGCTCGCGAGAACAGCGTGACGCCGCCCATATCATCCTGAGCGCGAAACCGGGGACCGATCCTGAAGCCTTCCTCGACGCGGCGCGGGCGACGCTTCGCCGAGAATTCTCGGGGCACGCGTTCGTTTTCGCACTTCACACAGACCGGAAGCACCTGCATGTCCATGCCGTCGTCCAGATGACGAACGCGCATGGCGAGCGCATCGACCCGAAGATCCCGGACTTGCGTCGTTGGCGTGAAACGATGGCCGAGGAAGCTCGCCGGAATCATATTCCGATGGAGGCGACGAGCCGCTTCGAGAAGGCCAATCCTCCGGCTTACAAGCTGCGGGACGTTCGCATGATGGAGCGCGGCGGCGCTCCCGAATCTGTTCGCCGCCGCGTCGAGGCGGTTCAGACCAACGCCATTCATGTTCCCAAGCGCGCCGAGGGGCGCGCCCATGCCGCGAAGGCGGCCGCGGGCTGGCGTTCCTATTCCGCAGCCGAATCCCCCGCGCAAAATATTCCGAGCGACGCCCCCGCGGTTCGCCCTCATTTACAAGCAAGCGAGGCCGGGCAGGATGGTTCGGTTCGAGGCAAATCCGTCGATCGTTTGGGCGACACGCAGGCCGCGGTCCAGTTTCGTCAACGCACCGCCGCCGCGTTGGCGTTGGCGAACGTGGGATCGTTGGAAAAGCCCGAGCGTGAGGGCGTTGCCCGGCTTGACACACAAGCTTCAGCGTCATCCATGGCGAACGGCGTGCGCAGCGATGGCGCTTCGAGCCGAGACAAAGAATCTGCTTCTCACAATGCTTCGAAAGACGAGCTTATGCCCAATGTCGAGATGATGACGAGTTCGCGGCAATCGATGCTTGATATCCTCGACGAAGCTCTGCCGCTGCTGCCCGATGCGATGCGCGAGCGGCTCGCTAGCGAGACGCAAAAACTGCGGGATCGGACGAGGGTCGCGAACGACGCGGCCAAGCGCATCGAGAGCAATCGGCCCGCCATCGCGGGCGCGCTTTACGATCCTCCGCGCTCGCTCGAACTGCCAATGTTCGCTCATGCCAAGACGTCCATCGGCGGTCTCGACGAGGTGCAGTACACACGCATCGCCGGCGACGGCCGCGTCGCCGCTTTGGCCTTCGTCGACAAGGGCGCGCAAGTCATCGTGCACGACTGGAAGAACGAAGACGCCATTCGCGGGGCGATGAAACTCGCATCCGAGAAATGGGGTGCGATCACCCTGACCGGCAATGAGAAATACAAAGACCTCGCCATCCGCGTTGCCGCCGAAAGCGGCTTTGAGGTCACCAATCCGGAATTGCAAGAGCGTTTCGCGCGAGCCAAGGCGCACGCCGGCGAGACGAAGCAATTGGCGGTCAGCTCGGCGGAGACGCGTGCGGCCGCCTCCAGCCCGATCGCCGCATCGACGGCGGGCGAGCGTGCGATTGCCCTGGAAGCGATCCATGCGAGCATCGACAGAGAAGCCCGGCGCGAAACCCGTCAGGCCGAGGTTTCATCGGCGCTTGGCGACAACAACCCCGCCACGGGAGACGCGGCGCATCCCTATCGGTCGCCGGCCGCAGCCGACGCAGCGCGAAAAGCGGTGTTGTCAGAAGATAACAATCCGGGCAAGCCGATCCCGGTCGATCCCGCGCAGAGCGAAGCCATCGCGCGCGCCGCCGCCCAACAACAAGGGATTCTCGACGAGGCCGCGAGAGACGAGGGGTCGCAAGAAAAGTCGCGCGCGCAAAAACTGCGCGATGTCGCGCGCGGCGCCCGACAGCGCGACAAAGACGACGATCATAGTCAGGAGATGTAGGCGCGGCAGGCGATTGGGAATGTCCAGTGCAATTCAAGGCGACTCAGCGGCGGCGACAAGTTCGGTGGCCTGACCCGGTTCAATCGAGCGGCGCAAGATTGGCGAGGCCTTGAAGGACACTGCCTCGTGCGCCGGGATCGGATAGATGACGCCCGCATTCGAACGGGGGTTGCGCCCGAGACGCGCCGCCTTCGAGCGAAGCTTAAACACTCCGAAGCCCTGAAGCGAAACGATACGATCGGTCCGAAGGCCGTCTTCGATTTCGGAAAAGAACTGATCGACAAGAGCGCGAGCCTCGGTGCGAGAAAGTCTGGGCGTTGCCTTGCCGACCGCGATCGCCAAGTCATCGCGTGTCACGTTGCGACCGGGGATCCGGCCTCTGCGGCTTTTGTCAGCCATGGGCGAAGCCGCCTCCATAAGGGAGTTCCCATTCGGCCGTCGATTGCGATCGACTTCGCCGGGCGCAATCGCATTGCATGTTCAGTGCTGCCGATCCAATAGGACCTCGGCGCGATGGTCGGCAATGGCTGGCGCCTCGATTGCAGACCCGACCGGCGTCGTCGTCACATCTCTTGTCCAGACTCTTGGCTGCGCGGCTGCTTTTGAACCGCTCGTTGTTTGTCGCGCAGCGCCGCCATTCGGCCGGACTTCGCCGGAGCCGTCGCTGCCTCCGTGATGCTCTTCTTCGCTTCAGCTTTGACGGCGGCCTCACTCGGATCGGCTCGTTTGGTCGTTCGGTTTCTCTTGCCGAGAGGGTCAGAAGTGGGAGCGCCTTCCGATCTTGCCACCTCCGTTTCGGCTTTTGGCGCGCTCGGCGCGCGCGATCTTTTGACGCGTGCCGATTCTTGACTTTCGCCCGCCGCAGCCGGCGCGGCCTTGTTCGGCGCAGCTTTGAGTGTCTCACTTTCCGCGATCGGCACCGCCTGCCGCTCGCGCGCCAGAGCCGGACTCACGACCACTCGTGTCGCCGGCGCCTTCGACGAAGGCTGAACTTCCGACATGCGCTCCTTCGTCACATCGATGTAGGAGAGTTGACCTCCGGTCTTGAACGCGTATCTCCCGGCGTCGGCGGCGTCCCGCGAGAACACCATTCCTTTCGCGGTGGGTTGCTCGTCCCGCTTGCCGCCGTGATAGAAACGCTGGGAACCTGCGACGTGGGCCGGTTCCCTATATTCCGCGGGCGGCACGATCGCGGGCACCGCCAGCGCGGCTTGCCGAGGAGCGGCTTGCGTCATTTGCACGGGCTCAGCGACGCGGCGCCCCTGGGCCATTTCGGCGCTGACGATGACGCGCGCTTCCGGTTTGTTGGCGGCGGACTTCAATTCCGCGACGCGGCTCTTGGGGACGTCGACATAGGACAATTCGCCGCCGATCTTGGCGGCATAGGCTGCGGCGTCGGCGCGGTCTCTGGAGAATACCAGGCCCTTAGACGGCGTCGCCTCGCCGGCCTTCGCGCCGCGATAAAAACGCTCCGACCCTTCGCTCAGCGCGGCCTCATTGTAGACAGTTGCATTTTTCATGGGGCGGTTTCCTTTGCTTCAGAATGCCGGATGCAAGTTCCATAACCTATATTATGCGCATGATATCAATAGCTTATGTAGAGGTCGGCAGGACCAGCCGGTTCTCGTCGCTCGCGGCGCGGCTGTAGGTTCGCAGCGCCTGATCCAGCCGCGCCGCATAGCCGCGAAGCTTCTCGGCTTTCTCCTGAGAATTCTCGCGCTCCGCGGCTTCGCTTAAGAAAGCGACTGCGCTGTCGCCCGTGCCCGTCACGTCGCGCTTCAACGCCGCCCAGGTGAGGCCGCCCTCGTCATCGGCGCCCTCGTCATCGGCAAAGGCGTCATTCGCCGCAGTAGTCACGGCGCCGGCTGATGTCTCCACCGCGGCTTCCGCCGTCTCGTCCCACCCGAGGGAATCCTCGTCCAAATCCTCGGCGCCGAAGAGCGACGTCTCTTCGGCCGGCGCGCTTACGAGGATCGCTGTGCGCGCCGGCTCGGCGCCGGCTTCGGCCAACGGCTCCGCAGGCGCCGCTTCCGCCGTGGAAGCGCCCGAGTGCGATCGGGCCACGCCCTCGCCGCCTCTGGCCGAGGCGTCCGTGGCGACGTCAAGCAGTTCGCTTGCCGCCGCGTCCTGGCTGGCGCGATACAAACGCGCATGGAGTTCGTGAAGGCGGCGTCGCTCGGCTATGACGGCTTGGCGCAGAGTGTCCACTGCCGCGCGCGCTGCGGTTCGCGCCTTCTTCGCTCCGACGCCAAACTTGCGGTCGTCGCCCTTGAGGGCGCCGCATCGCTGAGGATCGATCCGCAGGTCGTGAATGATCTTGGCGACGTCCCCGCTATGGCCCGCGGTCAGCGCCTGCTCCACGTCCCGCAGGAACAGCCGCGCGTCCGCGAAGACCTCGCGCGCCAGGCGCTCGATCGCCGCCAACCGAACCGTGCCTTCGAATTCCTCAGTCTCTGCCACGGGTCTGACCGCGGCGGCGACGATCGCCAGGTGCTCCGGCCGCGCTTCGAAAAGGTCCCACTCCTCGACGTGTTCGACTCTCGGCGCGGTGACCAGCGGCGCGAAGCCCGCGACATCGTTGCGCCGCTTCACGAAGCGCTTGTCGGTGTAGAAATTCAGCTTGTCGAGCACCGCGCTGAAATGCCCCCGGATCGTCAGCACCGTCTTGGCGTCATCCAACCGCAGGAGCTGGTCGGCGGTCAGCAACGGCACGGCCTCCCATCGTCCCTGACGCGAACGACGGCCGAATCCTGCGCCGCCCGACTCGCCCCAGCCTTCGCGCTCGACGTAATATTTGCCCATCGCGTCGGAGACGACGTCGCCGGTCATCTTGTCGCCGACGGCGACGACGAGCTTCATGTCCATGTTGCCGAGCAGCGCCTCGCGCGTCGGCTTGGAATAGCGTTCGTCGATTTGGGGAATGTTTTGCGCGACCAGCGCGATCCGGAATCCATAGCCCGACACGAGCGGCGCGCGGTTGATGATTTCGGGCAGGCGCTGGAACTGGTAGAATTCGTCGAGCATCAGCACGACCTTGTGCGGCTCGTCGGCGCCGGGGATATTGCGAAGCAAGACGTCGTGGATTTGCTGGATCAGCAGCCGAATGATCGGCTCCACCGATCCGAAATCGCTGACCGGCGCGGCGATGAAGATCGTGAACGGGCGGCGGCGCAAATCTCTGATATCGAAATCGCTCGACGCGGTCACGCTGGCGACGAGGCTGTTGTTCCAGGCTTTCAACGCCGTCGTGATATGGGCTTCGAACGAAGGGCGCTGCTTGACGTCGCGCTGTCGGTGCTGGTTGAAGGCGTCCGTCACGAAGGCGTTCAACGCGGGCTCGTTCTCGATGATCTCATCGAGGAGTTCCTTGAAGCCGACGTCGGCGCTGAACATGCGGAGCGCCGAGCGGATGTTGCGCCGTCCCTCCATCGTCGCGCTGTCGGTGACATAGCCGAGCACGCCGGCGAGCAGGCTTCGCGCGGTCTCGGCCCAAAAGGTCTCGCCCTTGTCCGAGACGACGATCAGGCTCGCCGCCAAGTTCATCAAATCGGTGGCGCGCGAGGGCCAGGGGCGCACGAAGTCGAGCGGGTTCCAGGCATGCGAGGAAGCGGATCCCGGCGCGAACAGATAGACTTTCTGACCCAGCGCGATCCGCGCCGCGCCGGTAAAAGTCCAGTTCTCCTGCTTGACGTCGAGGACGACGGCCGATCCCCGCCATTCCAAGAGGTTCGGCATGACGAAGCCCCTGCCCTTGCCGCTGCGCGAAGGGCCGTTGACGTAGAAATGGCTGTCGCCGCTGTAGCGAACGTCCTGCCCTTTGAACGTGCCGAGCAGCATCGAATAGCCTTCAACGCCGTCCAGCAGCCCTGCCCTTTTCAAGTCCGTCATTGTCGCGATGCGCGAGCCGTCGCTCGGCTTGCGCGCCTTCCAAGGTGTCGCGATCAGGAAATAGCCGCCGCCGCCGATGAGGGCGGCCTCCACCGCGAGGCCCCCTGTCGCGATGCCGAGGAGCTTCGACACGATCGGCAGACCGCGCCAGGTCCAGGCCTGCATGGCGGGGAGCCAAATCTCGCCGTTGCAAAAGCGGAACCAAATCGCGCTTTGGCGCGACACCAGCCAAACGGCCGCGGCGTAATTCGCCGACCACAGGAGAACGCCCGCGCTGGCCGTAACGGCGACGCCCGCAATCCCGGCAATGATCGGCAAGGCGCGCCGCATCGACATCGCTCGTCTCAATTCCCTACTCGAGTTCGGTTCCGCCCACGCCTCATTGTGTCGGCGCCCGCGTCAGACCGCGTGGAATTTGTTGAAATAGATCTCGCTGACCCCCCGCGTCGGCTTGCGGCGGAGCTGGACGACGACGGGAACGACGAGCCTGACGTAGTCGAGAATTTCCGTCTTGCTCAGGCCGAGCCCAGCCTGCATCGTCGCCAGCGCGATGCGCTCGAACGCGCCGCGCGGGTTATCCGCGTGCAATGTCGTCAGCGAGCCGGGATGGCCGGTGTTGACGGCCTGAAGGAACGAATAGGCTTCGGCGCCGCGAATTTCGCCCAGGAACAATCGATCGGGCCGCAGCCGCAGCGCCGCCTCGAGCAGGCTCTGGATGGAGACACGCGCCTTGCCCTGGTCGCCCTTGGACGCAACAAGAGCGAGATAGTTGGGCTGCGGCGGTTTCAATTCGCGGGTGTCCTCGATCGACATCACGCGCTCAGTGTTGGGGACTTCCTTCAGCAGCGCGTTGAGAAAGGTCGTCTTGCCCGACGAGGTTCCCCCTGAAACAACCATCGTGACAGCGTTTTGCACCGCGACGCGCAGAAACTTCTTTATCCCGTCCGGGCTCGTATCCCGAAGCAACGCGGCGAGCTCGCGCTCGAGATCGGAAACGTCTTCGTCCGGAGAGAGCCGCGGCCCGCTCGCTCGCACATTGTCGAGCGCGCCGAAACCTTGATAGTCGTCGAGATCGAGGTCGGAGATGACCTGCTTGCGGATCGCGAAGGCGCCGCCGTCGGCCGCCGCCGGCGCCAGCACCCCCTGGAACCGCTCGCCGTGCGGCATCGCCGCGGACAGCAGCGGCGTCTCCTCGTTGATGCTTTGGTTGACCTCAGCCGCGACGCGTTCGGCGATTTGCATGATCGCTCTTGCCGTCAGTTCCGGGGCGGCGAACCGCTCCATTTCGGCATGGCCGAGAGCCTCGATCCAGACCTCGCCGGGACGATTGACCATGATCTCGACGACATCAGGGTCCTGTAGCCAGCGGCGGATCGGCTCGCAGGATTGCCGGAGATAGGGCGACAGATCAGCCCATTGCGCCTCGCGAGCCGGCCTTGTCTTTTTCGTCTTGGGCGCGTGGATGTTCACCGCGCGCGCCCCTAACGGTTCGCTGGCACGGGCGGATAGCCCGTAATGACGAAGGGCCCGCTCGAGGGAATGGCGATGGGGGCGTTGAGGCCGTCCAGCGTCGTGGGGACGCCGCTCCCCGCGACGGCCGCCGCCGGGTGTTTCAGCTGCTGCAACGCCTCTTTGACGGGATCGTCATAGAGCGAGGAAAAGTCGAGGTCGCGCTTTACGAACACGATGATCGGCGTGCCCTGATCGATATTGATCGTCGGGGGAATCGTCATCTGTTCCTTCAGCGTCGAATTCGCCATGTCGGCGAAGGTCTGCGAAACCGTCTCAGCCGACTGCGACTGGGCTTGCTGCGCGGCCGTTTGAACGCCGGAAGTGTTCGTCGTCGACTGGGCAGCCTGGCCGAGGCCCGTCAAAAACGAACTCGCGCCGCCGACGATGCTGAGCACGATCGCCGCGCCAAACCGCTCGGCGTAATGCTCGTCGATCTCGCCGGTGACCCCCGACCGCCCAAGCGCGTCGGTGCCATAGGAACCGAGCGACAGCGAGACGCCGTCGCTGCGCAAAGCGCGCGTCCACACCATGAACACCCGCGTCTGACCGCGCGTCAGGATCGCGCGATATTCGCCCGTCAGCATCGTCGACTTCGGCAACAAGATGCGCCGCCCGTCGAAGGAATAGACGTCCTCGGTCGTTATCGCGCGCACCATGCCCGGCAGGTCCGATTGCACCGCGGTCTCGAGGGTTGCGCGGATCATGGCGCCTTGCGGGATCAGAGCGTCGGTCCGGTCTATCCGGTTCGCGCGCGAGCGCTCGACGTCGCTGGACGATGCATTGTCGAGAAAACGGCGGTTGGCGTCCTCATTCGGCCCTTGCACCTTGTAGGCGCCGGCGTCGTTCGCCGCGGCCGGGGCCGCCGTCGCCTGCGCGTCGACCATCAGCATCGGCGAGCGCAGCGCCGCCGCGGCGCGCGCTTGGGCTTCCTTGCGCAGCCGTTCTTCTTCGGCGAGGCGAACCCGCTCCGCCTCGGCCCGCCGGCGCGCCTCGGCGTCGTCGGGCGGCATGATCACAGGCGGCGCGGCGATCAACGTCGGGGCGGGAGACGGCGGCGCGGGCGTGGGCGGCGCCAGCGCCAGCCTGTTGTCGGGCTTGGCCGCCGCTACCGCGTCGAACTCCAACTTTTGCGGCATCCGCGCGGTATTGAAGGATTCTTGCGTGTTGGCGGGCCGAACGGAGGGATGGGTCTGGACGTACCAGGCGTAGCCCATCGCCCCGACGGCGAGACTCCCGAGCAGCAGCCCCAGCCCGGCGGACGATCCGCGAGCCCCCGTCCGAGTGACGCTTTCCGCGGACAAAGCCGCTTCGCGCTCGAAATCAACGTCGGCCATTGGACCCCCCGTTGCCCTCAGCCGCGACATCGACGCTCAAAGCAGCGTCGTCGGGCGCAACAATTGGGGTCATCGCCGTCGCCGGCGCAGAATCCTCCACCGCGTGCAAGTTGAACACGCAGGTCGCCTGCGAGCCGTTGCGCAGCGTCCACTGCGCCGCCACTTTGTCGACGACGATGACGTCGCCCTCGCGGCGGTAATTCACCAGCGTTTCCGAGCGATCCTTCTTGACCAGAAAGATCGCGGGCGTATCGCCGGAGAATTCGAAATAGGTCTTCACCCCGTCGTCGACCACGCGGGTCGGCTTGTTCGCGGTATCGCCCTTGTAGCCGTAGGAATCGTTGACCGCCTCGGGATGAGCCAACAACGCCGTCAGGTTCGGATTGGCCGCCAGCGCCTTCGCCCTAGACATCAGCTTGGCGTCTGCCAAGTCATCGGGATAGGAAAAGCGCAGCTTGTAGACCGTGTCCTTACCGACGCTTGCGGAGGTGCGCAGCGCGAAATTGTAGATGCGCCTCGACGTGACGACGTTCATGTTCGTCGCGGCGTCGCGCTCGATCGGTTTGATGAAGAGATAGCGTTTGCTCTGGTCGGGCACGGCCTGCCACGATTGCGAATCGCCCATCGCCACCGTGGCGATGCGCTCGTCGTCGCTGAAGACGATCATCGTCGAGACGCCCATCGTCCCCACGAGGAAGACGACATTGTCGTTCTGAAACGCGACGGTGCGAATTCTCTGGTCGGCCGGCACAGCGCGCGGATTGCTCACGGCCCAACCGACCTCTGGCATCAGAAGAAAAGCCAAAATCGCCATTGCCAATATATTCCCAACCTTGAGCCTTTTCACGGCGCTGCTCCCGTTTCCGCCATCTCTTGATCTCGCCGGTACTCGAACACTTGGAACCCCAGGGGATTGTCGAAGCGCCAATCGTTCCGGATGGGCTCGGACGAATAGCGAAAGCGAACATTGGCGACCCAATGTTCGGCAGTTGCATCCATGTGTTCGCCCTTACGCATCGTCGAAAAGCGCACTGCCGCGGTTTGCTCGTTGAGAAAAATGACGGACTTGACGGAAACGGCGATCGTCGTTTCCGGCCCGAACCTCTTCATGAGATTTTGCGGATTGCCCACCGCGAAATCGCTCTCCAGATCCTTGGACGCCGCGCCCGTCGAAAACAGCGCCGCGAGATCGAAATTGTCGCGCAGGCCCTTGGGGTCATAAGTCTCGCGGGCGCGAATGAAGCGCACGACATTGGCGCGAAGGACGGATTCCCTTTGGCTCAGTTCGCCGCCGCGCTCCAAGGGCTGCGCGACCTCGACAAATCCCGTGGTCTTGTCGACGAGCAGCGTCACTACTTCGACCGACTTCAGGGGAATCAACGCCCAGAGCGCGCCGAGCGCGACGACAAGCGCCAGGGCCATAACGGCGGCCATCACGCGCCAGGCGTTGCGCGACAGGCGCACCGACAGATTGTGCGAAGCATCCCAGCTCAGCGCTTCGTCGTAGTAGCGCGCGTCGACCGCGGGCTTCTCGTCCGGCATCGCTTGCGACTTGGCCGGCGCGACTGAATTTCTTGTATCGATCAATGTCCCCGCCCCTATTTTCTGGCGTCCTTGAGGCCCGCCGCGACCTGCGCCGCGACCGCCGAATCCCCGCTCATCGCGTTGACGCCGGCCGATATCCCGGAGCTATTGGGCCCGCGTAACGCGCGCATCGCGGCAGAGCCCGCGGCGCCCGCCGTCCGGCCCGCCCCGCCGATCAGCGCGGCCCCGCCCCTGGCCGCGCCTCGCGCCGCCCCCGCGATCAAGAAGCCCTCGGCGACGCTGATTGCGGAGGGGTGTCGGAACGCGGGGCCGCCGGCGAGTCCCGAGGCGATCGCGGGGATCTGCGTCATCAGCAGCGCGCCCATCGCGCACAAAGCCACAAAGGGCGCGACCGTGCCGACCGAGACCGTCTGTCCGCTCGCGGCGGCGTTGAGCGAGGACATCTGCCCGGTGATCAGCCCCTCGAAGAAGCCGAGGAAGCCGTAGGTCAGCAGGGGAACGATCGAGAAGGTCAGGCAGCTCCGGATCCAACCGGTGAACAGCATCGAGGAGACGTTGAAGAGCGCCAGCGCGATGAATATCGGCGCGAGCCCCAGCAGCACGAACAGGGCGAGCTTGCCCATGACGACCATGAACATCGCCTCGACGATGAAGAGGCCGGTGAGCACGAGAACGAGGAGGCCCGCGAACATCAAGGCGACGCCGAACGTGCCACCGGCCGCGCTGATGCTTTGGGCGGCGGTCGCCCCGCTAGTCCAAATGCCGTTGAGCGAGGTCGCGACGACCGTCGCGCTCGAGCTCGTGCCGGAGCCCGAGGGACAATAGGCGCCACCCCCGACGCCGCTGGCGACTGCCGTGCAGATGCTTCCCGCCATGCTGTCGGCGGTTTGCGAGAGGACGTTCACGACTATTGTTTGAAAATCGCCCCAGCCGAACGCCAGACCGTAGATGAGGGCGATGCGGGTGAGCCGCCATACGAAATCCGTCGCCGCCATCGTCGCGCGGCCGAAGGCGACTTCGTAGCCGTAATAGGCGACATAGATGGTGAGACCGACGGTGAAGACCGGCTGCAGATTGCCGCCGATCGAGGTGTAGAGCGACTGCACCGTCGAGGTTCCCACCGTATCGAGGTCGGTGAAAACCGTATTGAGGACGTCAACGAAGGCCAACTTCGCCCCCATCGTTGATTGGGCGAAGGGGCTCGCAAGCGAACGCGTTTCCCGACGCTTCGAACCAGCCGAACCAGCCGGAGCCCGCCTCGCAAGGCGCAGTCAGGTCCTTGTGCGCGCACGCCGCCAGGGTCGATAGCGCCAGAGCCAGCAGCAGGGCTCGCCAAGACAGCCTCATTTTGAAAAACCCTTCCCATGCGCGGACCCGCATCGCGGCCGCGCCATTCATGTTGGCTTTGTGGTGACTCGAGTTCGCCGGGAGTTTCAGTTCGGGTTCATGAACTGAACAGCCTTGGCCTGACCCGCCAGTTCCTGGAGCTGCTGCGCGTTCAGCGCCGCATTGGTCGAATTGATCGCGCCGATCGCTTCGTTGATCGTCAGCGCGGTCTGAATCTGCGCCTGCGAGTTCTGATCGATCGAGCCTTTGATGTCGGGAGCCGTTCCGATCAGGCCGCCGGCGCCCGTCAATGCGGCCGTGCGCGCCGTCGCCGCGGATTGGGCGCCCTGAACGATGCCCGTCAAAGCCGCCGCGGTATTGACCGCTCCGGAATAGGCCTGATCGCTCCCGGAAAGAGGTTTCGCATTGCCGCTCAGCGTGTTGACGAGATTGAGACCAGAGATGATCGTCGACGCCGAAGTTCCGAACGCGCCCAGGCTGCCCCAGCTCATCGAGCTTCCGCCCAAGAGCGAGCCCAGGCTCGGCGCCGAAGTCATGGAGAAGCCGCTGCCGATTGCAGCGGAACCAAGCGTCCCCGTCTGTCTCGCGCCGGTGACCGCCGCCAGGGTCGCATTGGTCGCGGCCAGAATTTGTTGATTCGACTGCATGATTTGGGCGGTATTGCCGGCGGTCGTCGTCGCCTGCGTCAGCGTCGCTGCGTCGATGACAGGCACTTGAGCCGAGGCGACGCCGAGCGCGCCCGCGCATCCGACCGACAGAGCGAGGGCAAAGACCAATCCCTTGATTGCGCGCATCATAGCTCTTCCCCTCATTGGTGACCCGTTTGCGGCGCGGTGACCGCGCTCATGAAATTGGCGGCGGCCGAGGCCGCCATGATTCGCGACAGCAGGATTTGATTGCGCAGCTGCATCGTCACGCCGGCGGCCTGTACGGCTTGGTTCCAAACGCCTGACCCTGCGAGCCGCGCCGCCGAATTCTGATCCCAGGCGCCTTGCGAGGGGTTGAGCGTGCCGATGGTTTGAGACGCCGGCGTCAAGGCGCCGCTGTTGGTCCGTAGGCCCCCCGTGACGGCCGAGATGGCGCTGAACGCCTGTAGCGCCGTGCCGAGGTTGAAAGCGCCACCCTGCGCCCCGCCGAAGGCCGACCCCAAGGAATTGACCAGGGGCGAGAGATTTATTGACGCCACCGATCCCGAAGACGTCGCTCCCGACGACAAGCTCGCGACGGCGCTCGGCGTGCCCGCCCCGCCGGTCAGATCGGCCGTCCCCACCGCCGCCGTCGGCGCGGCGGTCGCCGCGCCCGGCGAGACGACGGAGCCTTGCGTGCCCTTCGTCGGCGCCACGGTCTGCGTATTGAATTGTTGCGCCGCCGTCATGCAATTGGCGGTCGCGGTTTCCTTGGACTCGCGCAGCGCGTCCGCCACCGGCACTTGCGCGAAGGCGGAGCCGGCGAGCAGGCATGCGGTCGTTAGAACAATCGCGCGTGCGCGCGGGGAAGCCGACGCCTTCATGCGGTGTCTCCGCAATAATGGGGCAGCCACGCGCCAACTTCAGGGCCATGCCGCGCGATCAGGCTCTCCATTTCCTCGACCCGCTCGGAGGTGCCCGACAGCACCTTCACGAGGCCGGGCATGTCGGAGAGATCGAGGCGCGCGATCACCGAATCATGATCGTGCTTGATCAGGAACTGACGCGATTCCGGCGGCGTGCTCCTTACCCAATCGAGCTCGGCGCGCGACAGCTTGAACCCCACGAGATAGGAGTCGTCGTCGGCCTTCGGATTGGGAAAGAACAGATTGGTCGGCGTCTGCTCGATCAACGTATGCGCCATCTTGGACGCCACGATGTCCTTGGCCGACTGGGTGCCGAAACCGACGATGCCGTTGAGCTTGCGGATGGTCTTCAACTTGTCGGTGACGAACCCTGAGAACTTGTCGTCGTTGAGGATCTTCCAACCTTCGTCGATGAACATCATCATCGGGGTCCCGTCCATCAGGCCCTCGACCCGATGGAAGATGTATCCTAGCGCCGCCGTTCGGATGTCGTCGTCGTCGAGAACTTTGGTGAGGTCGAAGCCGAAGACGCCGTTGCCCGCGCTCCAGAGATCTCGTGGGTTGTTGAACAGCCATCCGCGCGAATGGGTCCAGACTTCGAAGCGCGAGGCCAGATCCTCGTGCCCTGCCCTTTCGCGCCCGCGCAGCAGCATCGTGACGTCGGCGAAGCGGCGCTCGGTGACCGGCTCGAGGAAGATCTGATCGACGGCGCGCTCGAGGATTTTGACCTCCTCCGCCCGCAGCTCCGTGCCGTCGCGCGGGCGCACGAGAAATTTTAGGAGGTTTTGGACGAAGTCACGATCTCCCGGGGTTCCCGGCAGTTGGAACGGATTGAATCCCGTGGGGACGCCGGGCTGAAGGACCTCATACTGGCCGCCCATCGCGCGGATGAAGACTTCGGCGCCGCGATCCTTGTCGAAAAACGCGCAGCGCGGCCTCGGGCTGACGCGCATCGCCTGCGCCATCAGGAACGACAGCGCCACAGTCTTGCCCGAGCCGGTCGGCCCGACGACCGTGAAGTTGCCGACCTGGCGGCGATGAAAATTGAAAAAGTACGGCGTCGAGCTCGTCGTTTGCAGCAGCGAGATCGCCGGACCCCAGCGGTTCCCGTTTCTCTTGCCGACCGCGAAATTGTGCAACGAGGCGAAGCCGACGAAATTACGCGAGGAAATCAGGGCGGCGCGCGCGATATAGGAAAAATTGCCCGGCATTTGCGCCCAGAACGCCGGCTCGGCGTTCATGTCCTCGCGGATGACGGTGACGCCGAGATTTTGCACCGCGGTCGTCACGTCCTGAACGCAGCGCTCCATCTCATCGAGCGAGCGCCCGAGGCAGAGCACGGTCAGATGGTGCTTGCCCAGCACCGTGCGGCCGGTCACCAATTCGTTACGCGCGGTCGCGATCGCCGTCTCGACCTCCGTGCCCTTTTCGTCCGACGCCGCGATCTGGCGCTCGACCCGCGCGACGTCGGTGAGCACCGGCCCGCGGTCGGCGATCGCAAAGGATTGCGAGGCGATGAATTCGCCCTGGACGCGCAAGAGGCCGTCGAGCATCCCGGGGCCCGACCAGGCGGGATATTCGCGCACCGAAAGCATGGCGCCGAAGCGAGTGTCGCCCGTCGTCGGGCCGCGAATTTCCAGCGCCTTCGTGCCGAAGGTGATCCGGCGCGTGGGGAGAGAGCCGTCGAGCCCCATGCGCGGCAGCAGCATCGGGATTTCGACGCCGCCGTTGAGCAATTGCGCGAGAAACTCGCACGGTTCGGAATAGATGGCCGACCGCGGGGCTTCATCTTTGCCGAGAGAATGTGGTTGCTCCGGGAGAGGACGGGAGACGACTTTGAGCACCCTGGCGCCATAGGGCTCCAGTGCATTGACGATATTGGCGACGGCGTCCTTGAGTTCGCGCCTTGCGTCGCGGTCGAGGTCTTCGCTGGGGCGGCCCGCGAGTTTTCGGACCCCCCGCAGCATCCCGTCGATCGCGCCGACCTTGCCCTGAAAGCCCCGGCGAATGATCGTGAGATAGAGGTCGTTGACGAACATCCGCTTGCCCGACAGGCTCGCCATATAGCGTCGGTTGAGCTCTTCGCAGAATCCGATATCGAATTGGCCTGGTATGACCGCGGGAACCTGCCGACGAATGATGTGGGAATAGAGCGCGAAGCGGCTGTCGTTGAGCGCGCGCACCAACGTGTTGCGGGCGCTCAGGCGCAAATTGATCTCGCTCTGATCGGCGGTCTGGAAGCAGAATCCGTCGAGCTTGATGCAGCTGACGAGAAATCCCTCCTTGGTGCGCAGCGTCTGCTCGTCCGCATGCCTGATATAGGGCACGTGCGCGCTGATCGACTTTTCGCGCGCCGCAACTTCGGAAAATTTCGTTTTTGGCCGCGCCGCACGCCCGAGCATTGTCTTGTCCGTGTTATGGCGAATAGGAATCGCCGCCCCAGAACCTGTGATTGCGTGTGCGCGGACATTTGGACGCCCGCGTTTGAATCACATCGACGAAGCGCGCGTCGCGAACCGTCAGCCCATAGGCGATCGTGTGGATCGGAATGATCAGCAGGAACATCAGGAGGTTCTTGGTGTTGATGAACACCAGCACCACGCTTGCGAATTCCAGCACGAACAGCACGTAGGGAATGCCGAACATCATCGGCGGCCGCGTCAGGCCGCCAACCAGGGGATCGAGCGCGGGTTCCTCATCGACGTCCACGCGTCACTGCCCCATGCCTGATGTCAGCGACGATACGATCTGCGCGGACCCGAAAATCAGGGCGACGCCGACCATCACCGAAAACGCCCAGCCCCAGGGAATCCTGGAGGTGAACGCCATGAAGCCCACGGACGCGACCGCGATCGTCGCGCAGGTCGTGGCGAAGGTTCCCGTCATGAACGTCAGAACCGACGACATCGCGGTGTTGAGCGGCTGAAACGAAGCCGATTGCGCCAGGGCGCTATCGGCCTGCAAGCCGACGATCCCGATAATCAGGCCAGCCAATAGGGCCCGCTCAACCGTTCTTGCATGCAGAGGCGTCGCCATCATTCATCTCCCTGGACGTAAAGAACCGAGCCGCCGATCCAGCTCTGCCCGGATTTTGGCGGCGCATCCGGCGGCGCGACCACCGATTCAGCGCTATTGTCTGGCGCCGCCGATGCGGCAGCGCGGGCGCCGCCGCGCAGCGTGTTGTCGAAGTGGTAGTAGACATTGGCGACGGCGGCGGCGTAGCGCACCGTTTCAGAAATCGGCGGGACGCCCTTGGCGTCGATGACCCGGCCCTCGCCCGCGTTATACGCGGAGGCGACGAGCAGAACGTTGCCGCCGAATTCCGCCGACAATTGCTTGATGTAGGCGATCCCGCCTCTGACATTGTCGGTGACGTCGCAGACGTCTTTCACGCCGAACCGCTTGGCCGTCTCGGGCGTCAATTGCATCACGCCGCGCGCGCCCTTGTCGGTAGCCTTGTCGGGTTTGATGTGAGTTCCCAGGCGCGTCTCCTGGTCGCCGATCGCCAACGCCAGCTCGACGTCGACGCCCTGGCGCTTGGCTTCCGATTCGATCAGGGCGCGCACGCTCGAAGCGTCAACCGACATGAGCGGACAATCCGCCGGCTCCGCCGCGTTGGCGGGCTGAGCCGCCGCGGCCAGAGTTGCGAAAAGGAGAATGTGCGTCGCGCGCATTGCATCGTTCCCTCAGGGTTGAAGGACGAGATATAGCGTGATACACGATTCGTCAAGCCGCCATAGGCGATCCCTAGGTTTGAACGAGAGACAGGAAACGTGATCTCAGCATTCCGCCATCTCCGCGCCGCCGCCGTCGCTTCCCTTTGCGCCTTCGCTGCGTTCGATTCGTCTGCGCCGGCAAAGGCACAAGACGCTTCATTCGCTTGCAAGGTCCTGCTTTGCGCACTGTCGTCGAATCCCTCCTGGATGGGCGTTCCCTATTGCGGTCCGGTGATGAGCCAGCTCTTCAGCATCCTCAACAGCGGCGGGTCCTGGCCGGTATGCGATGCCGCCAATGTCTCGCCCGTCAGCTACAACCCCCACGGGGCCTGTCCCGCGGGTTCGTCGGCGGTTTCGCTCGTCACTTCGAGAAGCGGCTCGTCCTATGCCGCCGATTCGGCCGGCGGTTCTTGCGGCACGCCGATCGCGACCCCCTCCGGGATGAGCGGCGGGTGTCAAAGCGTCACCGAGTCGGGATCGCAATGTCTCGCCATTTCCGCGCGACCCGCCAATCCCACGCCGTATTCCGTCGACATCACGACGGCGACCGGCGTGCAGCAATTCAGCTTCGCGCTGACGCAATGAGCATAACGTCGTCGGCTCACTTCATGTGGAGGAGCTCGGTTGGCGCCCGCGCCCGGATTGTGGCTCGATCCGTCGGCGCTCTGGCGGGCGCGAGCGTCGCTGTCGGCCTCGCTCTTTGCGGCGATGCGTTCGCAGGCTCCTACGCCAATCCCGCCGATTGGCTCCCGGCGACTTCGACGGATTTCGCGGTTGAGACCGCCGACAACGCGCCCTATTTCGATATCTGGCGTGAGGAGATCGGCCGCAATAACGAAGCGGCCAGGGCGCACGGCGTCCTCATCGCGCCCGGGCTGCAGGCGCCTCTCGCCGAAGCCCATTGGTCGATCCGTTCCGATCCCACCATCGCGGCCGTCACCATTGTCAATTTCGATTGCGATCCGACGCCGGTCTACGCCGACGCCGAGCTCGCAATTCTGAAGTGCCCGACCCGTACGGTCCTGTGGACCGGACCGCTGCGCGCCATCAGGAATCAACCCAAGACTTGCCTAGTGCAGTCGCGGGCGGCGAGTGCGCCCGCCGCAGGCCCCACAAGTTTTGCCGCCGCCAAGTCAGGCGCCTTCATGTCCTATGACGTGGCTTCTTCCTCGATCAAAGTCGGCGTGATCGTCGACCACAAGGTGCTCGACGAATGCAACGCCTATCTCCGTCTCAAGGACTGACGCCGGTGGCAGCGCACATAGCCCCGCGTCGAATCGTCGCAACGCAACACGCTATTCCCGCCATGCGTCAACGCGACCGTGGCGCGGCGCGAAGGTGCGGCCTTGACTCTTCCTCGCCGTGTGTCTCGCGAACGGACCTCCCCTGGAGAACTACGACCTTGCGCATTTCCTCAGCTTGCCTCGCTTTCGCTCTCAGTCTCGGCGCCGGCTTCGCCGCCAACGCGGCCGATGCGTCGACGTCGCTTCAGGTGAAACAGCTCGAGCCCGTCACGTTGGCGCCGACCGTCGAGGCCGCGTGGAATCCGCTCGCGGCGATCTGGAAGGACAAGCTGCCGGAGCTTCGCGCTCGACTCACCGGCAAGAGTCCATCGTTCTTCGCCGCGACCTTCACGGACGGCGAGGCGACGATCGTCATCTCCGTCAGCGTCAACGACGCACTTTGCGAAAATCTCTCCGGCGCGCTCGGGCGACCGACAACGGGGAGCGATTGCCCGATGCGCGTCGCGCGCGTTCAGCACGGCGAAGTCACGACTCTAAGCTCGAGCGAACACTTCGTTCTGCCTGCGCCGATCGACGCCTCGGGCGCTTGGGGCCCGCCCTCCCCCAACAATTCCGTAGCGATCACGTTCGATCCGGCTTCGCATTCCCTACGGATTTCCGAGCGCATCGACGGCGAGAACGCCGACGCCGTCAATCCCAATCCGATCCTCCTGAAATACTGAGCCCGATCATGATCTCCAGAACGATCCTCGCCTCGCGGGCGTCCCTCGCGCTGCTGTCTCTCATGATCTGCGCCGACGCACGGGCGCAGTGCGCGACCTACAGCTCGACCGACATCGCCAGCGCCATCAACAGCTCTCCGACGGCTAGCGCCGCTCTAAAAGCGACCGCTTGCACCTGGGGCGGCGCCGGCAAATCGGAATCCGGCGGCAACACCTGCGCGTCCAACGGGAGCAATTTCGGCGTCCTGCAACTCAGCAGCGGCAATCTCGCCGGCACGGGCTACACCGCCCAGCAATATCTCGCCCTGCCCTTGCAACAACAGGTCAATATCTGGGCGACCCAAGCGGGCAATTCCGGCGCCGGCAGCGGCAGCGTCGCCACGATCTCCACCGCCGCGGCCTCGGGCCAATCCTTCGGCTCGACGCCCGCGACGCAGGGCATGGCGGCGGCCTGCGTCCAGTTTGGATCGGTGATCTGCAAGAACGATCTGGCCGCGCTCAACGCCGGTCAGCCCTGCGGCGGGGCCAACCCGGTAACCGCCAAATATTCCGTTCCACAGAGCTCGTGGACCGAAGACGGAAACGGCCAGACCATTTGCTCCTGGGGCAGCAACATTCAGGCCAACATCAACAGCTGCACGGCTGCGCCCTGCCCTGCTGGGTCCGCTGGCGCGCCAGCCGCGACGACTTCGCCGGTCGCGCCCGGGTTGTTGCCATCCGCCGGCGCTTGACGCCCGGACGGCATTCACCCGTGCCGCTCGTGATCCTGGCAGCCCTTGGCGTCGCAGCCGCCCCGATTCCCAAGGCTGGGCCGCGATCCGGAGACCGCAAATCGGTCCGGCGGCGGACGACTCCGGAATTTGAGGATTTGTCGTCGTTCGTATCCCCGCGAGGCGGCTATTCCGGGTATTCAAGGTGACGAAGCGTTCCGACCGAGCCCCCTCCGCGCCCCATAGCGCCGCCCCGTTCGGCGATGCATCCGGCCCGACGGTCGACTAATTTCGAGGCCTCCCTCGCCGGTCATCACAGTGCAAAATGAGCCATGCATTCCGCTTGCGAATTCCATTTTGCGGGCGCCTAGCGCCGGCGCCTTGTCGTTCGCTTGACCGCGTCGAAGGGTCGGCGCCCGATTAGCGGGAAATCGAGTCTGGCGCGACCCCGCTCAATGCCGTATCCCTTGGGTGGAACTCGTCGTTGATGTCGTCAAAGCGAAGCTTTTGCGCTCGCGGCATTCACGAATTCGACCGCCGTGCTGGCCAAAGGCGCGGCGCGAAACCACAAGTGAACCTGTTCGCGCGCCCTTTCCGCATGTCAAAATCGCCCGCATCCCGTCCCCCTGCTGCGCCCCTGCAAGCGAGCCCTGCCGTCCATCTGTTGTCGCGCGCCATAATGCGCTCGCGCTTTCCCGGCGACACCGGCGTCGCCCGCTACAAGCACCTTGCTCTCGTCATGCTCATTCTGGCCGAGCACAAGCGCGGAGAGCCACCGACCGCGGGCAGTCTCGCGCGTAGCGTCGGCACGCATCGCTCGCAGGTCGACCTGATCGTCAAGGCTCTCTATGAGCGCGGGCTCGTCTCGAAGACCGCGGCGCCAGGCTATCAAGGCGCCCAGCACAACACCATCCTCGACATTAGCCCCGACGCGATCGCGGCGTTCAAGAAGGCCCATTTGGCGCAAACCGGCAAACGCCTCAATCTCGAGGAATGATTTGGTGAGATCGAGGACAAAGGAACCGGTTCCGCGCCCTGGCGCCTCTGGCGCGGCGTCACTCGGCGCCGCACATTCGCTTCGATGCAATTCTGCAGCTTGGGTCTGCGCAGGCGTTCCGCCGCGCCGGTCAGCCGCTCTGTCTTCGCCTGGCGAATAAGTGAATTCGTGCGTGACGACGTTCCCCGCGTCTGGCGCGAAGGGAACGCCATTCCCACATTGTCTAGACGCTGTCGTCGTCGCGGCTCGAGGTTGAATCCGTTTGAGGCGCGCCGATCTTGCCTATCACGCTTTTCGCGGCCACCCAGTCGCCGCCCGCGGCGAGCACGGCGTCAAGGAATGCGCGCTCGCCGGCGGCGACGTCGCCTCGGTTCGCGAGCGCCCACACGAAAATTCCGAGCGCGGCCAGCGCCCGGCCGTCATCGCGACAGGCGCGCGCGGCCGCCTCGATCGCGCGCTCCCTCGCTCTTATTCGGGAATAGTTGGCCTCGTCATTTCCGCTCACAAGCGCTGGTTCCATGGAACCGCGCAAAGAGCGCCACGCGCTGTCCCGGCGTGGGCGGACGCGCCCCGCAATTGCGTCGCGATTCCTGATTTCAGGATCCCCAAAGCCGGCAGAAATGGCACTGCGAAGGTCGCTTCCCCTGCGGGATCGCCTGTCGCCACGCTTTGACGGAACGGGCCCGTGAAGGGCGCCGCCGACGAACGGCCTATCAATGTCATCGATCGTCCATTCCGACGCGCTCGTCTCGTGAATGCGCGAAGCTTTCGCGCAATTCGAGACTCAACGCGGATGTCGCCAAGTCGAAATTTTTGCAGGCGTCTGAATCGTCGGGGAGAGCCAACCAGATCCGCCTCATGGCGCCGATTTGCGAGCGAGAGTTTGTCGGCAGCCATCTTGGGGTGAGAATCCGGCGCCAGGGCGAAGAAAGAGCCGCTTGATTTGACAATTGGCGCCGCAGATTCTCGAGTTGGATGGCTCTGCGGGAGCGCGCTCGGATTGATGGTTGCGTCTTGCCGAGAGATCGCGGGCGACGTCCTTCACATTGCCCGTCCGCAGCTCTCCCCCATGACGCCCCAGCAGCGCGCGAATCGCCTTGTGCCGGCGAACCCTCGCGCCAACACCCGTTGGCTTCGAGAATTTCAGGCTCCTGCCGATCCACAGGCGAGGCCGAGAGGCGACTGCCCTCGAGAATTTCGGGCTCCTCTGTGGACCAATATGCTGTGATCGAGATTTGCGCGCCGCCGAACGCCGTTCAGTGCATCCTCGGAGACGTCGAAATAGGCGGGCACGCATATATCGCCGTCGATCTCGGAGGGCTCGCCAATGACATGGACGACCCAACCGAATCGCTTCCAGAGGGGGAGCCAGTACAGCTCCTGAATTCCGCCGATTTGATTGATGCCTTCGCCGAGGCAATATTCCATCACGGCGGTGCAGAACTGCGCTTTGATCAACAATCCACCGGTCTCGCGATATTCCGGTACGATGAAGCCGCGCGTCCATTCGAAAACGGCGGAGTCGCGGACAACGCCATTGCGCGTGCATAAATGAGGAAACACCTCACTTAAAAGATGGGGTTGGGTCGTCGGGATGAAGCGCGAGCCAGCGATAATTTTGCCGTTGCGGATTCCAACCAAATGGACAGCGTGCTCCGTATCGAACTGGTCCGTTTCCCGACCGTCATCCGAGGGCTCGCGCCATTTCTTTTCCTCGACATAAATTCGATGACGAATGCGGAACAACTGATCCAGCTCGGCAGCGTACGCGGTCTTGTTTGCGTCGGTAATTACGTGAACGTTCATTGGCGCCGCCCTTTCAAGGAATATGGGCAAATGCCACGGACGGAGCGGAGATGGCGATATCAGGATGTTTATATTGACGGAAGCGTCAGGGGCGGATTTCCCGGTTCCGAATTGCGGTCGCGATCGCGTGCGTCGTGTTGCTCACGCCCATCTTCGCGCGAATCTTAGCGAGATGCTGGGTGACCGTCCCTTCCGAGATATTCAGAATCTTAGAAACCTCCCATGAGCTTTTGCCCGCGGAAACCCATTGGAGGATTTCTTGCTCCCGCGCCGAAAGAACGGCGCTCCTGTCGGTCGACCCAGGGAGCAGATCGCATGCCGTCATCTTGCAGTACAAAGACAGCAAATAGAGGTTGGCGATCGAGTTTTTGTCGAGGTCACACTTGTCGGCAGTCGCCAGCGAGATCACGGCCTGCCAGCTGCTCGCGTCGTACATCGGAAAGGCGACGCCCTCTCCCAGACCGAAGGCCCGCGCCTCGTTCTCGATCTTGGTGGCTTGCGCAGTGGAGAGCGAAGCTGCGCGAGCCTCCGCCCAGAAAAAGGGTTTCGATCGCTTCAACGACCATTGGCTCACCGGATCCTTCAGGAAATAGCGCTGTTCGCGATATCGGTCCGTCCATTCGTCGGGCCATGCGTTCTTTATGACGTAGGATTCCACGTCATCCCCATGGGTCGGAAGCCCGGTGAAAATGAAAGAATTGAACCCGTATGATTTCAATATCTCGCTATAGTCCGCGAAGAGGGGCTCCAGCGACCGATAGGAGTCGCAGCGGGCTATGAAATCATAAATATCATCTCGATTCATCAAAGCGTTGTCCTTACTGTCGTCACTGGCGGCGTTTCGTCGTGGCGCGCCAGACATGTGAGATCGCCGCATGGCAAACTGATCACATGTGCGGTACTCGGTTCCAAATCAGCTCGCCAGCGTGCCAGAAGCCTTCGCGATATGGGTCGCGATGAAGTCCATCAGAGGCGGAGATAGGCAGTCATGTCGTTCGCGAGGCCAAGCTCCCTCAGGCGGCTGCGAATGGCGTCCATCTTGGTCGGAGCCACTCCGGATTCGATGACCGAGGAGACGACGGTCGCGAACTCCGGAGCTGCCCAGTCCGACCTCCGGATGCTTCTCGTTCTCGATCCGACCATACATGTGGACGCCACAGGGTTTGCAGGCGTAGCGCGGGATTGTCAATCGGCCCGGGAATTCCGGTTCACGGTCGTTGTGGCGCCGGCGGAGGGCTTTCATCGGCAGCCCCTGTTCCGACAATCGCCGCCCCGCTCTCATTGGCGCTACTTTGGTCCAACGATGGCCTGACGCCATCAACCCGTGAAGGGTCCGCTACGCCATGCGTGCGGCTTCTCCGGCACAACCCTTGGGTCGTGTTGCAGACGGTCTCGCGTGAAAAACTCCGGTGCGATTTAGCCGATCCCGCTTTCCGCAAAATGGTTGACGACCTGGTGCAAGCCAGACGGCATGCCGTCGAGGCGCCGGCGTGGTTTCAGCAAACCCACCCGCAATGTCCTTTGAGCTGCGTGGCGTATTTCAGTATGGAATTCATGTTGAGCGAAGCCTTGCCGATCTACTCAGGCGGCCTCGGCAACGTGGCCGGCGATCAGCTCAAGGCCGCCAGCGATCTGGGCGTGCCGGTCATCGGCGTGGGCCTGCTCTACCAGCAAGGCTATTTTCGCCAGGTGATCGACCAGGACGGAGCGCAACAGGCGATCTTCCCCTACAACGATCCCGGACAATTGCCGATCGCGCCGTTGCGCAACCAAAATGGGGAGTGGTTGCGGTTACAGCTCGACGTGCCCGGCTACCCGATCTGGGTTCGCGTCTGGCAGGTTCAGGTCGGTAGAGCGAAGCTCTACCTGCTGGACAGCAATGACGCCGCGAATTTTCCACCCTATCGCGGGATCACCGGCGAGCTTTATGGCGGCGGGCAGTACATGCGCCTCATGCAAGAGCTGATCCTTGGGATCGGCGGATGGCGATTGCTCGCCGCACTCGGGATCGAAGCGGAAGTATGCCACCTGAATGAAGGGCATGCGGCGCTCGCCGTGCTGGAACGCGCGCGCAGTTTCATGAAGACCACAGGACAGTCCTTCGAAGTGGCGCTGTCCGTCACGCGAGCAGGCAATCTCTTCACCACCCACACCGCGGTAGCCGTCGGTTTTGACCGTTTC
>JBEKLU010000048.1:0-35036 GCA_050010035.1 Roseiarcus sp.
CCGGGAACGTAGAGCCCGACCGAGTCGATGGCGCGCCAGCGCCAGCCGAGCTCGACGCCGAGCGCGTCGACGAACGAGACGTCGCTCGGGCTCTGACGGCGATGATAGGCGAGGACGCGCTCGTGGGCGAACTCGAGCGCCTTCAGCGCCGCTGGATCGCAGGCCGCGAAGGCCGCGTCGATTTCCCGGGCGGCGATGCGGAACCCGGATCGCGTGAGATCGACCCGATCGAAGCGTAGCGTGTATTCGGCCAACGCCGCGTCGCCGCGCGCGCGCACGTCGGCGATGATCGCGGCCGCCGCGGCGTCGACGTCGACCGCCGATTCGCGCTTGGCTTCAAGCAGCGCGCGGAAGCGGCGTTCGAAATCCGCCGCGCCCATGTCGAGGGTGATCGCCATCGTGAACTCCGCCGCCGTCGGTCAGAACGCCCCCGCGCTCGTCAGCGCATGTCCCGGACATTCCTGCGCGGGTCGGCGCGGACCGACGTCGCGCAATTCGGCTTCCAGGCATTCGACCTCGAGGCGCACGATGGCGCCGTCCGCGAACGCCAGCAGCACCATGCCCGCCGGCGGATCGGTCTTCTCGAACGTGACCGCGAGAAGGTTCAAAACCTGGCTTTCGTCGCGGTCGTCGAGGCCGAGGTGCGACACCTTGAGAACCCGGTCGAAGCGAAGCACCGAGCCGATGCGCTCGCTGCGCCCCTCTTTCGCGCCGGCCCAGTCGAACCGCATCGCGCTGAGGAGGAAGCGCTTTTGCTTCGGCTGCCAAGTCATGTCCGCGCGCCGCAGGCACGAATCCTGGGCGTGAGCGGAAATCACGCCGAGGCCCTCGCGATCGAGCGCGACCAGTTTGAGCAGGTTCGGGGCGAGCGACATGACTCAGCCTGAAATCCTGGTGACGTCGGCGCCGCAGGCCGCCAGCTTGTGTTCGAGACGCTCGAAGCCGCGGTCGAGGTGGTAGACGCGATTGACCGTGGTTTCCCCCTCCGCCGCGAGCGCCGCGATGACCAGGGAGACCGAAGCGCGCAAGTCCGTCGCCATCACCGGCGCGCCGAGCAGCCGATCGACGCCCTCGACCACCGCGGTGTCGCCGTCCAGCTTGATGCGGGCGCCCAATCGCGCCAGCTCCTGCACGTGCATGAAGCGATTCTCGAAGATGGTCTCGGTGATGCGCGAAGTGCCGTGGGCGCGGGTCATCAGCGCCATGAACTGGGCCTGCAGATCGGTCGGGAACCCCGGGAACGGCGCCGTCGAAATATCGACCGCGCCGATGCCGGCGCCGTTGCGGGTGACGCGCACGCCCCGGTTGTCGCTCGAAACGCTCGCTCCGGCCCGCGCCAGCGCGTCGAGCGCCTCCTGGAACAGATCGGGGCCTATCCCTTCGAGCAGGATGTCGCCGCCCGTCATCGCCACCGCGGTCGCATAGGTGCCGGCCTCGATGCGGTCGGGAAGGACGCGATGGCGGGCGCCGTGAAGGCGGGCGACGCCGGTGATCTCAATGGTCGACGTGCCCGCGCCGTGAATGCGCGCGCCCATCTTGTTGAGGCAATCCGCGACATCCTTCACCTCGGGCTCGCGCGCGGCGTTGCGCACGATCGTCGAGCCGCGCGCGGTCGCCGCCGCCATCATCGCGGTGTGCGTTCCCCCGACCGTCGGCTTGGGAAATTCGATCTCGCCGCCGGTCAGGCCCTTGGGCGCCTTGGCCACGACGTAGCCCGCCTCGATGCTCATCTCGGCGCCGAGCCGCTCGAGCGCCATCAGCAGAAAATCGACGGGGCGCGTGCCGATCGCGCAGCCGCCCGGCAGCGAGACGCGCGCTTCGCCCATGCGCGCCAAGAGCGGGGCGATCACCCAGAAGCTCGCGCGCATCCGCGAGACGAGTTCGTAAGGCGCCGTCGTGTCGACAATGGTTCTGGCGCGCAGATGCGCGGTCTGCCCGGCGGTCGCCTCTTCGCCGAGCCGCTTGCCGTCGAGGGAGTAGTCGACGCCGTGGTTCCCCAGGATGCGCACGAGCTGGCTGACGTCGGCGAGCCGCGGCAGGTTTTCCAGGGTCAGCGTCTGGTCGGTGAGCAGGGAGGCGATCATCAGCGGCAGCGCCGCGTTCTTGGCGCCGGAGATCGGAATCACGCCCTGCAGTTTCGCGCCGCCCCTAATCTGTATGCGATCCATCACCGCCCCTTCGTCTTCTCGACGACGCCGCTCGTCGCCAAATTTTGTGAATTATCGCCCAAGCCGGGCGCGGCTGCCAGCGATTCGCGGCGCGCGGCCTTGCCGGCGCGACGGCGCTGTTGGGCTTTGCGGCGCTTCGGATTCTCGCGCAAAGGCGCCGCGCGGCGCTCACGCCTCGTCTCGGCCCCGCTCGCGCTTCGCTGGCTCGACGCCATATCTCTCCTCGGCGCCGGCGCCGGGCCGCGCGCAAGGCTAAATAGGCTCCGCGGCGGGCCGGGGCAAGCCCGCCGTCGGGTCGGCGGCGCGAGCCGTCCGTCAGAGCGCGAAGGCGCGCTCTTCGATCAGCGCGTTCACGGCGGCGATGTCGCGGGCCAGGGGCCGATCCTTGGCGACGAAAGGCGACGCCCGGCGCGTCGCCGCATAGATGCCGGCGCCGGCCTTGCCCAGCCGTTCACGGCCCTCGCCGACGCCGCGCAGATCGGCCGCCTGACACAGGGCCAGGATCAGAATCGACAACGCGTCGCGCAGCCGCGCCGTCATGTCGTTGGCCCCCATGGCGGCGTGCATGCCCAGACTGACGATGTCCTGATTGTATTGCTCGGTCGGCAGCGTGTGGATCGAGCTCGGCCCGGCCATCTGGCGGCAGGCGACGACGAGGCTGGTCTGCGCCAGTTGCATGCCCTTGAAGCCGCTGGAGAGGCCCGGATCGATCGCCAGGCTCGCCGGCAGGCCGTTGCTGAAGCGCGGGTCCATCAACATCGCCATCAGGCAGTGGGCCCAATTGGCGAGATTGGCGATGTCGATCTTCGCGCCGTCCAACATCCGCGCGATATGGCCGCCGTAGAAATTGCCGGTGTGATAGACCTCGTCGCGCTCGGCGTCGATCAGCGGGTTGTCGTTGACCGAATTCATTTCGCGCTCGACGACGCGCCCGGCGAATTCCAGGTTTTCGAGCGCCGGGCCGAGGCCCTGCGGCGCGCAGCGCAGCGAATAGGGCGTCTGGATGCCCTCGGTCTCGATCGTGCGCGTGGCGTCGATGCGGTTCAGGCGGATGTCCTCGCGCAGCGCGTCGAGGTCGAAGAGCAGCGTGCCGCCCGCCGAATAGTCGCGCAGCAGGCGCGCCGCCTCGATCTGGCCGGGATGGTTCTTGACGAGCTGGATGTTCTCGCGGAACGAATCGCCGGTCGCCTTCAGGGCTTCGGCCGTCATCGCGACGGCGGCGAGGGTCAGTCGCGCGAGATAGTCGAGGTCGTGCAGCGTGAGCGCGGCGACGCTGGTCATCACCGTCGTCCCGTTGACCAGCGCGAGGCCCTCCTTGGCCTCGAGGCGAATCGGCTCGATGCCGTTGCGGCGCAGCGCCTCGGCCACGCTCACGCGCTCGCCGCGCCACAACGCCTCGCCTTCGCCCGACAGCGCGCTGCCGATATAGGCGGAGGGGACGAGGTCGCCGCTGGCGCCGACGGACCCGTAGCGGGGCACGATCGGCGTGATCCCGGCGTTGAGCAGCGCGACTAGCGAATCGATGACGACGGGGCGCACCGCGGAGTAGCCCTTGCTCAGCGCGTTGGCGCGCAAGAGTATCGCGCCGCGCACGATCGCCGGATCGAGATCCGGTCCCGTGCCGCAGCACAGCGAATGCAGCACGTTCTCCTGCAGCGCCTTCAGCTCCGAGGGCGGGATGAAATACTTCACGTTGGCGCCGAAGCCGGTGCTGACGCCGTAAATGATTTCCTCGCGGCCGAGCTTTCTCATCAGCGCGTCGCGGGAGGCCTGAACCGGGCCGGCGATCCCCGGCGCCGTCGCAACGCGCGCGCCGCCGCGCGCAACCGCGACGAGGGCCGCGATCGAAAGGTCCTTGCCGGTCAGGACGACGGGATTCTCGAGAACGGTGGGGCTGTCCATCGGGGTTTCCTCGCTTTGGTTGTTTGCGTGGATTTTACCCAGCGATTGCGATAGGCTTTTGCCAAAGAGGCGCTCGATCGCCTGCTTTTGCGAATAATTTTCTCAGGATACGCCGAATTGACGGAGATCGATCTCGACGACGCCTCCCGCCGAATCCTCGCCGTCCTGCAGATCGACGGGCGTCAGACGCTGCAGGAGGTCGCCAACCGAATCGGCCTTTCGCCGACGCCGTGCTGGCGACGCATGAAGGCGATGGAGGAAGCGGGGATCATCCGCGGCTACGTCGCGAGGCTCGATCGCGAAAAGCTCGGTCTCGATCTCTGCGTCTTCGCCCATGTGACGTTGCAGCGCAACGCCGAGAACACCGCGGCGCAATTCGAAAAGGCGATGCGGGCCTGTTCGGAAGTTCTCGAATGCTATGCGGTGACGGGCGACGCCGACTACATCATCAAGATCGTCGCCCGCGATCCGAAGGACTATCAGGCCTTCCTCGACGACAAGATCTTCCGTTGGCCCTTCGTCGCGCAGATCCGCTCGAGCATCGCGTTGAAGGAAGTCAAGGACCAGACCGCTCTGCCGCTTTGAGGGCGCCGCCGGACGCTAAGCGTTTTGCTTCGCCGCGCGATCAACGACTCGGCTCTTCGCGCGCCGCCGTCGACGGTCCGTCGGGCGGCGCCGCCTCGCCCTTCGCGGCGCGCGCGCGCCGCTGAGCCTTGCGACGCTTCAGATTCTCGCGCAACGCCGCCGCCAGACGCTCGCGCCGTCGCCGCTCGCCGATTTCCCGCCCGTCATCCTGCGCCATCGCCGCCCGCCGCCGAGGCTCCATCACCCGGCCTTCTCGATCAAGCTTTCGGCCGCCAGCCGGGCCGCGCCGGTGATTTCCGCTCCCGCGAGCATCCGCGCGATCTCTTCGCGCCGCGCCATGGGGTCGAGCGAAATCACCTGGGTGGCGACGCGTTCGCCCTTGCCGACTTCGTTCTTGACGATCTTGAAGTGCCGATGCGAGCGGGCGGCGACCTGGGGGGCGTGGGTGACGGCGAGAACCTGCGCCTTGACTGCCAAGCGCGCCAGGCGCTGCCCGATCGCGTCGGCGACCGCGCCGCCGACCCCTGTGTCGATCTCGTCGAAAACCAGCGTCGGGGCGGTCCCGCGCTCGGCGAGCGAGACCTTGAGCGCTAAGAGAAAGCGCGCGAGCTCGCCGCCCGAGGCGACCTTCATCAACGTCCCCGGCCGCGAGCCCGGATTGGTCTGCACGCAGAACTCCGCGCGATCGCAGCCGTCGGCGGAAATCAGGCTGTCGTCGCGCGTGATCTCGACGCTGAAGCGCGCGCGCTCCAGTTTCAGCGACGGCAGTTCGTCGTTCACCGCGCGCTCCAATTGCAGCGCGGCGTCGCGGCGCGCGTTCGACAACGCCGCCGCGGCCTCGGCGTAAGCCTCGGACGCGGCGCGCGCCGCTCCTTCGAGCGCGACGACCCGCTGCTCGCCTGCGTCGAGATCGGCCAATTCGTCGGCGTATTTCGCCGCCAGCGCGGCGAGGCCGTCCACGGGCGTCGCGTACTTGCGCGCCATGCCGCGCAGCGCGAACAGGCGCTCCTCGCAGCGCTCGAGTTCGCGCGGATCGAAGTCGCAGGCGGCGAGCGCGCTTTCGACCGCTTGCGTGGCGACTTCGAGCGCCTCCATCGCCTCGTCCAACGCCAGCACGCTCGGCTCGATCAGCGCGGGCGCCTGCGCCATGCGCCGTTGCAGACGGCGCGCGATCGCCGAAAGCACGGGCAGGATCGCCGCGTCGCCGGATAGGCTCTGCTGCGCTTCGCGGATGTCGGCGGCGACTTTCTCGCCCTGCATCATGCGCGCGCGCCGTTCCGCCAGGGCTTCCTCCTCGCCCGGCTTCACGTCCAGCCGCGTCAGTTCTTCATGGGCGTGCCGCGCGAAATCGGCCTCGGCCTGCGCGGCGGCGACGCGCGCGCGCTCGTTGGCCAGCCGCGCCTCGACTTCGCGCAGCGACGCGAAAGCGGCGCGCGTCGCTTTCGTCAGCGCCTCGTTGCCGCCATAGGCGTCCACCAGCGCGCGATGGGTCGAGGCGTCCAGCAGCGCGCGCTCGTCGTGCTGGCCGTGAATCTCCACCAGATCGGCGGCGACGGCGCGAAGCGTCTGCGCGCTGACGCTCTGATCGTTGACGAAGGCGCGCGTGCGCCCGTCGGCCATTTGAACCCGCCGAAAGATCAGTTCGCCGTCCGCGGCGATGTCCTGGCCGGCGAGCGCCTGAAAGACGGGATGATCCGGCGGCAGATCGAAGGTCGCCGTCACCTGCCCCTGGGCCTGGCCGTGGCGGACGAGCGCGCCGTCGCCGCGCGCGCCCAGCGCCAGGGACAGCGCGTCGAGCAGGATCGACTTGCCGGCGCCGGTTTCGCCGGTCAGGATGGTCAGCCCCTGCGAAAATTCCAGATCCAGCTGATCGATCAGCACGATGTCGCGGATCGAAAGCCGGGCGAGCATGGTCCGCCGCCTCGCCCGATCAGGACGGGACGACGGCGTGGTAGAGCTTGGAAATCCAGGATTGCTGGTTTTCCTTCGGCTCGAGGCCGCCGCCCTTCAGGAGGTTATAGGCGTCTTTATACCACTGCCCGTCCGGAAAGTTGTGGCCCAGCACCGCCGCCGCAGTCTGCGCTTCGTCCGTAATGCCGAGCCCCAGATAGGCTTCGGTCAGGCGATAGAGAGCTTCCTCCGAGTGACGCGTCGTCTGATAGGCGGTCAGCACGTTGCGGAAGCGATTGATCGCCGCCGTGTAATTGCGTCGATTGAGGTAGAACCGACCGATCGACATTTCCTTGCCGGCGAGTTGGTCGGAAGTCACTTGGATCTTGAATTTGGAGTCGCTGACGTATTCCGAATCTGGATAATTCTGCACGACCTTCTTGAATAGATCCATAGCCTTGCCCGCGCGATCCTGGTCGCGCGAAACGTCGGGGATCTGGCTGTAATACGCGCTCGCTTCGAGATAGAGCGCATAGGCGGCCTCGGTCGACTTGGGATAGAGCTTTACGTATTTCTCCGCCGACGTCTCCGCGCCGTCGTAATCGCCCGCCTGAAATTGTGCGTAGGTGGTCATCAACAGGCCTTTTCGCGCCCAGTCCGAATCGGGAAACTTCGTCCCGAGATCGGTGAACTTCTTGGCCGCCTCGGCCGGCGCGCCGTTGGCCAGTTTCGCCAGGCCCTGATCGTAGACCTTGGTGGCGGGAACGTCGGGCTCGACGACCATCTTGTATTTTTCGCCGCCGAACGGATTGAGGTCGTCGAAAAACGAGCACGACGCCAACGAAATCGCGGCGCACAAGACGAGGGCGCCGCGGACGGCCAGGCGCGGCGCGCGATGGGCCGGAACGGACGCGCTGGAATTCAAAGCGGCAAATGTCATGCGTTCAACTCGAAAAGTTGCGCCCCGCGAACGGCGGCTTATCCGGTTCGCGCTGTTTACCTCAGTCCGCGGCCGCGCGCCACCCGGCCCCGAACGCGTTGCGCCAGCAGCGCATTAAACCGGCCGATTGTGGCGCGAAAGCGCCGGCGCCGGCGCTCGAACGCGGAATCGCGTGGTCCCTTTGTCGCGCCTTCGCCGCTCGCGGCTGCGGCGCCGGCCGACCGGCGGACGGCGCATCCGCCCCGTCTCGGCGCCGTTCGGCGCGAATGGAAGGGCCGGGGAGAACGAAGCGCCTTCAGTCGGCGTTCGCGGCATAGGCGGTGGCGAGCCGCCCGATCGCTCCGGCGCCGGCCGAATAGACCCTGCGCGGCGCGCTCTCGACGATCTCGTACGCCTTGCGATCGGCAAAAAGCGCGGCGAGCGCCATGGCGTTGATCTTGTGGCCGGGTCGATAGGTCCGATAGCAGCCGATGATCGGCGCGCCCGCCAGCGAGAGATCGCCGATGACGTCCAGGGCCTTGTGTCGCACGAACTCGTCGTGGAACCGCAGGCCTTCGGGATTGAGGACGGCGTCGCCGTCCAAGGCGACGGAATTTTCGAGGGACGATCCCAGCGCGAACCCCGCCTGCCACAATTTCTTCACGTCGCTGACGAAGCCGAAGGTCCGAGCGCGCGCGATCTCCTTGCGGAACACGCTGGGATCGAGATCGAACGCGCGCCGCTGGCGCCCGATCGCCGCCGCGTCGAAGTCGATCTCCACGTCGAGGCGGAAGCCGCGGCCGGTGGGGCGCAATTCGGCGTGGGCGCGGCCCGACTCGACCCGCACAGGCCGAAGCACGCGAATATATCGGCGTGGACGCGGCTGCTGGGCGAGGCCGACCGCGTCGATCGCATCGACGAACTCGGCGGCCGAGCCGTCCATGATCGGCATTTCCGGACCGTCGATTTCCACCAGCGCGTTGTCGACATGGAGACCGGCGAGCGCGGCCATCAGATGTTCGACCGTCGACACCGCCGCGCCGGTCGAATCGCCGAGAACCGTGCAGAGCGCGGTCTGCGTCACGTTCGACCACTTGGCTTCGATCAGGCGCTCGCGCCCGTTCGGCAGCCCGGTGCGCAAAATGACAATTCCGGAATCGACATCGGCGGGATGCAGAACGACGCGGGCGGGCGCGGCCGAATGAACTCCGAGACCATGAATTTCGACACGGTCGCGCAGGGTCGTCTGGAAGCCTAATTTCATCTAACGACCGTCCCCAAGTCCACGACAAACGCCAGAGAACCCGTGAACGCGCAGCGGCGCTCTTCGTCTTCTCGCGCGTCGGCGCAAGCGTCGCCCGAAATCCCGCGACCGTCCCGCCCGTCGTCGAAGCCGGGGCGACCATAGGCATGCCGCTGCGTGTGGCCAAATCACCTTTCGTGAACAATCGTTACATGATTCGGAAACCATATTTTGTACAATTATAACAACTAGATAGTTAGAACTCTCGGCCAATGGCGCCGCGACTTGCGTCGACGCGAAACGGCCGCGGTCCAAGGGCCGCGGCCGTCGGCGCTGACTTTAGAACGAATCAGGAATTCGATTGACGACGCAGAAAGGCGGGGATTTCCAACTGGTCGTCCTCCATCTGGGCGGCTCGCGCGGCGACGCGGCCATGCGGGTCCAGATTGCCCTGCGCCGGGCGCGGCGTGGCCGGACGAGGCTGTGGACGGCCGTATTCCGCGTGAAGTCCGCTCGCGGCCTGCTTGGGCGTCGGGGCGGGTGGCGCCGCCGGCGCGATCGAGCGAGGCGCCGGGGCCGGCGCTTCTTCTTCGTGCCGGCTGATGCCGAAGGCGGCGAGCTTCTCGAGCAGCGAACGCCGCCGCGTTTCGACGGGATGAACGGCCGGAGCCGCCTCGCCGCGATGCGCGCGCAGTTGGGTTTGCGCAATCGGAGGCAATTCGTCGATCTGCGGCATGCGCGGCTGGCGGATCATCGGTTGTTCGGGCGCCGGGGGCACGAACTCCTCCTCGATCGGCTCTTCCCGACGCTGCGCCACGGGCTCCGCGAACGTCGCGGGTTTCGGCGCGGCCGGACGGACTTCCACTTCGTCCGGCCCGGACTGCGCGACGGCCGTGGGGAGAACCGGCGCCGTCTCGGCGAAGCTTTCCGCCGCGATCGGCGTCGGCAACGAGCGCGGCGCGGGCGAGCGCAGCCGCGAAGGAATTTCCGTCCGAGCGATCGAAGCGGCCGACTGAACCGGCTCGATCTTCTCGATCACCGCCTGATCGATGCCGGTCGCGACGACGGAAACGCGGACGACGCCGTCCAGCGCGGAGTCGAAGGTCGCGCCGAGGATGATGTTGGCCTCCTCGTCCACTTCCTGGCGGATGCGGCTGGCCGCCTCGTCGACCTCGTAGAGCGTCAGATCGTTGCCGCCCGTGATCGAGATGAGAAGGCCGCGGGCGCCCTTCATCGAGGTCTCGTCGAGCAACGGATTGGCGATCGCCGCTTCGGCGGCCATCACGGCGCGCCGCTCGCCGGTCGCCTCGCCGGTCCCCATCATCGCCTTGCCCATTTCGCTCATGATCGAACGGACGTCGGCGAAATCGAGATTGATCAGGCCTTCCTTGACCATCAGGTCGGTGATGCAGGCGACCCCGGAATAGAGAACCTGATCGGCCATCGCGAACGCGTCGGCGAAGGTGGTCTTTTCGTTGGCGACCCGGAACAGGTTCTGGTTGGGGATGACGATCAGCGTGTCGACGCACTTCTGCAATTCGTTGATGCCGCCTTCCGCCAGGCGCATGCGCCGCCCGCCCTCGAAATGAAACGGTTTGGTGACCACGCCCACGGTGAGAATGCCCATTTCGCGGGCCACGCGGGAGATGACCGGCGCGGCGCCGGTTCCCGTGCCGCCGCCCATGCCGGCGGTGACGAACGCCATGTGCGCGCCGGCCAGATGATCGCGAATTTCCTCGAGCGCCTCCTCGGCCGCGGCGCGCCCGACCTCGGGCTTCGAGCCGGCCCCTAACCCCTCGGTCACCTGCAGGCCCATCTGGATGATCCGCTCCGCGCGCGAAGAGGTCAGCGCCTGGGCGTCGGTGTTGGCGACGACGAAATCGACCCCGGAGAGCCCCGAGACGATCATGTTGTTGACCGCGTTGCCGCCGGCGCCGCCGACTCCGCAAACGATGATTCGGGGCTTCAACTCCCGCAGTTCCGGAGCCTTCAGATTGATCGACATAGCTGGCCTCATCCCTTGGACGCCCGCCGGCGTCGGTTCGAACGCGTGAATTCCCTGCGAGCGAAGTTTCGGCGCGCGTCGCCGCCCCGCATCAAAAACTCTCTTTCAACCATCTTCCGACGCGAGCGACGTAGCCGTCGTCGTCGACGCTCGACCCCACACCCGAACGGCGCGGCTCGAAATGCTCGATTCCCGCCACCTGCGGATAGACCATCAGGCCGACCGCCGCGGCGAACGCCGGGCTCTTGGCCGATTCGGGCAGTCCTTCGACGCCGAGCGGCCTGCCGATCCGCGCTTGACTCGATACGATGGCGCGGGCGAGTTCCGGCAAGCCGGTCAGCTGGCAGGCGCCGCCCGTGAGCACGAGCCGGCGTCCGGCGTGAGCCGAGTGGCCCGCCGCCTTCAGTCGGTCGCGCACGAGCTCGAGAATTTCCTCGACGCGCGGCCGAATGATCCGCACGAGTTCGGATTTCGGCAGGTGGCTCGCTTGATCCATGTCGTCGCCGACGCGTTGAACCGCGATCGAATCGCGATCGTCGGACGGCGAAGCGATGCAAGCCCCGTAGAGCGTCTTCAGCCGTTCGGCGTCCGCCAGGCTCACCGAGAGCCCGCGCGCCACGTCCATCGTGACGTGGTTGCCGCCGACCGCGACGGCGTCGACGTGAACGAGCCGGCCGCCCGCGAACACGCCGACCGTGGTCGAGCCGCCGCCGAAATCGATCAGCGCCGCGCCCAGCTCGACTTCGTCGTCGACGAGCGTCGAAAGTCCGGCGGCGTAGGGCGTAGCCACCATCGCCGCCACGCGCAGATGACAACGCTCGACGGCGAGCATGAGGTTGCGCGCCGCGGCGGCGTCGCACGAAGCGACGTGCATTTCGGCGCCGAGTTCGTCGCCGATCATCCCCTTGGGGTCGCGCACGCCGTGCGTCGCGTCGAGCCGAAAGCCCGTCGGCGCCGCATGCAGCACCGAACGGCCCGTGTAGGCCCCCGCCGCCGCCGCCGCCTCCAGCACCCGGTGGACGTCCTGTTGGCTGACCGCCTTGCCGCGCAGCGCCACCTTGGCGTCGTAGAGTTGCGAGGAAAGACGCCCGCCGGACATGTTGACGACGACGCTGTCGACCTCGACGCCCGCCATCCGCTCGGCGGCGTCGATGGCGAGGCGGATGGCGTTTTCGGCGGCGTCCATATCGACGATCGCGCCGGCCTTGACCCCGCGCGAGCGCTGATGGCCGATGCCGAGAACCTTGCAGCGATGGGTGCGCTCGCGCAGCGTGTCGGAACGCTCCATCGGGGTCAGCCGCGCGATCAGGCAGACGACCTTGGACGCGCCGACGTCGAGGACCGAAAGCATCGCGCTCTTGTGCGAGGGAATTTGCCGCATGCGCGGCGTCAGCGGTTTGACGCTCATGGCGGGGCGGCCTTCTTCGGGCGCGCCGCGGCGCGCGCCGCCGCCGCATCTTCGGAAAGCCGCGCGAAAACCTTGCCCGGCACGCGAAAATCGAGCGTCAGGACGTCACGATCGAGAATCCGCTGACGACGCTGAAGGGCGACGAGGGTCGCCATCGCCGCCAGAGGATCGCTCTCGGGCAGCTTGACCTCGATCCCCGACTTCATCTTGAGGTTCCAGCGCCGTTCGCCGACCAGCACGCCGGCGACGATCTTCGGCCTCAGTTCCGCCGCAGCGTCGAGCAGGCCCATGAATTCGCTGAGCCGGGCGTTGGCGCCGTCGCCGACGACGAAGGGCAGCGAGGAGAAACGCTGATCGCGCATGTCGGCGATGACCGCCCCGTCCGCCGCGACGGTGTGAACTTCGCCGTCCTTCTGCCAGAGCGCGAAGGGCGTGCGCTCGACGATGTCGATGACGATCCGGTTGGGATAGAGCTTTCGCACGCTCGCCTGCTTGATGAGCGGCAAGGCCTCGAGATTCTTGCGCGCGCGCGCGGCGTCGAAGAAGGGCAGCGAATCTTTCGGGCTGAGGCCCGCGAGGGCGAGGATCTCCGGCTCGGTGAGTTGCACTTCGCCCGAGATCGTCACCACGTCGACGCCGAAGCCGAGCGCGCGCGCCGCAAAGTCGCCGATTCCGCCTTCGCGCTCCACCAACGCCTGATACTCCCCGCCGCGCGTCGCGCCGAGGACCGCCGCGCCCAGGAGCAGGCCGATCGCCAGCGCCGTTCCGAGGCCGCGCGGCGCCGGGCGATCGAGCCGCTGCCGCCAGCCCGTCAGGCCGCGCGCGGCGCGCTCGCCGCGCAGGAGCACGCGAACCGGCGCGCCGGACGGGCGCGCGAGCGCGAACGCCGGCTGGGGCGCGGCCCGCAACCCCAACGTTTCGCTCAGCGATCGCACGAAGCGTCCTCCACCATCCACTCCACCAACTCGTCAAACGACAGGCCGGCGTACGCCGCCATATCCGGCACCAACGAGGTTTCCGTCATTCCCGGCTGCGTGTTCACCTCCAGGCAGACCAGGTCCCCGGACTCCCCCTTCGATTCGTCCAGGCGAAAATCCGCCCGGCTGACGCCGCGACAACCGAGCGCGCGATGCGCGCGCAACGCCAACTCTTGGACTTCATGGTAAATTTTCGGTTTAATTTTCGCCGGAAGGACGTGAACGGAGCCTCCCTTGGCGTATTTTGCGTCATAACCGTAGAAGGCTTCCGACACCGGCTGGACTTCGATGATGTCGAGCGCGCGATCGCCCATGACCGCGCAGGTGAGTTCCTTGCCGGCGACGAAACGTTCGGCGAGCAGCCGATCGCCGTAGGGCCAATCCTCCCGACCGACCTCTTGGGGCGGGTGGGCGCGATCCTTCTTGACGATCACCACGCCGAAGGATGACCCCTCGGCGACCGGCTTGAGCACATAGGGCGGCTCCAGGACGTGCCGGAGCGCCGCCTCGTGGCGATCGACGGTGACGCCGTAGGCGACCGGCACCCCCGCCGCCTGGAGCACGACCTTGGCGAGATCCTTCTGCATCGCCAGGGCAGAGGCCAGCACGCCCGAATGGGTGTAGGGAATGCGCAGGATTTCGAGCACGCCCTGAATGGTCCCATCCTCGCCGACGCGCCCGTGCAGCGCGTTGAAGGCGACGTCGGGCTTCAGCTTGGCGAGCGTGGCGGCGATGTCGCGGTCGACGTCGACGCGGGTGACGCGATGGCCGAGCCTCTCCAGCGCGTCGGCGCAGCCTCGCCCGGAGTTGAGCGATACCGGGCGTTCGGCCGACCAGCCGCCCATCAGCACCGCAACGTGTTTCATCGCCCCTCCAAGGCCGGCGCGCGCCGGACACGAGTTAAGTTAGAATTAATGCTGGGGCGTTAATGGGGCCTTAACCCGGCCGCCGCGCCGGAAAATTGCGCGCCGCGGCTCGCAGGCGCGGCGTCGTGGCGCAGGGCGGCGGGCGCGTCGTTTCGCGCCGCCACGCCACCCAAATGCCGCAATGATCGGCGCATAAGTCAGAGCCGATGATCGACAGCCCGCTCCCCTCGCCTTCGTCGCCTTCCCTTCCGGACGTACAGCGGCTTCCTGGTGTTCTCGCGCGCTATCGCGACCCCCGACTCGCCTGGAGCCTGACGGAAATCGCCGTCACGTTCGCGCCGCTCGTCGCGCTATGGGCCGCGATGTGGGCGCTGATGCACGTCAGCTATTGGCTGAGCCTCGCGCTGGCCCTGCCCGCGGCGGGATTCCTGGTGCGGCTGTTCCTCATTCAACACGATTGCAGCCACGGCGCCCTCTTCCGCCATCGCGCGATCAACGACTGGGTCGGACGCGTGTTCGGCGTCTTCACCTTGACGCCCTACGATTATTGGAAACGCACGCACGCAACCCATCACGCCACCGCCGGCAATCTCGACCGTCGCGGCCTGGGCGACATCGAAACGTTGACGGTGAGCGAGTACTTGGCTCGGGGCTGGCGCAGGCGCCTCGGCTACCGCCTCTATCGCCATCCGCTGGTGATGTTCGGCCTCGGGCCCGCCTACCTCTTCCTGCTGCAACATCGCGCCCCTCTCGGCCTCATGCGCGCGGGCTGGAAGCCTTGGCTTTCCACGATGTCGACCAACTTGGGGATCGCGGTTGTCGTCACCCTGCTGATGTGGCTGATCGGCCCCGCTCCGTTCCTCTTGATCCACGGACCGATCTTCATGCTCGCCGCGACGATCGGCGTCTGGCTGTTCTACGTCCAGCATCAGTTCGAAACGACGCACTGGGCGCGCGAGGCGCAGTGGAGCCTGCCCGAGGCGGCGCTGCGCGGCTCGTCGCATTACGACCTGCCGGTCGTGCTGCGCTGGTTCAGCGCCAACATCGGCGTGCATCACGTCCACCACCTCTCCAGCCGCATTCCCTTCTATCGCCTGCGCGAAGCGCTGCGAGACCATCCGGAACTGGGCGAGATCGGGCGCGTGACGCTGGGACAGAGCCTGCGCTGCGTCACTTACGCGCTGTGGGACGAAGACGCGCAAAGGCTGATTTCGTTCGGCGCCTTGCGCAAGAAGTTGCGAGCGAGCCGCGCGGCGGCGTGAACGGTGCCGCTCCGGCGCGAAGCGATCGGTTCGGGTCATGTCATGCCGCAGAGCACCGCGAGCTTCGCTCTGACCTCCGCCAACGTCGCCTCGGGAACCGCGGCGCCGGCGTACCGCACTGGCCGCGCGAGCGCGTCGATGCTGCGGACATGCGACGTCAGAATTTCTCCCATTAGCGGAAGGCCGGACGGCAAGAGGACGCTCGAGCCGAAACGGCGAATCGTGCTCGTGATCGGACAAACGATGACGAAGGCCGAAGCCCGAAAAAATTCGCGCGCCGACAGGACAAGAGCGGGGCGCCGTCCGCTTTGCTCGCGCCCCGTACGCGGGTCAAAATCCGTCCATATGAGATCGCCGGCGTGAGGCGCGTACGCGGGGTCAGTCATCCACGCGTTCTCGACCCGCGTCCTCGCCCCAATCGAACGCGTCGCGCATCGCCTCGGGCGTCATATTGACGAGCAGATCTTGCAGGGAAAAAGCAGGCGAGACCGGCTCGATGATCAGCCGCGCGCCCTCGACGACGATATTGACCCTCTGCCCTTCGCTCACGCCGATATGCTCGGCGAGCGCGCGGGGCAAGCGCAGACCTAGTGAATTTCCCCATTTTGATAGCTGAACTTGCATGGCGTCGGCTCCCGGCAGTTACCTGACGTTAGATATACAAAATATATCTAAACAAGGGAAGCGTGATCTGCGGGGAGGACGTTGTGGGCGATCACGCCTCGCCTACCCCGCCGCCCCCACCCGCTTGATCTCCCACTCCAGCTCGACCCCGCTCGCCGCCTTCACCCGCCGGCGCACCTCCTCGCCGAGCGCCTCGATTTCGGCGGCGCTCGCCGCGCCGCGGTTGATGAGGAAGTTGCAGTGCAGCGTCGAGACCTCGGCGTCGCCGAGACGCAAGCCGCGGCAGCCGGCGGCGTCGATCAATTGCCAGGCTTTCTTGCCCGGCGGGTTCTTGAACGTCGAGCCGCCGGTCTTTTCGCGGATCGGCTGCGAGGCTTCGCGCTCGCGGGTGATGCGCTCCATTTCCGCCAGGATCGCCTTGCGGTCGCCGGGGCGTCCCTGAAACGTCGCGCCAGTGAAGATCACGTCGTCCGGCGCCTCGCTGTGGCGATAGGAAAAGCCCATCGCCTCGTTGGTGAAGACGCGGACCGCGCCGGCGCGGTCGACCCCCCGCGCCTCGATCAGGCAGTCCCGCGTCTCTCCGCCGTGGGCGCCCGCGTTCATGCGCAGCGCGCCGCCGATCGAGCCGGGCACGCCGCGAAGGAAAGCGAGGCCGTCGATCCCCGCCTCGGCGGCGGCGCGCGCGACCTGGGCGTCGAGCGCCGCCGCGCCGGCGATCACGCGGCAGTCGGGCGTCGTCTCGATCGCGCCGAACGCTTTGCCGCCTAGCCGAATCACCACGCCGCGAATCCCGCCGTCGCGGATGATGAGATTGGAGCCGAGGCCGATGACCGTGATGGCGATCTCGCGCGGTAGGCTTTTGAGGAAATAGGCGAGATCGTCCTCGTCGGCCGGCGAGAACAGAACCTCCGCCGGCCCGCCGACGCGAAACCAGGTGAAAGGCGCGAGCGGCGCGTCGACGGTCACACGGCCGCGAAGGCGGGGGAGGAAGGATGCGAGGGCGGCCGGAATCATGGTCGGGCGCCTGGGATCGCGCGCGCGGCGCCGCGCCCCCCTTTCCCCCTCGCGGGGGAAGGTGGCCCTCGCGTCAGCGAGGGTCGGATGAGGGGGGTCGCGCGGAGCGCGACGGTTCGGCGCATACAGCCCACAAGCCAGCGGCGCTGTTCGAAGCCATCGCGCTTCGCGCAATCCCCCTCATCCGTCGCGCTTCGCGCGACACCTTCCCCCGCGAGGGGGGAAGGGGGCCGGCGACCGCCGTTTTGACCCTCGAAGTCACCCATCAAGCGCCGCCAATTCTCCCGGCAGCGCATAGGCCCATTGGGTGATGCTGCCGGCGCCGAGAAGGACGACATAGTCGCCCGGCTTGGCGATCTCATGGACGATCGAAGCGAGCTCGTCGGGCGAGGGCAGGACGACGGCGTGGCGGTGGCCGTGGGCGTTGATCGCCGCGACGAGCGCCTGCTTGTCGACGCCGGCGATCGGCGCTTCGCCGGCGGGATAGACGTCGGCGACGATCACCGTGTCGGCGTCGTTGAAGCACAGGGCGAAGGAATCGAACAAGGATTGCAGGCGGCTGTAGCGATGCGGCTGCACCACGGCGATAACGTGTCCTTTGGCCGAGGCGCGCGCGGCGCTGAGCACGGCGGCGATCTCTACGGGATGGTGGCCGTAATCGTCGAAGATCGCGGCGCCGTTCCATTCGCCGGTGCGGGTGAAGCGGCGCTTGACGCCGCCGAACGAGGCGATCGCCTTGCGGATCGTCGCCACCGGCGCCTTCAGCTCGTGCGCGACGGCGATCGCCGCGGTGGCGTTGAGCGCGTTGTGGCGGCCGGGCATCGGCAGGGCGAGATCGTCGATGAAGGTCGCCTGGCCACTCTTGCGATCGCGAATCAGCACGGAAAAGCGCGTCACGCCGCCGGAGAGCTCGACGTCGAGCAGGCGCACGTCGGCCTGCGGGTTTTCGCCGTAGGTGATCACGCGGCGGTCCTCGATGCGCCCGACCAGCTCCTGCACGGTCGGATGATCCAGGCACATCACCGCGAAGCCGTAGAACGGCAGGTTCTCCACGAAGGCCAGGAAGGCGTCCTTGATCGCCTCGAAGGTCTTGAAGTGATCGAGATGCTCGGGATCGATGTTGGTGACGACGGCGACGTCGGCGGGCAGTTTGAGGAAGGTGCCGTCGCTCTCGTCGGCCTCGACCACCATCCAGTCGCCCGCGCCGCGCCGCGCATTGGTTCCGTAGGCGTTGATGATGCCGCCGTTGATGACGGTGGGATCGAAGCCCGCCGCGTCGAGCAGCGTCGCCACCAGCGAGGTCGTCGTCGTCTTGCCGTGCGTGCCGGCGACGGCGACGCACTGCTTCAAGCGCATCAGTTCGGCGAGCATTTCGGCGCGCCGCACCACCGGAATGCGCCGCGAACGCGCCGCCGCCAGCTCGGGATTGTCGCGCTTGATCGCGGTGGAGACGACGACGACCGCCGCCTCGCCGAGATGGCTCGCGTCATGGCCGACGAAGACGCTGGCGCCCTTGTCGCGCAGCCGCTTGACGTTGGCGTTGTCGCTGGCGTCCGAGCCCTGGACCTTGTAGCCGAGATTGATCAGCACTTCGGCGATGCCGGACATGCCGATGCCGCCGATGCCGACGAAGTGAATGGGGCCAAGCTCGCTCGGCAGTTTCATCAGGTCCGTTCTCCGAGGCGCGTTGCCGCCCGCTCGCGCTTAAAATCGCCCCGACATATTCCGATTTGCCGATTCGGCCAAATCCCGAGCCCGACAAAGATTCACACGACGCAATCGGCCGCCATTTCCTCGCGCAGCCAGCGACCGAACGCGCGCACGTCCGCCGAAGGCCGGCGGGCGGCGGAACTGACGAGCCAATAGGACTCGCCGGACGGAACCGGCTTCGGAAAAGGCGCGCGGACGCGTCCGGACCTGAGGGCGTCGGCCGCCAGCGTCGGCCATGCCATCGCGATTCCCTGGCCTGCGATCGCGGCCTCGAGACAAAGGGCGGAGTCGGAAAAGATGGGGCCGACGCTCAGAGGCAAATCCGCCCGCCCGTGCGCCGCCAGCCAGCGCGGCCACCTCTCGGGCGAGCCGTGGTCGGCGATGACGGGGATGGCGCGCAAGTCGTCGAGACTGCGCAGTCGGTCGGCCAGCGCCGGGCTGCAAACAGGAAAGAGCGTGAGCGCGGCAAGCTCTTCCGCGCGCGTGTCGGGCCAAGGGCCCGTCCCGACGCGCACCCCGACGTCGATGTCGGAAGCGTCGAAATCGACGATTTGGATCGACGCGTCGATGCGCAGGCGCACGCCGGGATGGGCCGCGTAAAATCGGCCGAGGCGCGGCACCAGCCATTTGGCCGCCAGCACGGGCGCGACGGTGACGGTCAGGACCGCGTTCGAACGCGCCTCGGCCGAGGCGAGGCCGCGCGCGATTTCGCGAAAGCCGCGCGTCAGCGATTCCAGCAATCGCGCGCCGGCCGGGGTCGGCCGCAAGCCGCGCGAGGTGCGCTCGAAGACGCTGCGGCCCAACTGCGCTTCGACTTTGCGAATGTGCTGGCTGACCGCGCCGGCGGTGACGCCCAACTCGTCCGCCGCTTTGGCGAGGCTCCCCAGACGGCCCGTCGCTTCGATGGCGCGCATGCCGGCCAGGTGATAGCGATTCAGGCTTTCCATGGAGCCATACTAAACCCGCGCGGCGCGATTCTCCATCGCCGCATTGCCCGCCAGAGCCGATAATTCAACAATTCTCAGGCGGGAACCGTGACAATGCGTCTTTACTTTTTCTCGCGGCTCGGCGGCGCGTTCCGCCGCCGCCTTCGGGACGTCGTGCAAGCGCCCATCGATGAGACGGATCCCATCGACCACCCCGCCATCGCCGCGATGAGCATGGCCGAATTGGCGGACCTGCCGTTGGGGCCGGATTGGGAGGCGCTACGCGCAAACGCGCGGGCAGACGAAGCCGAGAAGAGCCGAATCGTCGATCCGGCCAAATCGGAGCCGCGGCCCACGGCCGTCCGCATCCCGTAACCCGCGGTTTGATCGTGCAACCGACTGTCGAGAGAACGCTCTCATGCGACGCGCCCTGGCCCTTCCCGCCGCGTTTGTCCTCTGCCTCGCCGTTTCCGGCGCGATGCTGATCGCTCGCGCCGCTTCGAGCCCCGCCGCGGCGCTCGACAACCACGACATCGCCTCGCTGCTCGGCATGATGTGGCGGGCGCAAGACAGCGCGTGTCCGGGCGTTTCCTTCGACGCGGCGGCGCTGACGAGCACGATGACGCCGCCGATGTCGCCCGAGGCGGCCAAGCGCGCCTTCCCCGCCGACTTCGACCAGGGCTACGCGATCGCGGCGGGGTCGATCGCCGGCGACGACGTCAGCGCCTATTGCCAGAACCTGGTGGTCGACTTCTACGGCGACCGCAAGGACGCCGAGGGGCGCGCCAACGACCGGCCCGAGCCGCTGCCGGGGCTGGCCATCGCCAAGTGATGCGGCTTCCCATCGGCGAGAACACCGGTTCGGCGAGCAATGAGCGCGCAAGCTTTCCCCGCCCTTAACATTGTGTTTCTGAAAAAGCGAACGTCGTGCTATTGTTCTCCTAATGTTCGTCGCCATGCGGCCTCGCCGGCGGGGCGGGGCGCATGCTTTCGACGGGAAGGCGGCGCAAAAATTTGGAGGAAAACGAAAATTCCTTTGCCCCTCCTGCAAGTCTTTGATTTTCCACGAAATGGACGAAGGAATCTTTGGAAATATTTGGAAAAAAGGGGCGCAAATTTGGAAATGTTTGGCCTGGGCTTGCAAAGGCTTGCCGGGTCCAAGGCCCCGCGAAGGCGACGGCGCGCGTTGTCATGCCCATGCCCTCCCCATCGCCTGGGCTACGCGAGCCGCTCGAGCGCAAACCGTATGAGAGGCGGGCGGCGCTAGGTCACCACGCTCGGCGCCTTGCGCCCGGTGCGCTCTTCGATGCCCGCCAGCGAGCGCGACAGCGCGATGAGATCGGCGAGCGCGACCTGCGCGTCGAGGCCGAGGTCGCCGCTCGGCGGCTCGTAACGCTCGACATAGACGCGCAGCGTCGCGCCGACCGTGCCGGTGCCGGACAGGCGGTAGACGATGCGCGAGCCCCCGGCGAACAGCACGCGCATGCCCTGCCCCATGGTCAGCGAGCCGTCGACCGGATCGCGATAGGAAAAGTCGTCGGCGGCCTCGACCCTGAGCGCGCCGAAGCGCCGGCCCGGCAGGCTTGGAAGCAAACCGCGCAGCGCCTCCATCAGGCCGTTGGCGGCGACGAGGTCGATCTCGTCGAAATCGTGCCGGGTGTAGTAATTGCGGCCGTAGGTCGCCCAATGCCCGCGCGCGAGATCGGCGACGGAAATGCGGCGCTTGGCAAGGATGTTGAGCCACAGCAGCACCGCCCACAACCCGTCCTTCTCGCGCACATGGTTGGAGCCGGTGCCGGCGCTCTCTTCGCCGCAGATCGTCGCCAGCCCGGCGTCGAGCAGGTTGCCGAAGAACTTCCACCCCGTCGGCGTCTCGTAGGCGCCGATCCCCAGCTTGGCGGCGACCCGGTCGGCGGCGGCGCTGGTCGGCATCGAGCGGGCGATTCCGGCGAGGCCCTTGGCGTAGCCAGGCGCGAGATGGGCGTCGGCGGCGAGCATGGCGAGCGAGTCGGACGGGGTGATGAAAATGCCGCGCCCGATGATGAGGTTGCGGTCGCCGTCGCCGTCCGAGGCGGCGCCGAAATCGGGCGCGGCGGGCGACATCATCTCGTCGTAGAGCGCTTTGGCGTAGGTGAGGTTGGGATCGGGATGATGGCCGCCGAAATCGGGAAGCGGCGTCCCGTTGACCACCGTGCCGGGGGCGGCGCCCAATTCGCCTTCGAGAATGGCGTGGGCGTAGGGGCCGGTGACAGCGTGCATGGCGTCGAAGCGCATGCGGAAGCCGGAAGCGAACAGCGCGCGGACGGCGTCGAAATCGAACAGCGTGCGCATCAGCGCGGCGTAATTGGCGACGGGGTCGACGATCTCGACGCTCGCGCCTTCGATCCGCGTCTCGCCGAGCGCGTCGAGATCGACATCCCCCGAGTCGATCGTCTTGTAGGCCGCAATGGTCTTGGTGTGGGCGAAGATCGCGTCGGTGATCTTCTCGAGCGCCGGGCCGCCGTTGCCGATATTGTACTTGACGCCGAAATCGCCGTCCGGGCCGCCGGGATTGTGGCTGGCGGAGAGGATGATCCCGCCGTAGGCGCCGATCGCGCGGATCAGCGCCGAGACCGCCGGCGTCGACAGGATGCCGCCCTGGCCGACGACGACGCGGCCGAAACCGTCGGCGATGGCGATGCGCACGACCGTCTGGATCGCCTCGCGATTGTAATAGCGCCCGTCGCCGCCGACCACCAGCGTCTTGCCGGCAAAGCCTTCGAGCGAATCGAAGATCGATTGGACGAAATTCTCGACGTAGTTCGGCTGCCGGAACACCGGCGCCTTCTTGCGCAGGCCCGAGGTGCCGGGCTTCTGGTCGAGATACGGCGTGGTGGCGACGGTGCGGATCATGCCGGGCGGCCTTCCAGGTTGTGCTGTTGGGCGAGTGTAGCGGGACGAAAGCGGGGGCGGCAATGGCGGCGCGGAAAGCGCCGAAGCGGAGCGCCTTCCCCCTCGCGGGGGGTGGCCCTTGCGTTAGCAAGCGCCGGATGAGGGGGATCGCGCGGAGGCGCGATGGCTCTGTCGACGAGCCCCTATCGATTGCTGATACGCGAGACGTCATGCTCGCGAGCGGCGGAGTCGGCTGCGAACGCCGTGAACCCATGCGCGAAAGGACTGCGTGACATTTACGAAGCCATCGTGCTTGCGCGCGCCCCCTCATCCGCTAACGCGATGACACCTTCCCCCGCGAGGGGGGGGGGAAGGAAGGCGCGCCAAGTTCGGCAAGGATCGCCGGTCGTCAGCTTACGTATCTACCTCCGCAGCGCCTCCAACACCTTCGTGGACGCCCGCCCGTCCACCGCCAGTCCGTTCTTTCCCTCGAAATCGGCGATTGCCGCCTTCGTCTTGGCGCCGATCGCCCCGTCCGGTTCGCCGACGTCGTAGCCGCGCTTGATCAACAGCCGCTGCAATTCGCGCCGTTCGGCGCGCGACAGGCCGGGGTCGTCGGTCGGCCAGGGCGTGACGATCCCCGGCCCGCCGGCGAGCCGCTGGGCGAGGATGGCGATCGCCAGGGTGTAGGACTCGGCGGCGTTGTAGCTGTAGATCACATCGAAGTTGTGCGTGACGAGGAACGCCGGTCCATCGGCGCCGGCGGGCAGCAACAGGCCCGCCTCGCCTTCGCCGAGCGGGCGGCCGTCGACGCGCGTGATCCCGCGCGCCGCCCAGGCCGACATCGGCTGCCTGGCCTTGCGGCCCGAGGGGCCGGAATAGCCTTGAGGGATCTTCACCTCGAAGCCCCAGGGCTCGCCCGTGCGCCAGCCGGAATGCTGGAGATAATTGGCGGTCGAGCCGAGCGCGGCCGCGGCCGAATCGACGATGTCGCGCCCCGAGCCGTCGAGATCGACGGCGAGGCGCAGGTAGGTCGAAGGCATGAACTGCGTCTGCCCGAAGGCGCCCGCCCAGGAGCCCTCGAGTCGGTCGAGCGGAATGTCGCCGCGATCGGCGATCTTCAGCGTCGCCATCAGCTCGCCGCGAAAATAGCCCGGCCGCTGCGAACTGAAACAGGCGAGCGTGCTGAGCGATTGCACGAGCGGGCGCTTGCCCATGTCCTCGCCGAAATTGGATTCGACGCCCCAGATCGCCGCCAGAACATGCCGATCGACGCCGAAGCGCTGCTCGGCCTTGGCGAGCGCGCCCGCGTTCTTGGCCATCGCTGACCTACCGTCGGCGACGCGCTCGTCGTCGACGAGGGCGGCCATATAGTCCCAGATCGGCGTCTTGAACTCGGGCTGGTTGGTCTCGAACTCCAGCACTTTCATGTCCGGCTGCAAGCCGCCGAACGCCGCGTCCAGCGTCGCTGCCGAGACGCCCTTGGCCGACGCGTCGGCGCGCAATGAGGCGACGCAGGAGGAGAAGTCCGCGCGGGCGGGAGCGGCGGCGAGCGCGAGCGATAAAGCGGCGAAGAAAAGGGAGCAATTCATCGCGCCATCATCGGCGATTCGCGAGCGGGCGTCGAGGCGGATTCCCCCCTCCCGCTTGCGGGAGAGGGCCAGGGTGAGGGTCTTTCGACAGATATGGAACGCGGGGAAGAGGCCCTCATCCGGCCGCTGCGCGGCCACCTTCTCCCGCCTTGCGGGAGAAGCGGTTCGCACTCACAGCCACGGATGCGCGGCGGCGGCTTTCTTTTCGTGAGCCGCTATCGCCGGCGCTTCGACCATGGTCAGGCCGATGTCGTCGATCCCTTCCATCAGGCAATGCTTGCGGAAGGCATTGAGCTCGAAATGCACGACGCCGCCGTCGGGGCCGCGGATTTCCTGCGCGGCGAGATCGACCGTCAGCGTCGCGTTGGCGCCGCGTCGCGCGTCGTCCATCAGTTTCTCCAGATCGTCCGGCGAAACCTTGACCGGCAGAATGCCGTTCTTGAAGCAATTGTTGTAGAAAATGTCGGCGAAGGCGGTCGAGATGACGCAGCGGATGCCGAAATCGAGCAGCGCCCAGGGCGCGTGCTCGCGCGACGAGCCGCAGCCGAAATTGTCGCCGGCGACGAGAATTTTGGCTTTCGCGTAGGCGGGCTTGTTGAGCACGAAGTCGGGATTGGGCGAGCCGTCGTCGTTGTAGCGCATCTCCGAGAACAGGCCGGCGCCGAGCCCGGTGCGTTTGATCGTCTTCAGATATTGCTTGGGGATGATCATGTCGGTGTCGACATTGTCGATCTCGAGCGGCGCGGCGACGCCGGTCAATGTCGTGAATTTGTCCATCGCGAGGTTTCCGCTGGCCTGATAAGAGTCTCGGCCCAAGCGTCTAGCAAAAGCGCGCCGCGGGGGCAAACGCCGCCCCATTCCTTGCCCAGGCTCCGTTTCATGACCGCTCCCTCCCCCATCGGCGCGCCCGGCGTGCTCACCATCGACCTCGCCGCGCTCGCCGACAATTGGCGCCTGCTGGCGCGCCGCGCCGCGCCGGCCGCCTGCGCCGCCGTCATCAAGGCCGACGGCTACGGCCTGGGGATCGAGATCGTCGCGCAGGCGCTCTATCGGGCGGGGTGCCGCGTCTTCTTCGTCGCCCATATCGACGAAGGGCGGCGCGCGCGCGCGGTCCTGCCGCAGGCGGACGCACGCCTCTACGCGCTCAACGGCTTGCAGAGCGGCGCGGACCCGCAAGCCGACTACGCCGCGCTCCGCCTCGCGCCCGCCATCGGCAGCGCCGAGGAGCTCGCGCGCTGGGCGGCTTTCGCCACGACGCAAGCCGCGCCGCCGCCCGCGGCGCTGCACGTCGACACCGGCATGAACCGGCTCGGCTTCGCTTCGCTCGACGAATTGCGCGCCGCGGTGGCGCGCCATGGCGGGGTCTGCGGCGCCGATCTGCTGATGAGCCATTTCGTTTCCTCCGAAGAGCCCGGCAATCCGCTCAACGCGGTCCAGATCGCGCGTTTCGAGGAGGCGCGCGCGGCGTTTCGCTCGCTTCCCGCCTCGCTCGCCAATTCCTCCGGCTTGTTCCTGTCCGCGCGACCGATATTCGACCTTGCGCGGCCGGGCTACGCGCTCTACGGCGGCAATCCGACGCCGGGCCGCGCCAACCCGATGAAAAAAGTCGTCACGCTCGACGTCGCCATCCAGCAGACGCGATGGATCGAAGCGGGCGAGAGCTGCGGCTACAACGGCCAATGGACTGCGCGGCGGCGCACGCGCCTCGCTACCTTGCTCGCCGGCTACGCCGACGGCCTGCCGCGCGGCGCCGGCGCGATCGACGGGCGCGAGGGGGCGGAGGTCGTCGTCGCGGGGCGACGCTGCAAGCTGGTCGGGCGCATGTCGATGGACCTCTGCATCGCCGACGTCACCGACGTCCCCGAGGACGCGGCCCGGCCGGGCGACTTCGCGCGGTTCCTCGGCGAAGAGATCGGCGTCGACGAATTCGCTCGCGCGTCGGGAACGATCGGCTACACCGCGCTGACGAGCCTGAGCGCGCGCTACGCCAGGCGCGTCGTCGAGGAATAAGAGGATCGGCGGCTCTCGAGCGCGCCGTCAGGGCGGGCAGGCGTCGCTCTGGCCGTCGAGACCTTCCTTGCCGCGTTCGAACGCGGCCCGCTCCGTCGGCCCGCTCCAATCGATCGTCACGATGTCGACGCTGTCGAAATCGTCGCCGGCCCAGGCCGGAACGGCGCTCGGGTCGCCGCCGTGCGCGGCAAGGAGCGCGCGCACGACGACGTCGATCATCCGGTGCTCCCAGGCGACGACGACCAAGGCCTGGCGATTGGCGGGAGCTTCGAGCGCGGCCTGCAACGCCTCGACGTTGGAGAAGCCGATATGCGCGTCGATCGGCATGCCGAAGCGAACCGCCGTCGGCTCGATCGTCGCCAGCGGCCGCACATAATCATAGGCCCGTCCCGAATCCCTTTTCTCCTCGGCCGGGTCGGGCGCGAAAATGACGTCGGGCTTGCCGTAGGTCTCGGCGATGACCTTGGGCAAGGCCAGCGCGCGATTGAGGCCGCGGCAGTCGAGCTGGCCGAGCCCGAGGGCCAGCTTCTCGCCGTGGCGAACGAACACGATTTTTTCGATTTTGCCTTCGCCGCGCGCGGCTCCGCAGGCGAGCGCCAACGCCGTCGAGGCGAGCGCGGCGGCGATCCAAGGTCTGAAGCGTCTTCGCATCGTCGGCGCCTCGCGGTATGGTCAGGCGCGAACTGTATTGCTGAAGCGCCGCCGCCGCCAAGCGCGCGGCGCAAACTCTGGAATTCTTTCGCGCGCCAGCGTATGGCAAGGACGCGGGCGTCGCGGCAGGAAACGGATCGGGCCGCCGCCGTCGAGAGGAAACCGCCGTGAACAGACTGGAGAAGCGCCCGCACGCCGCCGTGGAGGCGCAAGTTCAATATCTCGACGGCGACATTCGCGTCCTCCGCCCCGGCGCGTTCGTCCGTTGCGCCGTGACCGGCGTCCCCATCGCGCTCGACGAATTGCGCTATTGGAGCGTCGACCTCCAGGAAGCCTACGCCGACCCCGAGGCGGCGCTGAAGCGGCTGAGGGATCGGAAGGATTAGGGCGAGGCGGGATCAACCGCCGTATCCGTCATATGTGAACGGCCGTCGATTTTCTCCTTTCCTGGCAGGCGTTATTGCCCCGCCGCGCGCCTGACGACAAATTTTCGCTTGCGCGGCGCCGGACAATGGTTCATATATAAACTAAGTTCCGCGACGGGCGTTGCTGCCGCGCCGCGGCTTGGCTTTTTCCCTTACCCGCGGACCTCGCAATGCCCAGCTACAAAGCTCCGGTCGACGACACGCTGTTTCTGCTCAAGGACGTTTTCGATTTCGACCGCTACGGCAATCTGCCGCGCTTCGCCGAGGCGCCGATCGACGTCGTCGAGGCGGTGCTGAGCGAGGCCGGCAAGTTCGCCGAGAAAGTGCTGCAGCCGCTCAACCGTTCGGGCGACGAGGAAGGCTGCAGGCGCGACTCGAGTGGCAATGTCGCGACGCCCGAGGGCTTCAAGGAAGCCTATAAGGCCTATGTCGAAGGCGGCTGGGTCGGGCTGGCGGGCGATCCCGCTTACGGCGGCCAGGGTCTGCCCCATTTTCTCGCCGTCGCGCTCAGCGAATATGTGATCGCGGCCAACCTCTCCTTCGCGATGTATCCCGGGCTGACCAACGGGGCTGCGGCGGCCTTGTGGATCCACGGCGACGACGCGCTGAAGCGGACGTACCTGCCGAAGATGACCACCGGCGAGTGGACCGGCACGATGAACCTGACCGAGCCGCACTGCGGCACCGACCTCGGCCTCATCAAGACCAAGGCGGTTCGCCAGGGCGACGGCTCCTTCGCCATCACGGGCCAGAAGATCTTCATCTCCGCCGGCGAGCACGATATGGCCGAAAACATCATCCATCTCGTGATCGCGCGCATCGAAGGCGCGCCCGCGGGAACCAAGGGCATTTCGCTGTTCCTGGCGCCCAAGTTCCTCGTCAACGCCGACGGATCGCTCGGCGCGCGCAATGCGGTCGTCTGCGGCTCGATCGAACACAAGATGGGCATTCACGGCAATTCGACCGCCGTGCTCAATTACGACGGCGCCAAGGCTTGGCTGATCGGCGAGGAGAATCGCGGCCTCAACGCGATGTTCGTGATGATGAACGCGGCGCGGCTCGGCGTCGCGGTGCAGGGCCTCGGTCTATCCGAAGTCGCCTATCAGAACGCCGCCGCCTACGCCAAGGACCGCCTGCAGGGGCGCTCGCTGACCGGCGCCAAGGAGCCGGGCAAGCCCGCCGATCCAATCATCGTACACCCCGACGTCCGGCGCATGCTGCTGGAAATCCGCGCCTTCAACGAGGCGGCGCGGGCGCTGATGGTTTGGGTGGCGCTCTCCGCCGACGAGGCGCTGGAATCGCCCGACCCCGCCGCAAAGCGCGCGGCCGACGATCGCATCGGCCTGCTCACCCCGGTCATCAAAGGCGTCTTCACCGACGTCGGCTTCGCCAACGCGGTCAAGGCCCAGCAGGTGCTCGGCGGCCACGGCTATATCGCCCAATCGGGCATGGAGCAGTTCGTGCGCGACGCGCGCATCACCATGATCTACGAGGGCGCCAACGGCGTGCAGGCGCTCGACCTCGTCGGGCGCAAACTGCCCAAGGACGGCGGGCGCGCGGTCACCGCCTTCTTCGGCGAGGTTTCGGCGTTTCTCGCCGAGAACAAAGGCGACGCCGCGCTGGCGCCCTATCTCGCGCCGGTCAAGGCCGCGCTCGGGCAATTGCAGCAGGCGACGATGTGGCTGATGCAGAACGGCATGAGGAACCCCGACAACGCCGGCGCGGCTTCGCACGACTACATGCATCTGTTCGGCCTGACGGCGCTCGCCTTCATGTGGGCGCGCATCGCCAAGGCGGTGCTGGCGCGCCAAGCCAAGGGGAAGAGCAACGAGGCGCTTGACTCCAAGCTCGCGCTCGCCAAGTTCTTCAACGCGCGCATGCTGCCCGAGGCGGGCGCGCATCTCGCGCGGCTTTCGAGCGGCGCCGAGACGCTGATGGCGCTGCCGGCGGCGGCGTTCTGAAACACAGGCGCGGCGCCGCCGAGGAGGGAAGAGCCAATGGACGCCGATAAAGCGCGCATCGGCCTGACCGGCGGATGTCAGTGCGGCGCCGTGCGCTACCGGCTCACGGCCGCGCCGAGCGGCTCGAACATCTGCCATTGCCGCATGTGCCAGAAGGCCGGCGGCGCGCCCTTCATGGCTTTCGCCGGCGCGCCCGAGAAGGATTTAGTCGTCACGCGCGGCGAAATCGCCACCTTCGTCAGTTCCGACATCGCCGAACGCGGCTTCTGCTCGGCTTGCGGAACGCCGTTGACCTATCGCGGGTCCCGTGGCGCCCGCGTCAGCGTGACGATCGGCAGTCTCGACGAACCCGGCGCCGTTGCGCCGCAGAGCCAGCTCGGCGTCGAATCGCGGGTGAGCTGGCTGGCGGGCGCGCTCGCAGCTCCCGCGATGACGACGGAGGAATGGCTGGCGCGGAAGAAGATCGTCGCGATCGGCAACCGCCAGCATCCCGACCACGAAACCTGAACGCAGCGCGGCCTCGAGCGCCGCAAGGGAGACCGAACCATGGCTGACGCCTTCATCTACGATCACGTGCGCACGCCGCGCGGACGCGGCAAGCCCGACGGCTCGCTGCATACAGCTTCGACGCTGCATCTCGCCGCGACCGCGCTGAAAGCGATCAAGGACCGCAACCATCTCAACGCGGGCGAGATCGACGACGTCGTGATGGGCTGCGTCGACCCGGTCGGCGAGGCGGGCGGCGACATCGCGCGCATGGGCGCGCTGGCGGCGGGCTTCGGCGACGGCGTTCCCGGCGTGCAGATCTGCCGCTTCTGCGCCTCCGGCCTCGACTCGGTCAATTTCGCCGCGGCGCAGATCATGGCCGGCCAGCACGATCTGACCATCGGCGGCGGCGTCGAATCGATGAGCCGCGTCGGCATCGGCGCCGCGGGCGGCGCCTGGCCGGTCGACCCTTCCCTGGCCATTCCCGTCTATTTCCTGCCGCAGGGAATCTCCGCCGACCTCATCGCCACCAAGTACGGCTTCTCGCGCGACGACGTCGACGCCCTCGCCGTCGAATCGCAGCGGCGCGCCGCCGCCGCTTGGAAGGATGGGCGCTTCAAGAACTCGATCGCGCCGGTGCGCGACGTCAACGGCCTCACCCTGCTCGACCACGACGAGCACATGCGCCCTTCGACCGACATGCAGTCGCTCGCGGCCCTGAAGCCGTCCTTCGTGATGATGGGCGAGCAGGCCGGCTTCGACGCCGTGGCCGTCCAGGCCCACCCGGAGGTCGAGCGCATCATCCACGTCCACCACGCCGGCAATTCCTCGGGGATCGTCGACGGCGCTTCCGCCGTGCTCCTCGGCTCGAAGGAAGCCGGCGCCAAGAAGGGCCTCAAGCCGCGTGGAAGAATCCGCGCTTTCGCCAATATCGGCTCGGAGCCGGCGATCATGCTGACCGGCCCGGTCGACGTGACGAAGAAGGTTCTGAAGCGCTCGGGGATGAAAATCTCCGACATCGACCTCTTCGAGATCAACGAGGCCTTCGCTGCCGTCGTGCTGCGTTTCCAGCAGGCCTTCGACCTCGACCCGGGCAAGGTCAACCCCAACGGCGGCGCGATCGCCATGGGCCATCCGCTCGGCGCGACCGGCGCGATGATCCTCGGCACGGCGCTCGACGAACTCGAGCGGACCGGCAAGAGCACCGCCCTCATCACCCTGTGCATCGGCGGCGGCATGGGCACCGCCACCATCATCGAACGCGTCTGATCGAACGGAGCCGAACGCCATGACCCTCACGAATTTCCGCTTCGAGACCGACGCCGACGGCGTCGCGCTGATCACCTGGGACATGCCCGGCCGCTCGATGAACGTGCTGACGCCCGAAGTGATCGAGGAACTGAACGCCCTGGTCGACAAGGTCGCCGCCGAGCCCACGATCAAGGGCGCCGTCGTCACCTCCGGCAAGGAGGGATTCTCCGGCGGCGCCGACCTCACCATGCTGCAAGGCATGGGCAAGGAATTCGCGCGCGTCGCCAAAGCCGAAGGCGAAGAGGCGGCGATGCGCTTCTTCACCGACCGCTCGCGCCAGCTCTCGCTCATCTATCGCAAGCTGGAGACCTGCGGCAAACCGTTCGCCGCCGCCATCAACGGCGTGTGCATGGGCGGCGCGTTCGAGCTGGCGCTCTCCTGCCACTATCGCGTCGTCGCCGATTCCGACAAGGCGCGCGTCGGCCTGCCGGAGATCAAGGTCGGCCTCTTCCCCGGCGCGGGCGGCACGCAGCGCGTGGCGCGGCTGATGCCGACTCCCGATGCATTGCAGATGCTGTTCAAGGGCGACCAGCTCAAGCCCGCCGCGGCCAAGAAGATGGGCCTCGTCCACGACGTCGCGCCTGCGAGCGAGATCGTCGCTCGGGCCAAGGCGTGGGTGAAGGCCAACCCCAACGCCAAGGCGCCGTGGGACGATCCGAAGTTCAGGGCGCCGTCCGGCAAGGTCTTTTCGCCCACGGGGATGATGATCTGGCCCGCCGCCAACGCCATCTACCGCCGCGAGACTTACGACAATTATCCCGCCGCCAAGGCGGTCCTCTCCAGCGTGTTCGAGGGCCTGCAACTGCCGATGGACTTGGCGCTGGCGGTGGAGAGCCGCTACTTCGCCAAGATCCTGCGCTCCAAGGAAGCGGCGGCGATGATCCGCTCGCTGTTCGTCTCGATGGGCGAACTGAACAAGGGCGCGCGCCGGCCGCAGGACGTCCCCGCCACGAAGCTGCGCAAGATCGGAGTGCTGGGCGCCGGCTTCATGGGCGCCGGCGTCGCCTACGTCTCGGCGAGCGCCGGGCTGGAGGTCGTGCTGATCGACCGCGATCAGGAATCGGCCGACAAGGGCAAGGCGCATTCGGAGAAGCTGATCTCCAACCAGATCGCCAAGGGCCGCGCCAAGAGCGCCGACCGCGACGCGCTGCTCGCCCGCATCCATCCGAGCGCCGACTACGCCGATCTGAAGGGCTGCGACCTCGTGGTCGAGGCGGTGTTCGAGGATCGCGCGGTCAAGAAGGAAGCGACCGAAAAGGCGCAGGCCGTGCTCGGGCCGGAGGTGATCTTCGCCAGCAACACCTCGACGCTGCCGATCGGCTCGCTGGCCGAGACTTCGCAAAAGCCGGAGAATTTCATCGGCATCCATTTCTTCTCGCCGGTCGACAGGATGATGCTGGTCGAGATCATCATGGGCGCGAAGACGGGGCCGCGGGCGCTGGCGAGCGCGATCGATTTCGTGCGCGCGATCAGGAAGACGCCGATCGTCGTCAACGATTGCCGCGGCTTCTTCGCCAACCGCTGCGTCGGCAACTACATCCGCGAAGGCCATCTCATGCTGATGGAAGGCGTGCCGGCGGCGATGATCGAGAACGCCGCCAAGATGGCGGGCATGCCGGTCGGGCCGCTCAGCCTCAACGACGAAGTGGCGATCGACCTCGCCTGGAAGATCCTCCAGGCGACCAAGAAGGATCTCGGCGCCGAAGCCGTCGATCCCGCGCAGGAAAGGCTGCTCAAGGCGATGGTCGTCGCGGAGCAGCGTTTTGGTCGCAAGAACGGCAAGGGTTTCTACGACTATCCCGCCAACGCGCCGAAGACGCTATGGCCGGGCCTCGCCAAAATCGCCGGCAAGACGCTCGATCCCGATTCCGTCAGCGTGCGCGACCTAAAAGACCGCTTCCTCTTCGTCCAGGCGCTGGAGGCGGCGCGCTGCATGGAGGAGAACGTCGTCACCGACCCGCGCGAGGCCGACGTCGGCTCGATCCTCGGCTTCGGCTTCGCGCCGTTCACCGGCGGCGTGCTGTCGCTGATCGACGGCCTCGGCGCCAAGGCGTTCGTCGCGCGCGCCGAGGAGCTGGCGGCGGTCTATGGAGCGCGCTTCGCGCCGAGCGCCGGCTTGAAGGAGATGGCGGCCAAGGGCGAGACGTTCTACGGCAAGGCGGCGGCGAAGGCGCGAGCGGCGTAACGGGCGCCGCCGACGCGCCGGGCGAGCCGGATTGCGCGCCTCGAAGGGGGCGCGCGCCTCAGAATCGATAGTTCGCGCCGACCTTCAGGACATTTTCCTCGTTCTTGAAAGAGGCGGGAAATTCGGCGACGCCCTTGTAATAAAATTCGGCCGACTCGCTGCCGTAGTCTATGTAGTCGTACTCGCCCTTGAGGCTCCAATGCATGTCGAGCGCGTACTCGACGCCGACTCCGAGCAACAACCCGGTATGGGTCGCGCCGGCGGTCAGAAGAGGAGCTGGGAGGGGCGTGTTTATAAACGTAGTGCGGTAATCATATTGAGCCTCGGCGAGGCCGACTTTGCCGAAAATCAACGTGCGGTCGATCGCATAGCCGGCGCGCAACGCCACGTCGCCCGCGGCGTCGCTCCACGTCTTGAACTGAGCGCGAGACCCGTTGCCGGTGTTTAGGCTTACGGACGTCGTTCCCTCCAGCCCCGAACCCCAGATTTCCGCTTCCACGCCGACGACGAAGTTGTCGTTCAACTGGTAGTTGCAGCCGGCCTGTCCGCCGCCGATCGCCCCTTGAGTGTTCACGCCGACCGTCGTGCCCACTATGAAGTCACCCGCCCGGTCCGACCATTTCGACTGGCCGAAATCGCCGCCGGCGTGCAGGCCGACATAGCAGCCGGTCCAGGTGAAGGCCGGCGGCGGCGGCGCCTTGTGCGTGGGCAGAGCAAGATCCGCGGCGAACGCGCCGTTCGCCAACAGCGCGACCGCGCCCGCCGAAACCAATAGATGCCACCGCATGTGGACGACCTCCACTCACAACCTGAGCGAGCGTTACGCCGGCGCATAATCACAGTCAAGCCAGGACCAATCCCGCGCCGCGCCGCGGACCGGCGCCGATTTGCGCGCCGTTTGGGCGTCGTGTCGAGGCCGCGCCGAGGATGCGCGAAGCGACGCCGGCGGGCGTCGGCGATGGCGCCCTCCGGCCGACGCCGAGCGCCGTCGCCGGCCGCAATGGATCGCATCGCCGGTCAAGCCATTTGAATACTTGCGTTTAGGCTCGCCTCGCCGGCTCGCCTCGGCAAGACGGCGAGATTCGACTTTTCTAAATTCCCGTTTTCCGGGAAAGCGCCTTTTGGAAAACCGATGATGTCTTGCAAGCCCGGCGCCATTGGCGTTTGGCGCGGGATGCTCAAACGAGCGGCAAAAAGGGCCGGCGATCGCAAGGCGCGCGAGGATCGCAAAGCCTTACAATGCTCTAATATTGTTGTGGGCGCGACAATTCGATCACCGTCACGATAGCGTTGAATAGGGGCGCGGCGGCGGTCCGGCGCCGTTGCGCCGCGCTAGCGGATCAGCGCCTCTCGAAGGCGCCGCGCCCCGCTTCAGAACTACGACTGCGCCGCGCCGCTCTGCCCCACGACCGCCGGCAGATGCTGGGCGAGCAGCTTGAGCGCGGCTTGCGGATCGACGCCGAAGTGCTGCGCGAGCTGCTTGACCTGGTCGCTGCCGAGCGCCGCCTCGATCTGTTGCGGCGTGACGGAGACGTTCGCGCCGCCCGCGAGCCAGGACTGGACCTGCGGGCCGAGGCCGCCTTGCTGAAGCTGCGTCACCAGCCCCGAGAGATCGCCGAGGTTCGTCTTCGCCAGCGCCGCCGGGAGGAGGGTTTGCATCTCCTGAATGCCGAACTGCTCCAAGGCGCCCTTCAACCCGCCGCCGAGGCTGTCAAGAAGTCCCATATCCGCTCTCCCTGGCCGGCGTTACGAAAGCGAGGCCGACAGGAAGTTATGTTGCCTTTGTCGCAGGCGCGTGACAAGCCGGAATCGACCGCGCCGCCTCGCCCCGGCGCAAATGAGAAGGACCGCCCCTTTTGGGAGCGGCCCTTCCATTGTCGCGACCACGCATAGATCGCTTGAGGTCTGGATTGCCTAGCGTTGGCTATGCGCGAGAATCCTGCGCACGGACAATGTTCCAGGCCTCGCGAAACTCGCATGGCGATTGACAATGAGACACTGGATCACCTCCTTTCAGGTTGTTGACGACACGGGTCAGAATAAGG
>JBEKLU010000049.1:0-51373 GCA_050010035.1 Roseiarcus sp.
AGGCCGGTGAGTTCGCTGAGCCACACCCAGCCGGGCATGTCGACGAGCCGGCGGCTGAGCAACGCGAGCGACGCGTCGTCGGCGTTGAGGCTCAGGACGCCCGGTTCGCCGCCGCCGCAGAAGATGCGGAACAGGGTCGCATAGCGGATCTCCGGCGTCGCCGAACGTTTCACCTGCTTGTGCTGGCTGACGAGATAGCCGAGCGACGCCGCAAGCGAGGCGAAACCCCGGATCGCGTCCTCGGGGATTTGCGCCAGCAATTGATCCTTCAGCGACAGCGAGGCGGCGGCCGATTCCGCATAGAGGCGCCTGATGATGGGGCTGCTGGCGTCGCCCGCGCCGTCGGACACCTCGTGAACGCCGTAGACGAACTCGCCCTCCGCGTCGGCGCCATAGACGGTCGCCGTCATGTTCAGGCTGGTGGCGAGCACTTCGGCCGCCTTCCGCGCGCCGGCGGCGCCCTGGGCCGGACGCTCCTCCACCACTTTCTTGCCAGCGATCTCCGACGTGCAGCGCACCGTGAATTTCTGCCCCTTGGACGTGCGCTTTTGTTCGACCTTGAACCACATCCCCCGACCCTCCACTCGAATCTGACAAGCCGCGCGGAAAAGCTGCGCGGCGCCCTTCTTTGTACATGTTTTGTTCCAGTTTTAAAGCGGCATTTGCAAGTTTCCTAACGACCGGCCAAGCCGCGCGGGTTGAAATCATATAAAGATATGTTTATGTAGTTATGCCTAATCGCCGCGAGCCCGAGCCGCCCCATGAGCGTTGAACCCCTTGACCTGTTCGAGCCTGCTTCGGCCCCGCGAAGCGACGCGGCCGAGGCGCTCGCCAGGGCCGCGCGCGAGCGCATCCTCATTCTCGACGGCGCGATGGGGACGCAGATCCAAGACCTCGCCCTCGACGAGGGCCATTTCCGCGGCGAGCGTTTCGTCGGCTGCGAATGCCATCTGAAAGGCGACAACGATCTTCTCACGCTCACCCGGCCGCAGGCGATCGAGGACATCCACTTCGCCTATGCGATGGCCGGCGCGGACATCCTTGAGACCAACACCTTTTCTTCGACTTCGATCGCGCAGGCCGATTACGGCATGCAGGAGGTGGTCTACGAACTGAACCGCGACGGCGCCCGGCTGGCGCGGCGCGCGGCGCTGAAGGCGCAGCGCATCGACGGCAAGCGCCGCTTCGTCGCCGGCGCGCTCGGGCCGACCAACCGCACCGCTTCGATCTCGCCCGACGTCAACAATCCCGGCTTCCGAGCGGTCACTTTCGACGTGTTGCGCGAAGCCTACGCCGAGCAGATCGTCGGCCTGATCGACGGCGGCGCCGACATCATCCTGATCGAAACGATTTTCGACACGCTCAACGCCAAGGCGGCGGTGTTCGCCTGCGAGGAGGTCTTCGCCGCGCGCGGGCTGCGCCTGCCCCTGATGATTTCCGGCACCATCACCGACCGTTCCGGGCGCACACTGTCGGGGCAGACGCCGACCGCGTTCTGGCATTCGCTGCGCCACGCCCGCCCGTTCACCATCGGCCTCAATTGCGCGCTCGGCGCGAGCGCGATGCGCGAGCATCTCGAGGAGATATCGGGCGTCGCCGAGACGTTCGTCTGCGCCTATCCCAACGCCGGCCTGCCCAACGAATTCGGCCTCTACGCCGAAACCCCTGAGCAAATGGCGGCCGAGATGGCCGGCTTCGCGCGCGACGGCCTGGTCAACGTCGTCGGCGGCTGCTGCGGCACGAGCCCCGCGCATATCCGGGCGATCGCAGAAGCCGTGCGCGGCGTCAAACCGCGCATCCCCGCGCAAATGGCGCCGCTGATGCGCCTTTCCGGCCTCGAGCCGCTGACGCTGACCAAGGACATTCCCTTCGTCAACGTCGGCGAGCGCACCAACGTCACCGGCTCGGCGAAGTTCCGCAAATTGATCACCGCGGGCGACCACGCCGGCGCGCTCGCCGTCGCGCGCGACCAGGTCGCGAGCGGCGCGCAGATCATCGACGTCAACATGGACGAGGGGCTGATCGATTCCGCCAAGGCGATGGTCGAATTCCTCAATCTCGTCGCCGCCGAACCCGATATCGCGCGCGTGCCGGTGATGATCGATTCCTCGAAATTCGCCGTGATCGAAGCGGGCCTGAAATGCGTGCAGGGCAAGGGGCTGGTCAATTCGATCTCAATGAAGGAAGGCGAAGCCGAATTCCTCCGTCAGGCGCGGCTGGTGCGCGCCTATGGCGCGGCGGTCGTCGTCATGGCCTTCGACGAACAGGGGCAGGCCGACACGCTCGAGCGCAAGGTGAGCATTTGCGCCCGCGCCTATAAGCTGCTCACCGAAGAGGCCGGCTTCCCGCCCGAGGACATCGTCTTCGACCCCAACGTCTTCGCCATCGCCACCGGCATCGAAGAGCACAACGGCTACGGCGTCGCCTTCATCGAGGCGGCGCGGCAGATCCGCGCTGAGTTGCCGCACGTCCATATCTCCGGCGGCGTCTCGAATCTCTCGTTCTCGTTTCGCGGCAACGAGCCGGTGCGCGAAGCGATGCACGCGGTGTTCCTCTATCACGCGATTCAGGCCGGCATGGACATGGGCATCGTCAACGCCGGCCAGCTCGCGGTCTACGAGACGATCGATGCGGAATTGCGCGAGGCCTGCGAGGACGCGGTGCTGAACCGCCGTCAAGACGCGACCGAGCGGCTGCTCGCCATCGCCGAGCGCTATCGCGGCGGCGCGGCTAAGCAAGCCCAGGCGCAGGACCTGAGCTGGCGCGAATGGCCGGTCGACAAGCGCATCGCCCATGCGCTGGTCAACGGAATCACCGACTATATCGAGGCGGACACCGAAGAAGCGCGCCTCGCCGCCGTGCGGCCGCTGCACGTCATCGAAGGGCCGCTGATGGCGGGGATGAACGTCGTCGGCGATCTCTTCGGCGCCGGCAAAATGTTCCTGCCGCAGGTGGTCAAATCGGCGCGGGTGATGAAGCAGGCGGTGGCGCTGCTGCTGCCCTACATGGAGGCGGAAAAGCTGGCCAATGGCGGCGGCGGCGGGCGGCAGAGCGCCGGCACGATCCTGATGGCGACCGTCAAGGGCGACGTCCACGACATCGGCAAGAACATCGTCGGCGTCGTGCTCGCCTGCAACAACTACGAGATCATCGATCTCGGCGTGATGACGCCGGCCTCGAAAATCCTCGCCGTCGCGCGCGAGCGCAAGGTCGACGTCATCGGGCTTTCCGGCCTGATCACGCCCTCGCTCGACGAAATGGCGCACGTCGCGGCGGAGCTGGAGCGCGAGGGGTTCGACATCCCGCTGCTGATCGGCGGCGCGACCACCAGCCGCGTGCACACCGCGGTGAAGATCCACCCGAAATATGCGCGCGGCCAGGCGGTCCACGTCAACGACGCCAGCCGCGCCGTCGGCGTCGTCGGCGCGCTCATGTCGCCGGATGCGAAGACCGCTTACGTCGCGTCGCTGCGCGCCGAATATCGCAGAATCGCCGACGCCCATGCGCGCGGCGAAGCCGACAAGGCGCGCCTTTCGCTGGAGAAGGCGCGCGCCAATGCGGTCAAGATCGATTGGGCTTCATACGCCCCGCCCAAGCCCAGCTTCCTGGGCGTGCGCGTCATCGACGACTGGGACCTCGCCGACCTCGCGCGCTACATCGACTGGACGCCGTTCTTCCAGACCTGGGAGCTGAAGGGCCGCTATCCCGCCATTCTCGACGACGAGAAACAGGGCCACGCGGCGCGGCAATTGTTCGACGACGCGCAGGCGATGCTCGAGCGCATCGTCGCCGAGAAGTGGTTCGCGCCCAAGGCGGCGGTCGGCTTCTGGCCCGCCGCGCGCGTCGACGACGACATCCGCCTCTTCGCCGACGAAGACCGCCGGTTGAGCCTCGAAACCCTGTTCACGCTGCGCCAGCAGTTGATGAAGCGCGACGGCCGTCCCAATGTCGCGCTCGCCGATTTCGTCGCGCCGATCGAGAGCGGCAAGCCCGATTACATCGGCGCCTTCGTGGTGACGAGCGGCCTCGAGGAGGACGCGATCGCCAAGCGCTTCGCCCACGCCAACGACGACTATTCCTCGATCCTCGTCAAGGCGCTCGCCGACCGCTTCGCCGAAGCATTGGCCGAGGCGTTGCACGCGCGCGTGCGCCGCGAGTTCTGGGGCTACGCGCCCGACGAGGCGTTCGCGCCCGAGGAACTGATCGCGGAAGCCTATCGCGGCGTCCGCCCCGCCCCCGGCTATCCCGCCCAGCCCGACCACACGGAGAAGGCGACGATCTTCCGCCTGCTCGACGCGGAAGCGCTCATCGGCGTCACGCTCACCGAAAGCTTCGCGATGTGGCCCGCCGCCTCGGTCAGCGGCCTCTATCTCGCCCACCCTGAGGCGCACTACTTCGGCGTCGCCAAGATCGAGCGCGACCAGGTCGAGGACTACGCCGCGCGCAAGGGGCTGGCGCTTCGCGAGGTCGAGCGCTGGCTCGCGCCGATCCTCAATTATGCGCCGGCGCCGGCCGAGGCGGCGGAGTAGCCGCCCCCTCTCCCGCATAGCCCGTCGAAAGACGGGAGAGGGTCGGGGCGCGGGCGAGGGCTCACGCCGCCCGCCAAGCCTTTCCAAGACTTTCCAAGACTTTCAAAGGTTTTTCCAAGGATTTCCAAGGAAATTCCAAGGAAATTCCAAACTTTTCCAAACTTTTCCAAGGAAATATAGGCTGTTTTCCTTGGCCGTTTTCGGCGATATCAATGGCTTACGCGCGCAAAGGGCGGAATTTCGTTTTTCCCGGCCGTCGAACCGAATTTTCGCCGCCGCCTCGCCGCCTCTCTCGGCTCGCCGGCCTCCATCTACAGACTAGCGCGACTTCCGATTATCGGAAAGCAATTGTCGCGCCGGTCATACGGCCCGCCGCATGCGCGGCCCGCCTCGAACGGACGGCGGCAAACCGGCAAACCGCCGGCGCGCGCCCGTCGCTCCGAGTCGCGCCGCCGGGCGGCAGCGGCGACAGCGGCTTTCCCTCGGCGCAGCGGCTTGCTAGCCCCCCGGCGCGCCGCCCGCGCTTTGCCCTCCAAGTCGCGTTGGGGTAATAAAGCGGGGACCACCGCGTTGTTTAAGCAAAGCGGCGTGGTTTCCCCCTGGCAGCGGAGGAGCGGCGCAGCCGCTTGACGGCGACGGGGCGGCGTGGCCGGGTGGGAGTGGGAATTTGGTGAAGAGTCGCCAGAATCGAATCGGAATCGGCGGAACCGGCGGGTAATCAATCTCGCTGCGGCCATCTGGTGGAAGCGAGCGCGCGTCGCGGACGGAGTCTCATCGTGGCTCGTGCAAGCATTGTCGCGCGGGCCGCGATGAGTTGGAGTTCAGATTTATCGACACTTCCGATTGGCAAGAAATGTCCTTTGAGCCAGGTATTGATATACTCTCTTAAACTCCAACTACCCCAGTCCCTCATGAAGGCAAGGGTAAGCGGCGATTGGTCACCGCGATGTCGAATGATGCGGTCGAGCAGTAATCCGGTTGCACGCATTCTCTTCGGGGCATTTTGACCGTCGTCGCTCCAGATCAAGGAAAGAAAGTGACTCACCACAAGCATGTGCGCGCGGACATCAGCATTCTTCGTTCCAATGAATTCGACAACTGCGCGGAAGCGACTTAGCTCCGGGCTTCCGTCGGCCTGGAACACATCCCAGAGTGTCGCAGGTTCAAAAGAAAGATGGCTGTGGCGTCTCTGAGCGAGTTTGACGATCTCATCGGCATACCGCTCGCGCGTGATAAGCCTGTAATCTCGTGCAAACGTCAGAACAACTTGCAGCCACACGCCCTTCGTTGAAACCCCCGCATCAGCGAGTTGCCGAAAATACAGGTCTTCCGACAACAGAATGTACCCTTCAGCCGCAAGATTCGCGACATCGAGGGCGTGCGGACCGAAACTCTCGGTTAGAACCCTGGCGAGTTCCGTCGGCGAATCCGGCGCTGTTGTCGGTCGTGCGGTGCAATGTTGCCCGATCTTTCGAATCTGGTCGTCGATAAACCGCGCGCCCGCTTCGATGTCCGCACTGGAATATTCTTGCCTGAAGAATTGACCGTTACGCCAAGCGATCGTCATTGAGCGGCCGGCCGGTAGCTCATTCTTCTCCTTGAGAATGCGCAGTTCGTCGAGCGTCGACTGCGGAACAAACAGCTTTCCAAATACGGTGACGAGGATATCGAAGATGTCCATCGTCGCGGCTGTCCAGGCGGTATAGGCATCCAGCGCAGCTCCGTCCGCGCGGCGGCGCAAAATGATATCTCTCGCAGCGAAACGCTCTGGGTCGTTTCCGACACACGTTTCAATGTTTGCGTCGAGCGACCTAATGTATTCGGCGAACCCGATGACATCGCCGCCGAATCGCGAAACGACCATCGTGATCGGCACGTGCTGGAGAAGATATAAATCGGCAAGCTTTCGATTCGCTTCCGATGTGTTCTTCACCTGGTCCAATGCCGGCTGGATATCGCCCTCTCTCATTGTGATACGGTAAAGTCCGGTCGCGCCCGGAAAGCGCGTTTGAAAGTTCTCCATCACATCGTGGAGCGCATACAGGTATTTGTGCTTTATTTCGACGATCCGCCAAGTCGTGCTGTCGCCGATGGGGTTCCTCTGATCGAAGGACGCGCCGACCTTCAGACCTAGAACAGCCGCAGCCGTCGGGTGCTTCGGGCTGAGAACGCCATCACCGGGGCGATCCTTTCCTTCCTCGATCGTGAAGGCGAATTTTTCTCCGTTGCTCCCTTCAAGTCGCACCCACGCATCGACAGTGCCCGAGTCCATCGCCGGGATCATGCGCCCAGTGGTGTCTGGCATAAGGAGTCCGAAATACCTAAGAGCCGTCTCCGGATCGTTTTTGGCACCGGTCAGGACGGCATACGCATATGCGAGAGCCTTGTCCGTCTGACCTGCGGCGCGCAGCTCGTGGGCCAGCAGCATCTTCTGCGCTGGCGTGCCCTTCAAGTCATCAAGCTTGAGGGTTTGAAGCAGCGGCGCGATCTTTTCTTGCTGCCCCATTCGCCGCACCGTCGCGAAAAGAGCGAGGCAGTTGGTCAAGTCGGGTTTCGCTTCGACCGCCTTGCCTAAACTACCTTCGGCCTCCTTCAGTGCGCCACGATTGAAATGCAGCAACCCCGCGGCATGCAAATAAAACGGCGCAGCGCTGATCGCGGCGGGAAGTCGCTCAAAAAAGCGAACCGCACGTCGCCTGATTGGGCTGTCGTTGACCAGTGCAGTGGCGAGCGTTTGGAGTTCCTCGCTGTCGTTATCCTCGTCGACATATCCATCGAGAAGATCGGCAACAGATTTCCACTCCCCGCGCTTCGCGGCGTGCATTGCCGTCATTAGGCGGCTGGCTATGTGGCTGTTGGCGTCGATCCCTTTGAGCGCATTTCGGTAAGCATCATCGGCGATCTTTTCGAATCCGAGCGTCGTGGCAAAGTCGGCCGCGACGATGCTCGCTCGCGCATCGTCAGAGACGTCTTGTACAATTGCGGTCAGGCGGGCTTCGGACTGGGCATCGGGATGCAGCTTAATTTCTGCGAGCCGACCAGCGGTCATCATCATAGTACGTTCGACGTCGGGAATGTCGGCCGCATTGGTACGACACAATTCGGCGACGTCCGCCCACTCGTGCTTTTGAGCATGAAATCGAAAACGCAGAATCGTAGCGTCCGGTCCAGCCGGTAGGTGAGGCAGTAGCTCTCGCGCAAACGCTTCGTCGCGATCGTCGATTGCGACTACTGCGCCGCGTAGCGCAAGCTCACTATTATCAGGGGCGATAGCCAGCCCCTGCCGGGCAATGTCCACCGCCCTTGGCAGATCACCCAGCGCATGAAATGCCATGATGAGGTTGCAGCAGAGCGCGATACCTTCCGGGCGAACAATGCCTTCGCTGCCTCGCGCTCTATCCCAGTTGGCAGTAAGAAGACCGGCCACTGCGATGATCCGCCGTCGCTCGCCATCTCGGAAGCGTCGCGTCCTTTGAAAATGTGCATCGCGCAGGATCTCGTCGAGATCGGCCTCTGCAGCAAACTGCTGAGCATACCGGTCGTCGGGATGCGTGGCCGCTGCTTCGCGAGCAGCGCGCCACCAATCCGGAATGAGGCCACGATGGCGAAGAAAGTCGACGTGAGCGATCGCGACGGCGGCCGACCCCTTTACCCGGTCGGGTACAAGTTCGAGCGGAGCGTCGATCGTTTTCTGGAACCGCGCCGCCTGGACGACGTAACCCGCCAATGCGTCGTTCGTCGGGTCTTCGCGTAGTGCGTCAGCCCCAAAGGCTAAAAGCGCTTTCCACTCACCCTGAAGGAGTAACGAGAATGCCTTGTTGGCGATAGCCTTTGGTTCGCGCGGTTCATGGTCGTAAGCCTCCGAAAGAAAACTCGCTGCTCGGGCATCCTCGCCCAAGGCGAGGAGGCAGGTTCCAATATTCGCCTTGACGCGGAACAGAATTCGGCCGGACGAGGTGTTTGCGATGCGCGCAAGCAGCCCCTCGAACAGCGGCATTGCCGTGCGTGGCTTGCCGTCAATAGCGAGCTGGCGCAGTCCATCGATTTCCGCGTCGAGGTGTGCTTCGAAATCGTCGACTGTGATGGTCGCGTCACCGGGAGCAACGCGGATAAGAGCTTCGATGGTTTCTAGCCGGGCCGAAATTGAAGAAATGCCGGCTGTCTGCTCGGATTTCATTTCGGCTTGAATCGTAGCGCCCTGGGCAAGCTTCTCCAGGAGTTCGTTTCCGAAAACGCCATAACTCGGATCAAACTCTCTCAGCGCGTCCGCATGTTCGCTTATTCGCTCTTGGAGCGTATTCCAGCCCCAAATGTGCACGAGAAGGCCCCGACCCGTCTTGGCCAAGTCAACGGTGAGTTCCCGTGCAAGTTGTTGCATCGCCGCGTCATCGGGCGCGGTCGTTGTGATGAAGTACTCGCGCAAGTCCGGCTTGAACGTCAGCGCCTTGCCGAGCTCAACACGGACCTCCTTCTCGGACAATTCGTGGCCTTCGCTCTTGAGTTTGCATTGAATGCCAACGAGGTGTTCAGGGTCGCGATTCCGAATTCCGACTAGGTCGACCCCATTTTGGCCCTGACCCCTTCGCCCGTTCCTCAACACATTCGGATCATTGAGAAGGCGACGCCAAAGAACGATCGACGCGCGTTCGAACGCCTGTTCGTCAGCAGGCTTGGGGATTTGAGTTGCAGCGAGAAGAGACATTTTGATGTAATAGCAAATCTCTGAGAGTGTGGCTCCGACTCATGGTGCCCGTCCACACAATCCCCGCCACGCGCGGCCACGCCGCCCCGTCGCCGTCAAGCGGCTGCGCCGCTCCTCCGCTCCGCTTCGGCCCCTACGGACGATTGCTTCGCAATCGCCTTGGGGTGACTGCGCCGGATCGGCGCGGCAAGGGGCTATCAAGTCGCGTTGCTGAGCGAAAGCGGCCGCCGGCCGCTTTTCGTCAGCACCGCGACTTGCGAAAACCAAAGGTCAACGCCGCCTCCACTCGCCTTTCGCCGACGCCCCGTCCCTCACGCCGCGCGCGGCTCAATGGCGTCGAGCACCGCCTGGATTTGGGATTCCGGTGACACTTTACCAAATCCCTAATTGCGATGGGCCACGCCGCCCCGCCGCCGTCAAGCGGCTGCGCCGCTCCTCCGCTTCGCTTCGGCCGCTGCGGCCGATTGCTTCGCAATCGCCTTGGGGTGACTGCGCCGGGCCCGCGCGGCAAGAGGCCTCCAGGTCGCGTTGCTCAGCGAAAGCGGCCCTTTGGGCCGCCTATCGTCGGCGACGCGACTTGCAGTCGACACCGCCTCCACTCGCCTTTCGCCGACGCCCCGCGCATCACGCCGCGCGCGGCTCAATGGCGTCGAGGATGGCGTGGATTTGGCGGCGCTTGCGCATCAGGTCGAAATCCGCCTGGAGCCCGAGAAACAGCCCCTCCGACACGCCGAAATAGCGCGCGAGGCGCAGGTCCGTGTCGGCGCTGATGGATCGCTTGCCCAGCACGATTTCATTGATCCGGCGCGGCGGCACGCGCAACGCGCGCGCCAGTGCGTTCTGGCTCAGGTCCATCCGGCGCGTGCGCGGGCGCGGCGCCGAGGCGCCGCTCACCGGGGACAGCGACCCGGGAACCGCGCTCGCCCGCATCGTCGCCGGCGAACTGCGGCGGATCGCCGCAACGCGGACGTGCGCATGAAGGTGGATGCTGCGGTATTCGGCCGGCGATTCGTCGCAGCGTTTTCGGCCCGTGGAGGGCGATCGGGGCGACGTCGCCCCGTGCAGCCGTTCGACGGCCGGAGGCGCCTTTCAGCGGCCAAGGCGTTGGAGTGACGAAGACAATGCATCGAACGCCGTCGCCGCCGTGGGTTCGTCGACCAGGCTCCTGATTTTTCCTCCCTGGCTTCCGGGCTCCGTCCCCGTCATGATGGCGCGCCCGGGGCGAAACGAAGCGAACCCCTCGGGCGCTTCCGGCTAACGGTCGCTCGCCAAGGGGATGTCCGATGTCGCCTCCCGGAGGAAAACTCCCCTGGCATATCCCGTTTATTTTTGCCGCGACGTTCATTATCCACCATTTGGATCGCAACGCGATCGCCTATGCCTTGCCCCGGATCGCCACGGAACACCAATGGACCGATCGGCAGACCGGCGATTGGGGGCAATACTTGCTCGGCGCGTTCTTCCTGACCTTCGGCCTTGCGCAGATCGCATTTTCCGGGTTGGCGGAGCGCGTCGGCGCGAAGCGCAGCATGGTCGCCGCGATCGTCGGATTTTCCTGCGTCAGCATGGCCGTCGGCCCGCTCGGCGGGTCGCTCGCGACGCTGATCCTGTTGCGGCTTCTGCTGGGCCTCGCCGAATCCGTTCACGTGCCGATGATGGGCGTCATCACCGCCCGAAACTTTCCCACCGAGGCGCGCGCGACGGCGAATTCGATCTGGAACGTCGGTCTGATTATCGCCACGGCGTTGAGCTCGGCGATCATGGTTCCCTTGATGAGCGCATTTGGATGGCGCGACACGTTCGTCGTCATCGGCGCGAGCGGGCTGCTCATCGGGGCGCCCCTCGTCGTCCTGTTCGTTCGTGACAAAGGGATTCCCGAATCCCAGGCCGACGCGAAAAGCGCGACGTTTCGGCGGCGACCGGACTACTGGCTCTATGTCGCCATCGGCGTGCTCAACGCCTTTGCCGGATTCGGCATATTGGGTTGGCTGCCGACCTATTTCGTCCGCGCCAAGGGCATCGATTTCGACGCGCTCGGCTGGCCGCTGAGCATCGTTTTCACCGCGGGGGTGATCGGAACGCTGGCCATCGCCTGGATCGGCGACCGCTTGAACAAGCGCATCGCGCTGGCCAGCGTGGGGTTCCTGGGCGCGAGCGGATTGTTGTGCCTGGCGATCCGCGCGCAGACGCTCGCGGGTCTGGTCGCTTTGTTCGCGTTGGCGGTTTTCTGCCAGAGCGCCTTCCAGGCGCAGGAGCATTCGACGGTTCAGGCGCTCGCGAGGGACAGGGACGTCGGCGCGGCGACAGGCGTCTACAACGGCATGAGCCTGGTGATCGGCGGCGTCGTCGGCAGCATGGTCCCCGGCGCGATTGTCTCGGCCACCGGGAATTTCAATTACGCCCTGTTCGCCATCGCCATCGCGGCGGCCGTGGCGGGCGGACTCGCCGCGCTCTTGGCGACCCGAGGCGTGGAAATCGGAAAATAGGGGAAGCGACGATGCACAAATCTCTACCCGAAGTCGGCCGCAAGCCCGATGAAATCCTGGCCGAACTGCGCAGCTTCGGCGTCGAGGACCCCGACTACGAGCACAGCAGAGTCTGGAGCCTCGTCTATTATCTCGACAAGGAACACGAGGACTTCCTCGGTAAGGCCTATCAAACCTATTCCTCCGCCAACGGCCTGAATCCGCTCGCGTTCAAGAGCCTGAAGAAGATGGAGGACGACATCGTCTCCTTCACCGCCGGATTGCTGCACGCCCCGGACACCGCATGCGGCGTGGTGACCTCGGGCGGCACGGAAAGCTGCCTGCTGGCCGCCAAGACCTATCGCGACCGGGCGCGCGCGCTCCACGGCGTCAGCGAGCCCGAAATGATCGTTCCGGCGACGGCGCATGTCGCGTGGGAAAAGGGAGCCGAATATTTCGGCCTGAAGATCAGACTTCTGCCCCTTACCGCCGACTTGCGGACCGACGCCTCGCAACTCGAAGGCATGATCAACGCCAATACCGCGATGATCCTGGGCTCCGCCCCGGAATACCCGCACGGCACGATCGATCCGATACCCTTCATGGCGGAGATCGCGGCGCGGCGCGGCATACCGATGCATGTCGACGCCTGCGTCGGCGGGTTCATCTTGCCGTTCATGGAGCTGAACGGACGGGATATTCCCTTATGGGATTACCGCGTTCCCGGCGTGACCTCGATTTCCGCCGACGTCCACAAATACGGCTTCGCCTCCAAGGGCGCCTCGACGATCACCTATCGCGATCTCGGTTATTTCAAGCACCAGATGTTTGTTTCCCAGAACTGGCCCGGCGGGGTCTTCGCCTCTCCCGCCCTGCTGGGAACGCGGCCCGGCGGCTCTTATGCGGCGGCCTGGAGCGCGCTGCAGTACTTCGGGATTTCGGGCTACCGCGATCTGGCGGCGCGCACCGCCCAGGCGGTCGATCGGCTCTGTGCGGGCGTTTCGGCGATTCCGGGCCTGAGGATGCTGGCGACGCCGCAGGGGCCGCTGATCGCCTACGGATCTTCGGACCCGGCAGTGAACATATTCTCCGTAGGCGATCGCATGCAGGAAAAAGGCTGGACCATCAACCGATTGCAATATCCCGACGGCTTGCACGGCATGGTCACCGCGCGGCATCTCGAGGTCGTCGATGCGTACCTCGCCGATCTTCGCGCCTCCGTCGACATCGCGCGCGCGCATCCGGAAATGGCGCAAAAGGGCGCCGCAGCGGTCTATGGAATGATCGCACACGCGCCCTTCCGCGACATGGTCAGGAGTCAGGTGCTCGATACGTTCGCGAATTTCTACGCCACGCACCCCGGCTCGCCCGGCCTGGCGGGGGTCCTTTAGCAAGCCCGACCTCGCTCGGCGTGGAGGTCGCCGCGGCCGCCGCCACGACGCCGCCCGCCGGGGCCGTTTCTTCGCGGAGGGGCGCAACGCGTCGCCGCGCCCCTCCGCTTATCGAGGCTTGTCGAGGCTCGACATCAGCGATTACGGCGGCAGCGGAAGCCGTACGCGCCGGGACGCCAGCCCCACGGGCAGGTGAACTTCGGCCGGCAATGGCCGTATGCCCACGCGTCATGCCGGGGCCGCGCCGAAGACAAGCGCCTCACCTAAAACAGCGCATCGTCCCATCGGGCATACGAACGGCCGGATGGCCCGTAGTTCTCATGCACCAGGCTTGATTTTGACCGCCCCAGACGCATGCGCCCCACGCATTGCGATGGCGGTTCGGACCGCAGTCGCCTAACGCGAACGCAGGCGTCACCGATGATAGGGCGGTGGAAAAAATGACGACTCCGAGTAGCGCAGCCGAAAGCTTTTTCATGACTACCTCCATTTCTCACGCAATTGGGGTGAAAGGCGATTTTGTCTATAGTGCAAGCGAGTACGCAAGTATACGTCCGCGTGACGCTCTCGCGACAATAAAGTCGCCGCGCATGCGTCGGCGCGCCCGAACCACTAGCCCGATGGCGAGAGCGATTGCGGTCACGTTGCGCATCGGGTTTCCTTTCGGCTTGTCGTCTGCGGAACGGGAGTTCCGAGAGGACGTTAGCCGCGCCTTTGTACGAAAGAGACTTTGAACGCTTGGTGAACGGCTGGAAGTCCAGCGGCTGCGGCCGGGGGCGGCGGCGGCGCGGCCCGGCGCCTCACGATCCTTGCGGCTCGGCGAAAAGAACGGGATAATGCTCGAGAATGGATTTACGGGTCCGGGCAACAGAATGACGCTTCGCCTGTCGATCGAGAACATGGATCGATTGCCCGACGGCGGACCGTTGCGCGTCGAGATCAAGGGGCGCGGCCTCGACATCGGGCGCGACGCGCATCTCGATTGGACGCTGCCCGACCCGAGCCGCTTCGTCTCGAGCAAGCATTGCGAGATCCGGTTTCGCGACGGCGGATACTGGCTGCACGACGTCTCGACCAACGGCACTTTCGTCAACGGCGCGCAATTCCGCCTCGACGCGCCGTATCTCCTGCGCAACGGCGATCGCCTCGCCATCGGCCCCTACATCATCGCCGTCGCGGTCGAGGGGCAGGCGGGGGCGGGCGCGACCGCCGCCGCGCCGCCCATGGCGGCGGGGGCGCATGCGGACGTCTGGGGCGCGGTCGGCGAGGCCGCGGCGCCCGAGGATCGCGGCGCCTATCGCGTGCAGAAGCCGCAACAGCCGGCCGCCGACTTTCTCGATTTCGCCTCTTTCGTGGAGCCGGCCGGCCCGACGTCCGACGCCTTCGCGCCGCCGGCGGCCGCCGACGACTCCTGGCTGCGCGCGCCTCCCTCGCCGATCCCGACGCCAGCGCCGGCGCCCGCCGCGCCGACGCCGCGCCGGCCGGCGCCCGCGCCGGCCCATCCCGCCGTTGCGTCGCCGGCGCCGGCGGCCGGCGCGCCGACGATCGCCCGCATCGCCGCGGCGGCCGGAATCCCGGAACGCGCCATCGCCGAGCGCGACCCCGACGCGCTGGCCGACGAAATCGGCTTGGCGCTCCGCCTGACCGCGCAGAACCTCGCGCAATTGCTGGCCTCGCGCGCCGAATCCAAGACGCTGATGCGCTCCTCGAGCCGCACGATGATCCGCGCGCTCGAAAACAATCCGCTGAAATTCACCGGCACGCCCGAGGAGGCGCTGGCGATCATGTTCGGCCCGCCGACGCGCGCCTATCTCGACGCCCGCGCGGCGATCGAGAGCGGCTTTGCCGACCTCAAGACCCACCAGATCCTCACCTTCGGCGCGATGCAGAGCGCGCTCGACGCGCTGTTCGAGGATCTGGCGCCGGAAAAAATCGACCGCTCGGCGGAGCCGGACCGGGGCCTCGGCGCCATCGTGGGGTCCCGTAAGGCGAAGCTGTGGGACATCTACGTCGAGCGCTGGCGCGCCAAGACCAAGCGCGCCGACGGGCGCCTCGCCGAGGCGTTCATGGCGCTGTTCGCGGAGGCTTACGATCGCTTGCAGAACAAGACCTCGTAGGGCGTGAGACGGCGCGGGATCGATAAGCGCGGGATGGGGGAAGAGCGGGCATGTCGTGGAACGCCAAAGTTCACTGGACCGAGGGGCTCTTTCTGCGCCCGCATCACCTGCAGCAGGGCGACCGCTACCTCGAAAGCGCCATCGAGAGCCGCGCGCGCCATGTGACGCCCTACCCCTGGGGCTTCGCCGAGCTCGAAATCGACCGCGACCTCGCCCAGCAGAGCAAGTTCGCGCTGCGCCGCGCCGCCGGCGTCATGCCCGACGGCGGGCTGTTCGATTTTCCCGCGCAGAGCCCGGCCCCGACGCCGATCGATGCGCCGGAGGCGGCGGCGGGCCAACTCGTCTGGCTCACCATGCCGGCGCGCGCCGACAACGCGCGCGAGGTCAGCCCGGAAAGGTCCGAAAACGCCGCGCGCTACGTCGTGGGCGCCGAGACGGTCATCGACTCGACCTCGCATCTGCGCATCGAGGAGGAAATCGAGGTCGCGTACCCGCGCCTCGCCTACGAAATCCGCAAGACCGCCAAGCCCGGCTACGTCGGCCTGCCGATCGCCCGCATCGTCGAGGTGCACGACCGCACGCTGGTGTTCGACGAGAAGTTCGCCCCGCCCTTGCTCGTCTGCGCCGCGCACCCGACGGTCGAGGGCTGGCTCGACCGCGTCGTCGGCTGGATCGGCGCCAAGCTCGACGAGCTCGCGCGCTACGCCAGCGACGCCACCGCGGGCGGCGGCCTGCAGAGCGCCGACTACCTGATGCTGCAAATGCTGAACCGCGAAATTCCGGTGCTCAAGCATTTCCACGCCTCGCGCTACGTCCACCCCGAGCGCCTCTATGAGGAATTCCTGCGCATCGCCGGGGAACTGGCGACCTTCGCCACCCAGGAGCGCCGCGCGCGCGAATACGGCGCCTACAACCACGACGACCTGGAAAGCGTGTTCGCGCCGGTGCTGCGCGACATCCAGGATTTCCTCAGCGCCCGGCTCGATCGGCGCGCCATCCGTCTCGAGCTGATCGAGCGCGCGCCCAACGCCTTCATCTCGACGATCAAGGACCGCACCTTGTTCCGCAACGCGACCTTCGTCCTGGAAGTGTCGGCCCGCCGTCCGCTCACCGAGATCCAGCAGAACCTGCCGGCGTTCCTCAAGGTCGGACCCAACACCAAGATGAACGAGATCGTCCATGCCCATCTTCCGGGCGTCAATCTCGTCCATCTGCCGACGCCGCCGCCGCAAATCCGCGCCATCACCGATCACGTCTATTTCTACTTCGACCGCACCTCGCCGCTGTGGCCGGAATTCAGCGTCGCCAGCGCGATCGGCATGCACTTCGCCGGCGATTGGCCCGAACTCCAGATGGAGCTGTGGGCGATCAGGGAAGACAGGAGATGACCGACAACGACGATCCGTTCGGCCGTCGCGACCGAACCATCATCCGACCCAACCCGGGCGGGCGCCGCCCGACGCCGCCCGCGCAGCCCGGCCCGCCCGGCGCCTACCCTGCGCCGCCCGCCGGCGGCGCCCCGCCGGCCTCGACGCCGACGTCTCCGGTCGGCTATCCCCCGCCGCCCTACGCGGCGCCGCCGGCCTATCCGGCGCCGCCCTATGCGCCGGCCCCCGCGACGCCGCCGCCCGGCGCGCAGGCCAATTGGGACGGCTGGATATCGTCGCCGACGCCGCTGCCGGGCAGCCCCTACCTGCAGCAGGGCGCGGCGGCCGCGCCGATGACGCCGGCGCCGATTTCGCCGCACGTGTCGGTCGATCTCGTCACCGTCGCCGCGAACCCGCTGATGCGCGCCGCCGCGTCGCTATTGCTGCTGCTCGGGCGCTTACGCGCGTCGCTGTCGCGCGCCGGCGCCGGCCAACTGATGGATCAGGTCGCGCAGGCGATCCAGCAGTTCGAAATCGACGCGCGCGCCTCGGGCGTTGCGGCCGACCAGGTCAACGTCGCCAAATACGCTCTCGCCGCCTGCGCCGACGACATCGTGCAGAACCTGCCCAGCGACGGGCGCCAGATCTGGACGCAATACAGCATGCTGGTGCGCTTTTTCGGCGAACGCACCGGCGGGGTGAAATTCTTCCAGGAGCTCGATCGCGCCAAGCAGAACCCCGCCGTCAATCTCGGCCTGCTCGAAGTCATGCACGCGTGCCTCAGCCTCGGCTTCGAAGGGGTCTACCGCGCCTCGGGCGGCGCGGGCGCCCTGCAGGGCGTGCGCCGCGACCTCTATGAAACCATTCGCCGTGCGAGCCCGAAGACGATCGAGGACCTCTCGCCGCATTGGCGGGGGCAGTCCATCGCCCTGGCGGGCAGTCGCTTTCAGGTTCCCGTCTGGGCGGTCGCGGCGCTCGCCGGCGTGATCCTGCTGGGCGTCTATATCGTCCTGCGCAACATGCTGAGCGGGCAGGCCGAGGCGCTCGCGATCAAGATGGCGCAGGTGCATCCGGCGGGCGAAATCGCCATCGCGCGCGAGACCGCGGTGAAGCCGCCGCCCGACCCGCCGGCGAGGGCCTCCACCCAGCTCGAGCGCATCCGCGCCGCGCTGGCCGACGAGATTCTCGCCGGCAAGGTCAGCGCCGATCAGACGGCGACGACGATCTTCATCCGCATCGGCAGCGTCGTGCTGTTCCCCTCCGGCGGCGCCAAGGTCAACGACGCGTTCGCGCCGATCGCCAAGAAGATCGCGCTGGCGCTCGACAAGGAGCCCGGCGCGATCCGCGTCGACGGCTACACCGACAGCGACCCGATCAGGACCGTGGCGTTCCCGTCGAATTTCGAGCTTTCCGAGGCGCGGGCCAAGTCGGTCGCCGGCCTGCTCAAGAGCGACCTCGCGCAACCCGAACGCGTCGCGGTGTCGGGCAAGGGCGCCGACAATCCCGTCGCCCCGAACGACAACGAAGCGGACAAAGCGAAGAACCGGCGCGTGGAAATTTCCATCCCGCGCGCCGACTGATCGGATCCGAGGGCGGGTCTCGCTCGCGAGGCAGGAGAATCCTTTCCCATGACGATCGTCGCCTGGCTCTGGATCGCGCTCAGCGTCGTCGCCGCCCTCGTCCTGGCGGCGCTGATCTGGCTCGGCGGTCCGCTCGTCTTCATCGGCGACGCGCAGCCCTTCGAAAGCGTCGGCGTGCGCCTCGCCGTCATTCTCGTCATCTGGCTGATCGTCGGCGCTTCGATCGCCTGGCGGATCGTCAGCCGCCGGCGCGCCGCCGCGGCGCTCGAAAAGGCGATGACCGAGCCGGCGGCGGAAGAAAGCGACGCGCCGATCCTGAAGGAGAAGATGGAGGACGCGCTCGCCACGCTCAAGCGCACGGCGCGGTCGACCGCGAGCGCGCTCTACGATCTGCCGTGGTATCTCATCATCGGCCCGCCCGGCGCCGGCAAGACGACGGCGCTGATCAATTCCGGCCTGAAGTTTCCGCTTGCGGGCGACAACGCGGCGAGGGCGATCCAGGGCGTCGGCGGAACGCGCTATTGCGATTGGTGGTTCACCGACGCGGCGGTGCTCATCGACACCGCCGGCCGCTACACCACGCAGGATTCGGACGCCAAGGTCGACCGCAGGAGCTGGCTGGCCTTCCTCGACATGCTGCGCCGCAATCGGCCGCGCCAGCCGATCAACGGCGTCATCGTCGCGATCAGCATCGCCGACGTGCTCCACCTCTCCGCCGCCGAGGTCGTCGCGCACGCCGACGCGATCCGCAAGCGCCTCACCGAACTGCACGACGAACTGAAGGTCGACTTCCCCGTCTACGCCGTGTTCACCAAGATGGACCTGATCGTCGGCTTCACCCAGTATTTCGCCGACCTCGACGAAGCCAAGCGGCAGGCGGTCTGGGGCGCGACGTTCCAGACCTCGGACAAGAAGGCCAACAACGTCGGCAAAGTCTCCGAGGAGATGGACCTATTGATCCAGCGGATCTCCGAGCGCATGCCCGAGCGCTTGCAGGAGGAGCCGGACTTGCGTTCGCGCGCGATCCTGTTCGGCCTGCCCGCCCAGCTCAGCGCCATCCGCAAGCCGGTCGCCGATTTTCTCAATCGCATTTTCGAGCCGACGCGCTACCAGACGGCGGCGACCTTACGCGGCTTCTACTTCACCTCGGGCACGCAGGAGGGCACGCCCTTCGATTCGGTGATCGGCGCGCTGCAGAGGAGCTACGGCGTCGAAAGCTACGGCGCGGCGGCGTTTTCCGGATCGGGCAAGAGCTACTTCCTCCACGATCTCCTGGCCAAGGTGGTGTTCGGCGAAGCCGGGTGGGTGTCGACCAACATCGCCGCGGTGCGCCGCTCCTTCGCGGTGCGCGCGGCGCTGTTCGCCCTGATCGGCCTCGCGACGGTCGGCATGCTCGCTCTGTGGTGGACGAGCTACGCGCGCAACGCGGCGCTCATCGTCGCCACCCAGCGCGGCGTCGACGATTACGCCGCCGCCGCCGCCCCGCTGATCAAGCAGACGGCCGTGAGCGACCCCAATCTGCTGCCGATCTACGAATTGATCGGCGCTCTTCCCAACCTGCCCGTCGGCTACGCCAATCGCGACGCGTCGACGCCGATCGGGCAGACCTTCGGCCTCGGCCAACGCCCGCGGCTGCAGGAGGCTTCCGATCTCCTGTACGATCAGGCGCTCGAGCGTCTGATGCGGCCGCGCCTGGTGCTCTCGCTGGAGCAGCAGATCCAGAAGAACATCGCCGACCCCACGTTCGTCTACGAGGCGCTGAAGGTCTACCTCATGCTCGGCGGCAAGGCGCCGACCGTCGACAAGAACCTGATCGTCAGTTGGTTCGCGCGCGATTGGGAAGAGCGCGCGTTTCCCGGCGCCCCCTACGCGCAAGGGCGCGCGCTGTTGCGCTCGCACCTGGAGGCCATGCTCGACATGGACGCCGGGGGAACGGCGAAAGTCTCGCTCAACGGCCCGTTGGTCGAACAGGCGCAGGCGACTCTGGCGCGCATGCGCGTCTCCGAGCGCGCCTACACGCTGCTCAAGTCCGAGGCGCACAACGAAGCGATCGAGGACTGGGTCGCCTCGCAGCGCGGCGGTCCCGACATGGCGCTGGTCTTCGAGGCGGCGAACGGCGCGAGCCTCGACACGGTGCGCGTGCCTGGTTTCTTCACCTATGCGGGCTTCTACGCCGCGCTGCTCGATCACATGCCCACGATCGCCGACAAATTGCAGAAGGAGAATTGGGTGCTCGGCGCCTCGGGCGACCAGGGCGCGGTCAAGCAGCAATACGCCAGTCTGCTTCCCGACATTCTCGATCTCTACGGCAAGGATTTCGTCAGCGTCTGGAACGTCGAGCTCGGCAATCTGCAATTGCGTCCGCTGCTCGCCGACAAGCCGAAATATCTCGCGCTCAGCGCCGCCTCTGCGCCGACGTCGCCGATCAAGCAGGTGTTCGAATCGGTGCGCGACGAGACCGCGCTGACGCGCGAACGCAAGGCGGCGCCGGCGAACGGGGCGGCCGATCAAGCCAGGAAAGACGCCACGACCGCCGCGACGCAGCGCCTGGGTTCGGTGGGCCGCGAGGCGCTCGATCTGGCGATGAAGTCGCAGCGCCGGGCGGGCGAGCCGCCGCCGGAGGTTCCCGGCGCGGCGATCGAAGCCAATTTCAAGCCGTTCCAGATCCTGGTCGACGGCCAGCCGGGCTCGCGGCCGATCGACGCGCTGCTCGCCAATCTCAACGAGCTCTACCGCCAGTTGACCCTCGCGGCGGACAATCCCACCCAGGCCAAGCAGGCGCTCGACCAGGTCGAGGTGCAGGTGGCGAGCCTGCGATCGAACGTGACGCGCCTGCCGCAACCGCTGGCGGGCATGATGGACAAGGTCGCCAAGGACGCGGCCGGAGACGCCAACGCCTCCTCGATCGCCCAGATCTCCGACGCCATGGCCGAGCAGGTCGCCGGTCCCTGCCAACAGATCGTCGCCAACCGCTATCCCTTCGCCAAGAGCGATCGCGACGTGCCGATGGCCGATTTCGCGCGGCTGTTCGCCCCCAACGGCGTCATCGACCGATTCTTCTCGGCCAATCTCGAGCCGCTGGTCAATCATGGCGGCAAGACCTGGGTCTGGCGGCCCAACCCGAGCACGACGCGCAAATTGTCGGACACCACGCTGCGCGAGTTCCAGCAGGCCGCCGACATTCGCGACGCCTTCTTCCCCACCGGCGGCAACCAGCCCAACGTCGCTCTCGAGGTGAAGCCGCTGACGCTGAGCAGCGACGCGCAGACCGCGACGCTGTCGATCAACGGCGCAAACGTCGTCGCGCAACAAGGCGCCAACGCCCCTTCGAACGTGCAATGGCCCGGCGCGGGCGCCGGCGAGGCGTCGATCGTCATGGCCCCCGACATGCCCGACCGCAAATCCAATCTGGAGCGCTCCGGCGCCTGGGCGTTCTTCCGGCTCGTCGACGCCGGCTCGTCGATCCAGAACGGCAACGCCGTCAAGGTCAGCTTCGTCGTCGGCGGGCGCGAAGTCTCCTACCAGTTCACCTCCGCCTCGCTGAACAATCCCCTGAGCATGCCGGCGCTGCGGCAGTTCAAATGCCCTAACGGATTGTGAGGTCCGATGCCCGCCGGTCTCTTCGGCAAGCTGCCGGCCAAACGCGATTTCGTCGCCGCCAACGCGCCGCGGCGATTTCTCGAGGTTTGGGAGCCTTGGCTTCAGGCCGGCGTGGCGACTTCGCGCCTGACGCTCGGCGCGGCGTGGAGCGAGGCCTACAATCGGGCGCCGATCTGGCGCTTCTGGCTCGGCGCCGATTTTTGCGGCGAGGCGACGATCGGCGCCTTCATGCCCTCGGTCGACGGCGTCGGACGGTCGTTCCCGCTGGCCGTCTTCGCTGGCGAAAGCGGGGCCTCGCTGCTGCCGCCCGAACTCGACTCCAATGACGCTTGGTGCGAAGCCGCCGAGACGATTCTACTCGACGCGCTCGATCCGGGCGCCTCCTTCGAGGCGATCGCGGCGAGGATCGCCGCGATGGCGCCGCCGGCGCTGCAGCCGCGAGCGGCCGAAATATCCGGCATCGAGGAACTGCCGGAAGGCGGCGTGCTGGTGCGCGACATCGATCGCCAATTGTCGCTGGCCTTTCGCGCCGCGCGCCGCTTCGGCCACCGTCGCACTTTCGCCTCGCAGTCCTTCTGGTGGACGATCGGCGGCGAAGGCTTCGCGCCGCTGGCGCTTTCGTTGGTCGGCCTGCCCGCGGCGGCGCGCTTCGCCGACATGCTGACGGGCGCCTTCGCGCTCGCGCCAGCGAACGTCGAGGGGCCGGCGGCATGACAGGCGTCTTCACATTCCGCACGGCGAGCGTCAGCGACGTCGGCAAGGTGCGCAAGCTCAACGAGGACAGCGTGCTGGCGCGGCCCGAGATCGGCCTTTGGGCGGTCGCCGACGGCATGGGCGGCCATGGCGGCGGCGACGTGGCGAGCCGCTCCGTCGTCGCCGCGCTGGCGACGCTCGCGCCGCAGCGCACCGGCGCGGCGCTGCTCGACGAATTCGAGGCGCGCATCGTCAAGGTCAACGCCGAGCTGCGCGCGCTGGCGCGCGCGCGCGGCGCCGCGGTCATCGGCACGACGCTCGTCGCCGTGCTGATTCACGGCGCTCATTTCGCCTGCGTCTGGTGCGGCGACAGCCGCGCCTATCTCTGGCGCGGCGGCGCGCTTAAGCAGGTCTCGCGCGATCACTCGGAAGTGCAGGACCTCATCGACCGCGGCCTGCTCGACAGGCAAGAGGCGAAGGACTGGCCGCGCCGCAACGTGGTGACGCGCGCGCTCGGCGCGGCCGATCAGGCCGAGCTCGAGATCGTCGACGGGCCGGCGTTCCCCGGCGACCGGTTCCTGCTGTGCAGCGACGGCCTCACCGCCCATATCGAGGACGACGAAATCGCCGCCTCTCTCGCCGCCGACGATCCGCAGAAGGCCTGCGACGACCTGCTCGCGCTGACGTTGCAGCGCGGCGCGAGCGACAACGTCTCGCTCATCGTCGTCGTCTGCGACGCCGACCAGCGCACGGTGCGCTCCGACGGCGCCTCGCGGCGCGAGATTCTGGCGGGCGACGGGTAGCGTGTCGCGGTGCGCACGTAAGTGGAATTACCTTTGCAACTTAAGCGTATACGCCTCTTGAAGGCGCGCGCAGCGCCTTTCGAACCGCCATTGCGAGCGATTCAGAACTCCTTCCAATCGCCGTCGTCGACGTCGATGGGCGCGCCGTTGGCGACCTTCGCCTCGCGGGCCGCGCGCGCCGGCCGCGCGGCGGCCTTGGCCGTATCCGCGAGCGCGCCTTTGGGCGGCTGACGGAAGGCGTGCGGCGCAACCTGTTGCAGTTCCCGGCGCATGGAGGCGTTGCGCTCGATCTGGCCGAGCTTGAACCGGCCGATCAAATCCGAAAGCCGCGCGGTCTCCTGCGCGAGCGAGTGGGTCGCCGCGGTCGATTTTTCGACCATCGTCGCGTTCTGCTGCGTCACCCGATCCATCTGGTTGATCGCCGTGTTGACTTCCGCGAGCGCCGTCGCCTGCTCCTTGGCGCCTAAGGCGATTTCGCCGATGACGCCGTTGATGTCGGTCACCCGGGTCACGATCCGCCCCAGCGACGCGCCGGTCTCGGCCACCAGCTTGACGCCGTGATCGACCTGCGTCGTCGAGGCCGAAATCAGGCCCTTGATCTCTTTGGCCGCTCCGGCCGAGCGCTGCGCGAGCGCGCGCACTTCGGATGCGACGACGGCGAAGCCGCGCCCGGCCTCGCCCGCCCGCGCCGCCTCGACGCCCGCATTCAGGGCGAGCAGGTTGGTCTGGAACGCGATCTCGTCGATGACGCCGATGATCTGGCTGATCTGCCGAGCCGATTTGGCGATCGCGTCCATCGCCTCGACCGCTTGGCGCACCACGACCGCGCTCTTCTGCGCGTCTTCGTTCGCGTTTGCGACGACTTCGCGCGCATGGCTCGCGCCTTCGGCGGATTTCTCCACCGTCGCGGTGATCTCGTGCAGCGCCGCCGCCGTCTCCTCGAGGCTCGCCGCCTGCTGCTCGGTGCGCTGCGACAGGTCGTCGGCCGCCGTCGATATCTCCACCGTTCCCGACTGGATCGCGCTCGTGCTGCCGGTCACGCCCTGCATCGCTTCTTCGAGCTGGGCGATCGCCGCATTGAAATCCGATTGCAGCTTGCGATAGGCCTCGGGTATGTCCGACGACATCCGATAGGTCAGGTCCTTCGCCGCCAGCTTGGCGAGACCCGCGCCGATGGAATCGGCGACGATCGCCCGCTCGTGTTCGATCGCCTCGCGCTGAGCCCGTTCGTTGTGTTCGCGCTCCTCTTCCGCAGCGGCGCGCAGGGCGGCCGCTTCCGTGTCGACTCGATGCTTCTCGAAAGCGCCGGCTTTGAAAGCCTGCACCGCTTCGGCCAGTTCGCCGATCTCGTCTCGTCGCCGGATCGATGGCGCCTCGACTGATTCCTCCCCCCTTTCGAGCTTCAGCATCGTTTGAGTAAGCTCGACGATCGGAGTCGTGATAGCGCTCGTGATCCACCATCCCAGGGCCGCCAAAGCAACCGCGATCGAGGCGGTCCCGAGAGCCGCCAACGCCTGAAGCGTTTCGACCTCTTGCGACCCGATGCCCAGCGTTCTGGTCTGCCGAATGAGAAGTCCTGAAGCGGCCAAGGCGACAAGGATAACCAATACGATACCAAACGCCAGTTTCTTCGAAATTGGTATCTCGTCAAGTACCGTTTGCCTCCGTCTCCGCTTACCGGCGAGCGCGTTACGAAGGTCGTCTATCGCCGCAACAGCAATTCTTGATTGCTTCTTGAATGCGCCAGTTTCGAGAGACGCTTTCGCCGCGTCGACGCGATCCAGATTGATAAGGTCAACGACCGACGCGGCGGCCTTATGGAATTCCTTGTGACATTCGAGAAGCGAACCATATTCTTTGAGGCGGGAATGCTGCTTGCCGTCGCTGTAAAGCCATTTGCCGAGGGCGCAATTGCAGTCGGATCGAACCACCGCCGGGTCGGGAGCCCTCCGGTCTTGAAGTGCGGTCATCAAGCGGCTCCGCCACGCCATATGCGCCGTAATTGCAGTCCCGAGAAAGTCCGACAATTTCGCTCTCCCCTTGCCGTCGGTAGGAGCGCCAAACAACGTTAAGATTTCGTGTCGATTTGGTTGCCCAGAAGCCCGGCGTGACACAAGAGCCCTTCGTGCGGCGGTATGCCGCTGGCAGGCTGTAGTTACGAGCGTCGAGTTTCGCAAAAGGGGCCGGCTTGGCGGCGCCGTCGGGTCAGGCCGGTTTCTGCGTCGTGGATTTGCGCCAATGCGCTTCCCCGCGCGGCCGCGATGCAAGAAACCGGCAGGCGATGACGCGTCGGTCGAATTGCCGGATGGCGGAAGTCGCCGGCCGCCTCACTTGGCCGCCTCCTCCAGCGCCGCGTCGACGATCGCCTTGGCGGCGGGGAAGGCGGCGACTTCGGCGGGGGCGACGCCCGCCGCGACGACCGGGCTCGGCGCCGCTCCGCCGCTGTGCGCCAGGCTGCCCGCCGAGGCCTGCACCTCGGTTCCCATGTGCGGCATCGGGTCGACCGCCACGCCGTTGAGATAGAACTCGAAATGCAGATGCGGCCCGGTCGACAGGCCGGTGTTGCCGGAGAGCGCGATGATCTCGCCCTGCGTGACGTCGGCGCCCGGCTTGATCGCGGCGGGAATTTCCGAGAGGTGCGAATAGGACGTCTCGAAGCCCTTGTGCTGGACGCGGACATGGTTGCCGAAGCCGGACACCGGCCCGGCGATCTCCACCTTGCCGTCGGCCGCCGCGCGCACCTGCGAGCCGATCGCCGCGCCGAAATCGATCCCCGCGTGCAGTCTGAGGATGTGCAGGATCGGATGGAAGCGCATGCCGAACAGCGAGGTCACCGGCGCGCCCTTGATCGGCGCGAGAATGCCGCCGACGCTTGTTGCGCCGCTGTCGCCCAGGCTCTGCGGCGGCGCGCCGGCCTTGGGCTCGGCGGCGGCCTTGGGATCGAAGCAGCGGAACGCGCCGTCGGCCGTTTCGAAGGAATAGCAATCGACCGCGCCGGCGCCGCCGCGCAGGCCGACGTAGACGACCTTGCCCGCGGATTTCGACTTGTCGCGATAGTCGCGCGCGAAAATCGCGCGAACGGCCTCGTCGGCCAGCAGCGGCGACTTCAGATCGGCGAGGCGGCCGATGAGCTGGATCGCCTCGCGGATCACCGGCTCGGGCATGCCGTTGCGCAAGCCGGCGCTGTAGACGCCGTCGGCGAGGTCGAAGCGCAGGGCGGCGTCGGCCGTCTTGGCCGATTCGTCGAGCAGCCCGGCGGGAATCGTCGGCTGGGCGCCTTCGCCGTAGAGGCCGTTCTCGGCCAGAGCGATCGCGCCGACATAGTCGTTGTTCTCGTAGATCGCGAGTTGGGTGGCGCGGTAGTCGCCCGTCGGGTCGAGCGCGCCGACCGCCAGGGCGACGCTCTGCGGCGGCAGGGTCTGCACGTTGAACGCCGCCTTCGCCGCCGCTTCGATCCCTCGCGAGCTGTCCTCGGAATAGCCGTTGGCGATCAGCAGGTCGCCGATCTTTTCCGCCACGATCGTCTTGAGGATCGTCTGCTTGAGCTGCGGGCGGCCGTCCGCCCCGCCGGGGACGACCTCGAGCTGGTCGCTGTTGGCGCTCGTCAGCATGAGGTCCTGCGCGTCGGCCGGCGTTTCGTCGCCGCCGTCGTCGTCGGCGCCGGCCTCCATCTGCGCGGCGTCCGCGGCGCCGGCCATTTGCGCGGAATTCATCGCCAGCTGGGCGGCCAGCGCGTCGGCTTCCGCGCCCGATTCGGGGAATTTCCCCATGTAGCCGCCGTTCGTCGAGACCAACGTCGAGCTGACGTAATAGGCTTCGCCCTCGAGCCTGGGGGCGTTCGCGGCGAGCCTGGCGGGTATGGCGAGACGCAGCTCTTTGGGCGCCGAGACCGCGCCGCGCTGCACCAGCACCGGGTCGCCGGGTAGGTCGATGATCGTCGAGAGCTTGGCGACGGGCGGCGGCCTCGCGCTAGCGGGCGCGGACGGCTCGGCGATCTTCGCCGGCGCCGGCGCCGGCCGATGCCGCACGACGCGCCAGCCGACGAGGGCGGCGCAAAGGCAAAAGATCGCGAGCGAGGCCGCCAGTGCGAGAGTGCCGCCCCGTCGGGTCATGAAAGTGTCGCCGCGCTCCAGAACGCTCCCGGGAGCCCTCGCGTAACCCCGAAGTTGGACGCGAGCAAGGAAATTGGCGAGGCCGCGCGCCGTCGCGGCGAAATCCGGCGACGCGATCGGCGCGCCGGACACGAATAGACTGACGGCGAGGTTTGAGGCTAGAATAAGGAAGTTGGAAGTTGTCCGTCGCCCGTTGCGCGGACCGTAAGCTCCAGGGGTGAGACAGATTCGTCCGGCTGACCGCGAACGCGGTCCGATCCGGGCGGCTCTGCGGAGGGGGCCGTCATGCGTTCGATCACGCTCCGATGCCTCGCGCGGGCGTTGGCGGCGGCGCTCGTCGTGGCCGGGTTCGCGACGTGCGCGTACGCGGCGCCCGGCAACAACGGGCCCAGCGGGCACGCGGCGCCTGCCCCTGCTCCCGCCCCCGCTCCCGGCCACTCGACTGGTCAAGACACGGATTCGGAGCGCTACGGCGACCCCGACGCCGCTGATGCGTGCGGCGGTGGCCTCGTGCTGCCGCAGCCGTCGCCGTTCGGCGACGCCGGCGACGCCGTGAAGGCGCTTTCGCGCGCCACGCAGCGGTACATCAGCCAATGCCAGTGCGTCACTCGGACATGCATCGCCGACGCGCTCGACCAATACGCCGAAGCGCTCACGGCGATCGCGCCGCGCCTGCCGCCGGAATTGCGCGACATGCCGAGCGTCGTCGCGCAAGCGGCGAGCAACGTGCGAACCGCGCGCACGAAGGCGCAAGCGGTCCAGGCCATCCACGCGGCGATCGCCATCATTCACAAGGACATGTCGTTGGTCCGCGCGGAGGATCCACAACAGCTCGGGCGCGAGACGCGCGGCGGCCTATTCGTCGTCGACACGCTGAACGCGGCGAGCCTGTCGCTCGAAAAGGCGGGCGGACTTTAGGCGTGTCGGGCAAGACCAGAGCGGGCGCGGCGCCCGGCGTCGCCGCGGGAGTCGGGAGAAGCCTGCGGCCCCAACGCGGATCGTAACTGCGGGGCGCGAGAGAAATTGGATTAGTTGGCCGGCGAATGGGAATGGATCGCCGAAATCTCGGAGGATGGAGACGTCATGCGTTCGATCTCGCTTCAATTCGCCGCGCGAGCGATCGCGGCGGCGCTGTTCATGGCGATTCTGGCGATGGGCGCCGGCGCAGCGCCGGGGCTCAACTACTCGCCGCCGGTCAGAGCGCCTGCGCCGCCCCCGCCGCCTGCGCCGACAACGCCGAACATCCCGGCGCCGGCGATCATGAATCAGCAATCGCAGGCGACGGGCGCCTGCGGCGTCGGTCTCGAACTCGCGCCCGCGCCCGAGGCCGGCGACGTCGGCGACGCCGTGAACGATCTCTCGGCCGCGACGCAAAAATATATAAAGGACTGCCAGTGCGCCAGTCAGCAATGCGTCGCCGACGCGCTCGACAAATACGCCGAAGCGCTCGCCGCAGTCGCGCCGCGGCTGCCGCCCCGACTGCGCAATTTGCCCAGTGTCGTCGCGCAAGCGGCGCGGCGCGTGCGCGCCGCGCGCACGAAGGCGCAAGCGGTCCAGGCCATCAACGCGGCGATCGCCGTCATTCACAAGGATATGACGCTGGTGCGGGCGGAAGACGCCGAAACGCGCCAGCGCGAAACGCGAAGCGGCGCCCTGGTCGCCGACACGCTGAACGTCGCGAGCCTGTCGCTCGAAAAGGGCGGCGGCCTCTGAACTAGGGGTCCGCGCGCCGGCGAAGGTCCCGCCTCGAAGCTTGACTTGCGACGCTCGCGATTGCATCCGAGAGTCGGGCGGCAGGGTTCGGGATCACGCCGATGGGCGCGCAGCGCAAGATCGAAGCAACCGGGGCGCCCGGCGAGCGCCGTTCGCAGCCGCGACGCACGCGCGGCATTCTGCGGCGCATCGTCGCAACGCTCTTCATCCTTGTCGCGGTCGGGCCGGCGCTGGCGGAAAACCGCGTCGCGCTGGTCATCGGCAACGGCGCCTACAAGGCGGTCCCCGAGCTCGCCAATCCGCCGAACGACGCCAGGGACGTCGCCGAGGCGCTCAAGTCCTTAGGCTTCGCGGTGACGCTCGGCGTCGATCTCGACCAGGCGCAAATGCAGCGCGCCATCGCCGACTTCGGCAGGAGCGCGGCGGCGGCCGACGTTTCCCTCTTCTATTACGGCGGCCACGGCTTGCAGGTTTCCGCCCACAATTATCTCATTCCGGTCGACGCGCGACTGCACACCGTCGACGACATCGAGAAACACACGATTCATTTCGACGACGTGCTCGACGCGCAGTCCCAGGGCCCCGGCGTCCATCTCGTGTTTCTCGACGCTTGCCGCAACAATCCGCTGAAAGATTCCAACGTCACGCTGCGATCGGCGGGCCTGGCGCGCGTCGGCAACGCGGCGGGATTTTTGATCGCCTTCGCGACGCAGCCCGACGCCGTCGCGTTCGACGGCGGCGGCCGCAACAGCCCGTTCGCGCAGTCGCTGCTCGGGCACATGGCCTCGTCCGGCGTCGACATTTCCAGCATGATGATCGCGGTGCGCCGCGACGTCATCGCTTCGACCGGCGGGGCGCAGATCCCCTGGGAAAACTCGTCGCTGACGCGCCAGTTCTATTTCGCCGGCGACGCGACGAGCGAAGCTTCGCCCGAGACCCAGCTCTGGCGGCTCGCCGGCGGTCAGCGCGATCCCAGGCTGCTCTCCTTCTATATCGATCGCTACCCCAACGGGTCGCACGCGGCGGACGTGAGAACGATGCTCGCCGAGGTCGGCAAGTCGGACAGGCCGCCTCCGGCGGCGAGCGCGAACGTCGACGATCTCCTGTGGAGCGTGGCGCGCGGCGGGCGCGAGAGCCGGCTCGTCGAGCTCTATCTGGCGCGCTATCCCTCGGGCCTGCATGTCGCGGAGGCCAAGGATCTGCTCGCCAGCTTGCGCGAGGCGCAAAGCGCGGCGTCGGACCCGGGCGTCGTGTGCGAGCGCCTGGCGACCCACCCCGACGATGCGACGGCCAGCATGCCGGGGGTCGATCTGGCGGACCTCAGCCAGAACGCCGCGGCCGCGATCGGCGTCTGCGGCGAAGCCGTGGAGCGCCATCCGGACATCCCGCATTACGTGGCGCTGCTCGCGCGCGCGACCGCCGCCGCCGGGCGCCTCGAGGAAGCCTATGGACTCTACAAGAAGGCGGCGGACGCCGGCGACGCCCGCGCCATGTACTCCCTGGGGCTGATGCTGGAGACGGGCGACCACGCGCCCAAGGACGTCAAGGCTGCCTACGCGCTCTACGACAAGGCGGCCCAGCGCGGGCTCGCCGACGGCGCCATCAATCTCGCCGTCGCGCTGGCGCAAGGGATAGGCATCGAAAAGAACCTGCCGCGCGCCTATGCGCTGCTGCAACAGGCCTCGGAGGCCGGCTCGGCCAGAGCGACTTACGATCTGGCCGAATTCGCCGAACACGGCTACGGCGGCAAGAAGTCGGACGCCCTCGATCTCTACTTGCGCGCCGCGAGCTTCGGCTACCCCAAGGGCTATCACACCGCCGCGGCCGTCCTCGACGAGGGGCGGGGCGTGGCCAAGAATCCCGCCGGCGCGGCCGACGAACTGCTGCGCGCGGTGGCCGCCGATTCCGGCGAATCCATCGCCGAACTGACCGGCAAGACCCAAGCCTGGACCGCCGAGACGATCAAAGCCGTACAGAAGCGCCTCGAGGCCGCGGGATATTATTCCGGGCCGATCGACGGGCGCAGCGGGCTCGAGCTCGCGCCCGCTCTCAAACAATGGCGCCTTCTCGGCGCGCCGCAGAAGTCGTGAGGACCGCGGGCGAGCCCGTCACTCCAAGAGATGGGTCTCGACCCGGCGGTTCTCCGGGCTGTAGGGGTCCTTGACGCGCGGCTTGGTCTTGCCGAAGCCCTTGGCCATCAAGTCGGCGGGATCGAGCCCCAGCGAGGCCAGATAGGCGACGACCGCGTTGGCGCGGCGCTCCGACAGGCCGAGATTATAGGCCTCGGCGCCGCTCGCGTCGGTGTGGCCGTCGATCTCGAACTTCACGCCCTTGAGCCGCGGATCGCGCAACGCCTTGGCGAACTGGTCTAGATTGTCCTTGGCGGCCTGCGTGAGCCTGTCCGAATTGAACTCGAAGTTGACCAAGAGATCGAAGCGCGTCGCCGATTGCGCCGGCGGCGCGGGGCAGTCGGCCGCCGTGCCGATGCAGATCGAACGGCTCTTGCCGTTGGCCTTGGCCGCATCGGCGGCGGCTTTGTCCTTGACGAATATATCGATCACCCGGTCGGCGGTGTAGGCGGGATCGGCGTGAGCGGGAGCGATCAGCGCCGAGGGCGCGACCGCAAGACCAACCGCCGCGCCGACAACCAAAGTCAAGAGCGCGCGCATGGAGAGTCCCCATCGTTTTCGCTCGCGGACGGCGAGCGGCGGGAAACTATGCCGCTCCTTCGCCGCGGCGTCAAACTCGGCGACGTATGGCGCGATCCCCACAGGGCGCACGCCGCAAACCGGCGCATGTGACATGGCTTGGCTCCTTCTCAGGCGCGCCGATCCGCTCTCGGCCGGGCCGTTTGCGATCGCCGCGCGTCGACCTGACTGAAGTCTCGATTACGGTCTGCGCGCGGGCGAAGCGCCGGAAAATCGCGCGCTGCGATGGGCCGACGATCGGGCGAGGGAAATCCGGTTCCCCTCGCCGCGCTTCGGCGTTAGGGTTGCCGGCCCACTCGGCGATGCGGCGCGCGGCGGCGGTTCAAGTGCGCAGCGGGCTCGGCAAATCGTTTCAGGTCTGGAGCGCAAGCGTCGTGGAAGACAGGACCGTATTCCAGCCCGCTCCGAGCGGCAGCGTCAGGGCCGGCGCGCGGCTCAACGGCATTTACGAGATCGAAAGCCTCGTCGCTCAGGGCGGCATGGGCGAGGTCTACAAGGGCTTCAACATCCAGACCCACGATCCCGTCGCGATCAAGATGATCCGGCCGGAGCTTTCCCGCAATCCCGACGCCTTGGCGCTGTTCCGGCGCGAGGCGTCCACCCTGCACAATCTCCAGCACGAAGCGATCGTGCGCTATTTCGTCTTTTCCGTCGACCCCGATCTGCAACGCGCCTATCTGGCGATGGAGTTCGTCGACGGCCCGTCGCTGACCAAGCGGCTCGCCTCGGGGCCGCTCCCCCTCGCCGAGGTCAAGATCCTGCAGAAGCGCATCGGCGGCGCGCTCGAAGCGGCGCATCGCCTGGGCGTCGTCCACCGCGACATTTCCTCGGACAACGTCATTCTGCCCGACGGCGACGTGCGGCGCGCCAAGATCATCGATTTCGGCATCGCGCGTTCGCATCGGCCGGGCGAGGGCACGATCATCGGCGACGGCTTCGCCGGCAAGTACAACTACGTCTCGCCCGAGCAGGTCGGCCTCGCCGGCGGCGACGTGACGTTCAAGTCCGACATTTACAGCTTCGGCCTGGTCCTCGCCGAGGCGTTGCGCGGGCACCCGATCGACATGAGCGGCTCGCAGGTCGACGTCATCGACAAGCGCCGCGTCGTTCCCGATCTCTGCGACCTCGACGCGTCGATGCGGCCGCTCATTCAGGCGATGCTGCAACCCTTGCCGGCGAACCGCCCGGCGAGCATGGCCGCGGTCGCCGCGTGGGGCGAGGCCGGCCGCGCGGGCGCCGGCGCGGCGACGGCGTCCAGGCGCGAGGCGCCGCCGCCGCGCCGCCGGTCCGACGGGCGCGTCGCGGCGATCCTCGGCGCGCTGATCGTGATCGCGAGCCTCGGCGGCACGATCTACGTCTTCCGCGACGACGTCGCGCAAGGCCTCGGCGCGGCGCTCGCCTTGTTGACGCCGGCCCCGGCGCCGACCCCGACGCCGACCAAGCCGCCTCCGATCGCGCCCGAGAGCCCCGTCGAGACCCCGAGCCCGATCGCGACGCCGACCTCGACCCCGACCCTCGCCGCGACCCCGACCCCGGCGCCGACGCCGACGCGCACGCCCACGCGCGTCCCCACCAGCGAGGACCTGGTCGACGCCATGCCGCCGCGCGCGCCGCAGGCGATCGTCGCCTTGGCGCCCGCGACGGTCGGCAGGCCCTATCACGCGGAGCTTCCCGCTTTCGCCGATCCCGGCGGCCAAGGGCTGCGGCTCACGGCGGACTCGCCCCCGGACGGCCTGTTCTTCAAAGATCTCGGCGGCGGCCGCGGCGAAATCGACGGCGAGCCGACGCGCGCGGGCCGCTCGAGCCTGCAAATCGTCGCCGTCAATCACAACGGCCTGACGGCGCAAATGACGGCGACGATCGTCGTCGTGGACAACCAGTCGGCCGGGGAGCCGACGGCCGCCGCGACGCCGACCCAGGCCCCGACTCCGGCGCGGACCTCGACCCCGCCGGCGACGCCGCCGCGGCCCTCGCAGGCGTCGATCGCCCTGGAAGGCGCGACGGCCGGCGAGGACTACGGCGCAGCGCTGCCGCCGTTCAACCTCGGCGCGAACGCGCGCGGCCTGGCGCTGCGCGCCGAACCCAACCCGCCCGACGATCTGACCTTCGTCGATCTCGGCTCCGGCCTCAGCCAGATTTCGGGCAAGCCGACGCAAGCGGGCGTCTTCGCCTTCGACGTCGTGGCGACGAACGCGGCCGGGCTCTCCGCCCGCATGGCCGTCAGAATCGTCGTTGCGCCGGCGTCTCGGGTCGCGACGGCCGAACCGACCCCCGCCGCTCTCGACAAGGCGAGCGCCTTCATCGCCGGCTTCGACGGCGGCGCGTGCTTCCTGGTTCGGCCCCTGCCCGGCGCCGCCGGGCCCAGCGCGCTCCAGGGCGTCGGCGTCGAGATCGCGCCCTTCGAGCGCTTCGACGCCGCTTTCGCGCGCGAGGTCGGCGTCGAGCCGCAATTGGGCGTGCGCCTCATCGCCGCCGCCGAATGCCCGGCATTGGAGGTGATCCGGCTCGGGGCGTCGAACGGCGCCGCCGCGCCGCGCATCGAACTGACGAATTACCAGGTCGGGCGGGGCAAGCCGCTGGCGGGAACGGTCTCCGGCCTCGCCGGCCGTCGCCTCGCCCTCATCCTCGTCGACAACGACGGCGTCGCGCATCGGCTCGAGGCGAAAACGCTTCCGGGCGGCGATTCCGCGACGTTCAGCGTCCCGCTCGTCGCCGACGCCGCTTCGATCGGCCCGCTGCAGATCGTCCTCGCGATCGCCTCGGCCAAGCCGATCGCCGCGCTGGAGGGCGTGCGCTCCACGTCTTTGAAGGACCTCGCGCCCAAGCTGGTCGGCGAGGCGGGGGCGGATGCGGCTTCGGTGGAGGCGGAGTTCTTCAAGCTCGTCGAGTGAAGCGGATTCGCGCGATGAGACCATCCTCGGCGGCCAGCGAGTTGGAACCCTGTCTGCCGCTCGCCCATCCCGGCGCTCCGCGAGCGGGAGGCGCGCGCCGGCGTGACGACGGGCGTGTTCAGGCTAAAGGGGATCAAAATCTGAAACTTGGTCCCCGCGCCAAAAATGTCCGGGATGAAGCCTGAGCGGGCGTTCGCGATGGGGCAAGAAGGTCAAGAAATCCGCACGTTGTGGATATCTATGGGCTATAATATATAAGAGGGGATTGTTACCTTCACTGACGGAAACGGCGGCGGGCGGATATGTTCCATGAGGAGCTTATGCGACTTTGACACTGGTTGGCATTCTGCCCCAGTGTCGATCCCCGCCTTGCGTATTGGTTATTTTGACGATGCCCCGTGATTTGTTGCCCCGCGCGTTTCAGGCCGACTGCGATCGATTCTACAGGCGAGTGATCCGTGCCACGTTGGACGAACTCCCTCTCCACCTGGCCGTTAGCGGAGGGGAATTCACCTCCTTGGACGAGTTTCTCGACAGCTGCGAAATGCAAACGTCCAACCTTCTTGCCTACGAAGCTAGGCGATCCTTTGCCCTCACGCTTTCTGCCCTCTTTGAACGCCAACTCAGAATGTGGGCGCGGGTGCATTTTCGAGAGGAAGAGAAAGCCGGAGTGGCGAAGCTGGAGTTCGATAAGGTTCTTGTCAGGACGGCCAATCTTCACGGGCTCGATCTTGCGACCGTTTCCGTCGGCGACGCCATATGCGAACTCCATTTGCTCGCGAACGTCGTGCGCCACGGCGACGGAGGAGGCTCGCTCGATAAGCTCTGGGAGCGTTACCCTCATTTCTGGAATCACTTGACCAAAGCCGCCGCCAAGGATTGCAAGGAGCAATTTATCCTGAGTGAATCCATTCAGATTACCGATGGTGATCTTGTCGGCTACATCCGTGCGGTGACGAGATTCTGGGGGCTCGCTGATCGTGAGCCTAACGCTGTAATTGATGCCCCATATTGATCTTTGCCGTCGATAACAGCGGTGCATCAAGAATTTTGCACACCGGTCGGCCCAAAGGTAGAAATCGCAGATGCTCAGTTCGTGAGCCGGTCCGCCTCTGCCTCAAGGCGCTTCTGTTTCTCCAATTCGCTCCGATAGGTCGCCTCCAACTCGCGCAGCGTTGGGCTCGCCTGTTGGGCGGCCGTCTGGAGGCGCGAGACATCATCGGACACCGCCTTGCACGAGCTGGCCACACTGGCATCCGAAGCAAACTGCGGTGCAGCGCACCTAATGGAAATCTGCTTTGCTTCTTCGTTGGCGTCACGGATCGCGTTTGAGAGCCCCTGGGCGCCGCTTGTCACCTCGCCGATCTGGCGCTCAGTGTCCATGACGGCCTGAGAAATGGCAAAGCGGACTTGCCCACGTTCAGCCACATCTGCGAAGGAACGCTCTTGCCTCAGCAGCCCCTCGACCTTTTCAGTTTGCCGACTGAAGGCAGCGATAAGCTCCTCAGACTTCGGCTTCAACCGGTCCACACGCCCTAACAAGAGGTCGATTTGGCCTTTCAGATTTTGGGTGTCGAATTTGAGTTGGTAAATCAACCTGGACCGCTCCGCGTCGGCCTGCGCCCGATCTGCCGCCAGCTTGGCGGCGGCGGCTGTGCGGGCGTTGGCGGCGATCATCTCGGCCGACTTCGCCCTGATCGCCTTCACGCCGTCCTCAAAGGTCCTAAGCGGCTGACGCTTCACCGACCCGTCCAGCCCCTTACCGCTAATATGCAGTTCATCGCCATTGCGCTCGGCGGAAATGGTCTCTGGTTGGGCTAGGAATTCCCCAGGTTTGATAGTGAGACTGAGATGCTCACCGTCAGCTTGACCTTCGACGGCGGCAGTTCGGTCCTGAACTGACCCGTCCGCCATAAGCGTCACCAACTCCATGCGCCCTGAGAGGTTTCCGTGTTCAGCCTCAACGAGGTCGATTAGGAGCGCGACGTTGGGATTAGTCTTTGAATACGAGCCCGTAGCCGTCGGCTTCGCGCAACCGGCCAGGCTCAGAGCGACAGCCAAACCCGCCGCAATAACAGTGATGGCTTTCATGAACCCCTCCAGCCGAAGCCTCCAGGGCAGAGACCATATGCCGACGAATGACAAACACCACAGCCCCCGAGCGGGCAAAAATCAAGATACTTACGACACGCAGTGACCATAGGAATATCAAAGGCTTAACCGTTGCAAATTTCTGTTGCAACTATCCGCTCCCGCCCATGACCGACGACCAGAGCCGGGAACCAAACATCGGGTTTTCGCGGCTAACCGAGTTTCTCGGCGATCCAGAGCTTGATGAGGGCCTGCCGGGTGACGCCGAGCCGCTCGGCCTGCCGATCGAGGCCCTCGACGACCCAAGCGGGGAAATCGACGTTGACGCGCTTCGATTTCGCGTTCAGGCGCCTGGCCTTGGACCAGTCGACCTGATCGCTCACGTCCTCGCCCGCGTCGAACTTTCGATCAAATGTCTTCGCTTTCATATCGTTCGATCTCTTTCTGTCGCGCCCGTCTCACCGAAATGAGCCGGATGTTGCCATCGCGATGGGCGTAAACCGCCGTCCAGTGCTTCCCCTCGAGCTTTCCGATCGCCACGAACCTCTGTTCGTCTTCGGTCTTCGCCGGAGCTTCCAATAGCCGCTCGTCGCGCCAGAGGGCTTGGGCGGCCTCGAAGTCGATGCCGTGCTTGATTTTGTTCGCCGCGCTCTTGGCGGAATCGTACTCGAACGGCATGAGCGAAAATAGTATAGAAAATATACCGAATCAACCCATTCCATCGGGCGCCGCGGCGCAATCCGGGGACGGCGCGCGGCCGCCGCGCACGTTCCGCCCCCGCCTCTCACTCCGCCGGCGTCAGCGCGAAGAGGCAGGTCTCCATCAGCGCGCCGCCGGCGTCGAGCCGCGGCGGGGAGTCGCCGTTGGCCGTCGTCTTCTTCCGGGGCGCGACCATGCCGGGGGGGATGATCTGGATGTTCGCGCCGATGCCGCGGCCCTCGCCGAGCAGCTTGTCGCGCAGCGCGAAATCCTTGCCCAGATCCCGCCGCTGACCGTCGCTGGCGGCCAGCGCCGATTTCAGGCGCTCGAGAAACGGCGCGGTCTGGCGCGCCATCGCCAGGAAGATCGTTTCGCCCTCCGGCGCGCTCGCGACAGGAATGTCGGCGTCGGCGACGGTGGCGAGGTCGCGAATGGCGCCGGGCCGCGTTTCGTCGAAGGCGTAGAGTTTTGACTGCAGCAAGCCGGAGTGCCCGACGCGAAAGGTCGCCGCCGCGCCGACCGGCAGGCGATCGTTGGGCGCCAGCGGCACCGCGAGCGGCGCGTCGCCGGGCGAGGGAAAGGCCGGATCGGACACCCAGACCTGCCATGAGCACGAAGGCGCGGCCGACGTCGCGCCGAACTGCGGCGCGATCCAGGCGAGCGGCGCGCCCGCCCCGGCGAGGTCGGGCGCGGCGTCGGCGAGGGTCTCAGCCTTGACGCGCTCGACGAGCTGGCGGTCGGTCGGCGCGAAATGACGCGCCAGCGCGGCGACGGCGGCGTCTGCGTCGGCCTGGGTGCGCGCCGCGACGATCCATTTCACTCGGCTCGCCCCGGCATAGGCGCGCACGCGATCGGCGAGCGCGGCGATGTCGTCGTCGCTGCGCAGGGTCAGCGGAGCGGCTTCGGGCGCGGGAGCGAGGGCCGCCGCGGCGAGGAGAGCGCCGACGCTCGCGGCGAGGCGGCGCAGCCGGCGGAGCCGCTGGCCCGCGCGCTGGCGCGAGCCCGCCGGCGCCGGCTCGTCAGGACGGACAAGCGTGCGGATCATTGGTCACCTTGAACTGGTATTCGATTTCGGCGCCGAGGCGATCGGCGAGGAAACTCGTCGTCGTGGTCAGCACCGCGGCGCCGGCGAGGCCCTTCAGATCCTGGCGCAGCGCCTCCTGCAAGCTGGTGATGTCGATCGACGGATCGCGCGTCGCGACGACGAACAGCCGAACTTCGTCCTCGACCGGCTCGATGGGGATCGCCGCAGTCAGATCGAAGGCGGAATCGGCGCGCGGCGCGCCGACGAGCGAGCGAAAATGCTCGGCGTCGAGGATGACCGGATCGGCGGCGCGCGACACCGAGGCGATGAACAGGCGCGGCGCGCGCACACGGCTGGCGAAGGGCAGCGCGTCGCGCGCGCTCACCCGCAACACCAGCGTTTCGCCGCCCACGACGACGGGTTGGCGCTGATCGTCGAAGCAGGGCCCGAGCAGAGCGAGCTTGTCGGTCGCCGCATCGTAGCGCGCGCGCTGCGGCGCGGCGTCGTCGGGCCGCGTCGTCGCCAGCTCGCCGACCGGCTCGAACGCGAGCGCGATCGGCGCGCGCATCAGCGCGATCCAGCCGCCGACCAGCAGCCCCGCCACGCCGAGCGCGGCGGCGAGCCCGGCCGCGCGCGCCGGAGTGACGATCTCGCGCAGGGCGAAGGGGCCGAGCGCCGCCTCGACGCCGTCGAGCGTGTCGGCGAAGACGAACTCCAGCCGCGCGCCGGCCGCGCCCGCTTGCTCGCGCAGGCGTTCGAGCGTCGCCGCCTCGGCGCCGCCGAGCGCTCGCCCGTCGGTCGCTCTCGCCGGCAGAACGACGATCATCTTCTTGCCGTCGAGCGCCTGACGATGCTGAACGATGTAGTCGCCGACCAGCGCGAGCTTGCCGCGCAGGCCGCCTACGGGTCCGATGGCGACGGCGGGCGCGTCCGGCCCCGAGGGGAGCAGGATTTCGCCGGTGGCGAAGACGATGCCGGGATCGCGCGAAAAGGCCTGGCAAAGGGCGGCGAGCGTCAGGCCCAGCCCGGCCGAACGGGCGTTCTCGTCGGAAAGGCGCCCGATCTGCAAATCGGAAATGCGCAGGTTCCAGGAATGGACGCGGCCGTTGCGGCGGCTGAGCCAGAGCCTGTCGCGGCGCGCGGCGACGACGCGCGTCACCGCCTCGCGCACCGTCTGCCCGATTCCGTAGAGGCCGAAATCGAACAGCTCGGAGATTTGCGGCAGCAGCCGCGCCGGATGCGCCTCGGGCGCCAGATCGCCGGCGATCGCCTCGAACAATTGCGCGCCTTCGCCGTTCGCGCCGACCAGAGGTGGCGCCGGATCCAGGAGCTCGATCTCCAGGCGCGAAAGGTCGGCGTCGCGTAAGGCCTCGTCGTCCAGCACGATGTGCAGAGCGCCGTCGCGGTCGAAAACGCCCTCGACCTGCAAATGATCGCCCAAGCGCAGGCGCGCGCCGCGCAGCGCGAACGTCGTGAGGCCGGCGGCGCCCAGCGCCTGCAGGGCGAGCACCTTGGCCTCTTCGCCTTCGTGAAGGAGATGGGCGACGACGAGGCCGTCGGAGCTGAGCACGCCGGCGGCGGGGAACCGCCATTCGCCCGCTCCCTTGGCCGCCAAAGCCGTGAAGGTCGAGAGAGGCCGCGCCCGGGCGCGCGAGCGCTGCAGATCGTCGAGCGCGAGCGCGGTCTGCGTCGTCACGCGCAAGGTCTGCAGGAAACGCTTGGTCTCCCGAGGGTCGAACGTGCGGTCCATCTCGATCTCCTCAACATGCCCTAGCCGCCTCGAGAGGGAGGCGCAAGACGTCGCGGAATGCTTACGGTCTGGCGCCCGTCCGGGCCGCGAAGCGAGCGGTTCGCGCCGACAAGTCCTCGACATAGGCGGCAAGATCGCCACCGAAGTCGTTCTTCAGCCGCCGCCGCAAGAAGAGATTGGCCCCGAGCGCCTCGGCGAGCGAACTGCCGCCCATGATCGCCGCCAGGAGATCGCGCTCGGGCGGCTCGATGGCGCCGGCCTCGACCGCGCCCTCGAGAAACGGCGCGGCTTCCTCGGCGCTCATCAACGGTTCGTCGACGGCCTCCGGCGGGTCGGCGCCCTGGGTCGCCTCGATCGCATCGAACGACACAAGGAAGGTTTGGTCCTGGCCGGCCAGGCGCGTCAGAATGGCCGAACCGAGCAGCCCCGAGGCGAATTCCGGCGCGTCCCGGCAGCCGGGGACCGGCGCGGCGAGGAAGGCGGCTTCGAGTTCCACACGCGTCGGCCGGCGTCCCGTTTCGCCGCGCATTTCGCTCTTCAGCGCCTTGAGGAACGCGTTGGCGGATTTCAGCGTGTTGACGCCGACGGCGGCGTCGCCGACCAGCCACTCCTTCGGGCACAGCCCGAGGCGCAGCGTTTCGGCGTAGGGCCGGTTCGCCGCGTCGAGGCATTTCAGGATGCGGTTGGACAATTCGAAGAGTTCGCTTCTCTGCTTGAACCGCCTGAGCTGCGTGGCGCCGCCGACCAGCGCTTTCCAGGTCGAGCGCGGGGCGCCGTTCGCCGCGGCGGGGCGCGGCCCGGCGGCGCGGCTCGCCACCAGCGCGGCCAGATTGTCGGCCGAGGTCGGTTCGCCGCGCCGCGCCGCGATCGGCCGATCGAGCACGGCGTCGAAGTAGAAATCGGCGGCTTCCTCGACGCCGTCGGGGGGCGGATAGGCCCAAACGCCGACCAGGCCGTCCGAATATCGGCGGTTCGTGACCAGGAGGCGGCGAACCCGCTCGAAAAGCCGGAAGGGCTGGACGACGACGATGTCCTCGGCGTCGTCGAGCGCGTCGTTGCCGTTGACGAGATTGGCCAGATGCCCGGCGAAATAGGCGACGATATCGCGACCCGACTTGGCCGCCGGCCTAGAGCTCATGGTTAAAATCTTTCGCATTTTCGCCGACGGACGATCGAAAGCGGTCCGCATTCGCTCGCGGGATTATCAGCCCGGTCGGCGTCTTGACAAGCGCGCCCGGCCGCGCCGGCCGGCCGGCTTCGTCCCGTAATCGCAGCCGGGCGCCCGTCGGCTCGCGAACCGACGCGGCGCGGACCAGCGCTCGCGCGCTTATTGCGCTCGCCGCACAATATACTATGCTTGGAAAAAAACACGCGGATCAATTCGCGAAAGGACAGGAGACGACGCCATGGCCTCGAACAGCAATTCCGGTCAGAAGTTCATCTCGCGCAATCGCAAGCCGCGCGTCCACATCACCTACGAGGATCCGTACGACGCCGAGAGGCTCGTCGAGCTGCCCTTCGTGATGGGCGTGATGGCCGACCTTTCCGGCAACAACTCCGCCGTGGCCAAGCCGGACATGAACGATCGCGCGTTCCTCGACATCGACATGGACAATTTCGACAAGCGCATGGCGGCGATCGAGCCCGCCTTGACGATGAAGGTGGCCAACAAGCTCGGCGACGGCGAGGGCGGCGACAAGCTCGGCGTCAACCTGAAATTCTCCAAGATGGAGGACATGACGCCGGCGGCGATCGCGCGCCAGGTTCCGGCGATGGCCAAGCTCTTGCAGGCGCGCGAGCAACTGTCCAACTTGCTGCGCTACATGGACGGCAAGGTCGCCGCCGAGGACTCGCTGAAGAAATTGCTCGCCGACCCGCAACTGATGGCGGCGATGAAGCAGAAGCTCGACCAGAAGCCTTCGGGCGACGGCTCGACTGAATAAGGGGAAGCGCCATGGCCACGCAACAGGAACAGAAGGGCGTCGCGGGGCAAGCGCCAGCCGTCGCCGAAGCGGACGACTTCGCCGCCCTGCTCAAACAGAATTTCAAGCCGCGCAGCGAGCGCGCCGCCAGCGAGGTCGAGGGCGCGGTGCAGACCCTGGTCACCCAGGCGCTCGCCGACTCGAGCCTCGTCAAGAGCGACGTCATCGACACGATCGAGGAAATGATCGCGCGCCTCGACGAGAAGCTCTCGGCGCAAATGAACGAGATTCTGCACGCGCCGGAGTTCCAGCAACTGGAAAGCGCGTGGCGCGGCCTGCACTATCTCGTCTACAACTCGGAAACCGACGCGACGCTGAAAATCCACGTCCTGAACGTCGGCAAGATGGAGCTCTATCGCAATCTCAGGCTCTATCCCGGCGCGCGCTGGGACCAGAGCCCCTTGTTCAAGAAGGTCTACGAGCAGGAATTCGGCCAGCTCGGCGGCGAGCCCTACGGCGCCCTGATCGCCGACTATCATTTCAGCCACGCGCCGACCGACGTGCAACTGCTGCGCGATCTGTCGAAAATCTCCTCCGCCGCGCTGGCGCCGATGATCACCGGCGCCGACCCCAATCTGCTCGGCATGGACTCGTGGACCGAGCTGATGAACCCGCGCGACATCGGCAAGCTGATGGACACGCCCGACTACGCCGCCTGGAAGGGCCTGCGCGACGCGGTCGACAGCCGCTACGTCGCGCTGTGCATGCCGCGCGTCCTGGCGCGCCTGCCCTACGGGGCCAAATCCGAGCCGATCGAGGAATTCGCCTTCGAGGAGGACACCGACGGCCACAAGGGCGCGAAATACGCCTGGATGAACGCCGCCTACGCGATGGCGGCGAACATCAACCGCGCCTACAAGGAATACGGCTGGACGGTGCGCATCCGCGGCGTGCAGTCGGGCGGCGAAGTCATCAACCTGCCGACCCACACCTTCCCCACCGACGACGGCGGCGTCGACCTGAAATGCCCGACCGAAATCGCCATCACCGACCGGCGCGAGGCGGAGCTTTCCAAGTCCGGCATCATCTCGATCATCCACCGCAAGAACACCGACAAGGCGGCGTTCATCGGCGCGCAGTCGATCTACAAGCCCAAGCTCTACGACAAGCCCGAGGCGACGGCGGCGGACAATCTCTCCGCGCGCATTCCCTATATGTTCGCGGTGTCGCGCTTCGCCCACTATCTCAAGTGCATGGTGCGCGACAAGATCGGCTCGACCAAGGAAAAAGACCAGCTCGAGAAATGGCTCAACGAGTGGATCACGCTCTACGTCGACGGCGATCCGAAGAATTCCAGCGAAGAGGTCAAGGCGCGCTTTCCGCTGGCGGCGGCGAAGGTCACCGTGGTCGCGGACGAGGAGAACCCCGGCTATTACGCCGCCAATTTCTATCTGCGGCCGCACTTCCAGCTCGAGGGCATGGACATCGGCATGAGCCTGGTTTCAAAGATCCCGCAGGAAAAGCAATAAAATATTCGCCAGGGCGGTCCGCGTCGGCGAAGGCCGGGAAATTGCGGACCGTAAATCGCAGGGGACAGGCGAAGACGCCTGAAGAGCGGACGGGCGGCAGGGCCGCCGCGAAAGGGAGATTGTGTCATGGCCGCACGCGATATTTTCCTGAAGATCGAAGGCGTCACCGGCGAGGCGCTGGACGACAAGCACAAAGACGAAATCGAAATCGAGTCGTTCCACATGGGCGCCGCCAACATGGGTTCCGGGCATCACGGCGAAGGGTCTGGCTCGGGCAAAGCGATGATTCACGACATGCACTTGACGAAGCTCTTCGACAAGGCCTCGCCGAACCTGTTCATCGCCTGCTGCAACGGCAAACATCATCCCAGCGCGACGCTCATCGTGCGCAAGGCAGGCGAACATCCGCACGAATACGCGAAGTTCAAGATGGAAAAGGTGTTCCTGTCTTCCTACTCGGCCAAGCATGACGGCTCGGGTGGCATCGTGCGAGAATCCTTTTCGCTGAATTTCGCCGCGATCGAGCTCACCTACGTGCCGCAGCGACCCGACGGCACCGCCGGCGCGGCGATCGTCAAGAAGCACGACATCGCGGCGAACAAGTCGACCTGAGGAGCGGCCAGCGGCGGCGCCCGGCAATGGGGTGCGCATAGGGCCGGACGCGAACCGGCGTCCACGCGGCGTCCCGCAATTTTCTTTGCGCGGCGGCGCGAACGCAGAACGGAATCGCGGGTGGCGCTCGCGCGACGGAGCAGGTCGCCGGCCATTGCGGCGATCGTCGCGACCGGCCGAGCGGTCGGGGCATCGAGAGGAGAAGTCCGATGTCGGCGGATACGGACAGCGGAGTGGGGTCGGATTGGCGGGCTTGCGGCGTCGCCTCGATCGGCGGCGCCGTCGTGGTCGGCGCGCAGGTGATCTTCTTCGAGTTCCGCAGCAGAGCGGCCAATTGTCGGGCGACGTTCCTGCTCATCGGCGGGGGCCTCGGCATCGGCGGCGACCTTGGCGGCGCGACGGCGCCGGACCCTTCGTCGATCGTCCACAACCAGAATCCGGATTTGTGGACGAACCTGAAATGCGACAAGCCGTTTTCGGCCAACGACCTCGACTTGGCCTACGCCGCGATGTCCGGCATCACCGTATCCGGCGCCTACGGATATTCGCTGCAGGGCGTTTCCGCCGGACTGGTGACGTCACTGTTCACCGACCAGGACGTCAGCGGATGGTGCGTCGGCGTCGGCGCGAGCGCGACGATGATGGTCGGCGTCTGGAAACAGCTCGGCACGAGCTCGGCTCATTACTGACGGCGTCGGCGCGACCGCGAACCGTCGCGCCGGCGTACCGTAACAAGACCTGGGCGAGGCTGCGAGGGACGATCGCCGGCGCGCGCCTACCGGCCCCGTCGAACAGCCGTTCGGCGCCCGCGGTCGAGAGGCGAACCGCTCAGGCCGGTCGCGGCGCCCGGCGGCCCTCGCGAACGCGCATCGTCTCGTCGGCGCGCGAGCGAGCGCAAGGCTGACCATGCGCACCGACACAGGAGGATGTCATGGGCTTGATACTCTACCAGGTGCCGATGGTCGAACAGGGCGACAATCCGATCTGCTGGGTCGCTTGCGCGGCGATGATCCTCTCCTACAAGCGCAGCGCCTCGGTCACCATCGCTTCGCTGATCGGCACGGATCCCTCGTTCGCCAGCGTCGACGATCCCGCCAGGAGCTGGGCGGAGACGCAAACCTACCTGAACTCGTGGGGCATCGCGTGCGAGACGCAAACGTCGTCGCCGACCTCCGACTATATCGAACAGCGCCTGGAATCCTTCGGCCCACTGATTTTCTGTCACTCCTCGGAGGGGTTCCCCTACGATTCCCGTTTTCCCGCCTACGCCTGCAGCGGACTGCTGCCGCCCGACGCTTCGCACGCGATCGTGCTGACCGGCATCAATACCGACGACAACACCATCGCCTTCAAGAATCCCTGGGGCGACGTCGGAATCGTCTCCACCGACATCGTTCTCGAGGCGATCTCGACGCTCGGAGTCGACCCGGCGACATTTCCGCTCGCCTATTGCCGCTGACAGTCCCGAGCGCGAGGCTTGCCAAGCGAAGCGTGGCCGATCGGTTCGATCGGTCGAAAATCGGAGACGTCGGACGGTCCGCAGCAATAAGTCTCTTCACCTCGACGAGGTCGGCGCGGCGCTCGATCTCGGAATCTGGACTGCAATGGAACTGAGGAGGGTGCGATGGCGGATATACGATTGGATCAGACATGGGCCGGCGCAGGCGTAAAAGTCGGCGGATTCTTGTTTGTCGTGGGAGCCACGTCCTTCGAGGGCGCCGCGTTCCGGCTCGACGGCGCGCCGGGCGCGAGCGTGATGGAGGTCAACGTTTCGGAGCTTCAGCTGGGACTCGGGTTGGGAGGCGCGGTCGGCGTCTCCGCTTTCTTCGCCTTCAACGTCGTCGGTCCCTTGTGGTCGATCAACAACTCGACCTCCGGCATTTCGTTTGCCTTCAACGTCGCCGTTCCCGGCGAAAAACTCGGGGTCGGCAGCCACGTTGCGAACGTGCTGCAAAACTTGGACACGATCGGCAAGGATACGCTCAAGACGCTGGACGCCGTGTCGGTTCAGGACCTCAGCGACCTCGCGCAGATCGTCTATGCCGGCTGGCAATCCGGAAGTTCCCAGGCTTCCGGCCAGCCCAGTTTCATCGTCATCGATATTCCGGGCGCGGGATGGGGCGCCCAGGTGATGGTCGGCGGGTCGAACGGCCAGTTTTCCACGCTCGGCTGAATTGCCGCGCGCGCGACGCCCGACGGTCCATTTTGTTATCGGCGGACTCGAACACCGACTCCCAGAGGAACGGCTATGGCCCAGAGCGACATATTTCTTCAGATCGACAGCATCGAAGGCGAGTCGCGGGACGAGAAGAAGCAAAACCAGATCGAATTGGTCTCGTTCACCGTCGCCGGGCTGAACAGCGGCAATGTTTCAGCGGGCGGCAAGGCCAAAGTGAATCTCGCCGACATCAGAATGGTCAAGCATATCGACAAGTCGTCGCCCAACCTATTTGCCAACCTCTGCAACGGCCAGAAGTTCAAGGCGACGGTAACCGTTCGCAAGGCGGGCGGCTCGCCGGTGGACTACGTCAAGATCGAATTGAAGAGTTGCATAATATCTTCGTATACTCTCGAGGTGAGGAACGACAGCGTCCCGGTGGAGAACTTCTCGCTCGCCTACGCCCAGATCGCCTACAGCTACTGGACCCAGGACAGCAAAGGCTCGCTCGGGCCGGTGATCATGAAATCCTACAACCTCATGACGAATGTTTTGTCGTGAGGGGGCGCCCCGCGCCGGTTTTGCGTTATGGTGGCCGGCGCTCGCATGTTCCCACGCCTCGAATGGGGATCGCACCGTGGCTACGCCTCGCAACGACCGTCTCGCGCCGCCCCTCATGTATGCGTTCCGCGCCGCGCACGACAAGCGCGACGCCAAGCAGCGGCTCGACCTGCGCGACGAAGCGGGCGAGCGCGTCATCGCGACGCGGCGCGTGACGACGCGCGCGCCGATATCGGAATCGGGCCTGCGCCGCGAGGTGACGTCCGACCTGCTCGATCTCTTCAACACCACCAACCTCGGCGCCGCGATCGACCTCTCGGAGGCGCCCGAGGTGCGCAGCTCCATCCTCAATTTCGGCTTTCCCGATCTGACCTGGCGCTCGATCGACGAGAACAGCCTGGTCGACATCGCCCACGAAATCGAGAGCGCGCTCGCCGATTTCGAGCCGCGCCTGGCGCGCGAGTCGATCAAGGCGAGGCGCGACATGGGTGTCTCGGCCGACGAGCTCAAGCTGCGCTTTCTCGTCAAGGCCGACCTTCGCGCCCAGCCTGTCAGCGTTCCCGTCGAATTCATCGCCGAGGTCGAGTTCGAGTCGGGCAAGATCAAAGTCGATCGGTTGTAAACGATGAACCGGGAATTCCTCGAATTCTACAACCGCGAACTTTCGCTCCTGCGCGAACAGGCCGGCGAATTCGCGCAGGAATATCCCGGCGTCGCCGAGCGGCTCGGCGGCCTGATGGCGGATCGGCTCGATCCGATGATCGCCGGCCTGCTCGAAGGCGCGGCGTTCCTCGCCGCGCGGGTGCAGCTCAAGCTGAAGCACGAGTTCGCCGATTTCACCACCAACCTGCTCGATCAGTTGGCGCCGCACTACCTCGCGCCGACGCCGTCGTTCCTGCTCGCGCAGGTCCAGCCGAAATTCGGCGATCCGGCCTTGCGCGAGGGCCGCGTCATCGCGCGCGGCGCCTATTTCGACGCCGCCTATCGCGAGCTCGAGCGCAACATCGCCTGCCGTTTCAAGCTCACCGCGCCGATCACGCTGTGGCCGTTCGAGATCGCGCGCGCCGAATATTTCACCAGCGCGGGCCCCCTGCAGGCCCTGGGACTGCCGCTGGGCGGCGAAAGCGCGGCCGGCCTGCGCCTGCAATTGAGCGTGCGCGCCGCGGCGCGCCTCGAGGACGAACCGGCCGACAAGGAGGCCGAGAAGCGCCCGGAACTGCGTTTCTCGGCGTGCCGCGTCAAGGACTTGCGCGTTCACCTGCTCGGCCAAGAGGCCGACGCGATCGCGCTCTACGAACAGGCGTTCGCGCATTGCCGCGGCGTCTATTTCCGTTTTCTCGACGCGTTCGGCGATCCCGTCGTCGTCAAGGGCGGCGACAATATGCTGCGCCAGATCGGTTTCGACGAGGACGAGGCGTTGCTCCCCAACGACAAGCGCCTGTTTCGCGGCTTCGATTTCCTGCGCGACTATTTCGCCTTTCCGCGACGCTTCCTCGGCTTCGACCTCATCGGGCTCGGCGCGGTCGCGCCGCGCCTCGCCGCCAAGACGGTCGACGTCGTCCTCGCCTTCGACGAAGTCAATCCGCGCCTGGCCGCTGCGGTGCGCAAGGAATTCTTCGCGCTCTACGCGGCGCCCGCCGTGAACCTGTTCGAAAAGACGGTCGATCGCATCCCGGTCAAATCCAACCAGTGCGAATACCCCGTCGTGCCCGACCGCAGCCGCTCGCTCGACTTCGAACCGAACCGCATCGTCAACGTCTTCGCCCATATTCCCGGCGTCACGCAGAAGGTCGCGGTCGAACCGCTCTATTCGGCCGCCGCCGGACGCAGCGCCTCGGGGCTGTGCTACACCGTCCGTCGCCTGCCGCGCCGGCGCACGATGGAGGAGCGCAAGTACGGACAGAAGTCGGATTACACCGGCACCGACATGTTCCTGTCGCTGGGCGAGCGCTCGGACCCGGAAGAGGTCGCGCGCGTCGCCGAATTGAGCGTGCAGGCGCTGTGCACGAACCGTCATTTGACCGAACATCTGCCGGTCGGCGAGGGCGGCGCCGATTTCCGCTTTCTCGACGACGTCGATCTCGACGTGCGCTGCATCGCCGGGCCGACGCGTCCGCGCGAGCCGACGATGACCGCGATGCTCGGCAAGACGCAAGAGGCCTCGATCGGCGACGTCGCCTGGCGCATCGTCAACATGCTCAGCCTCAACCATCTCGGACTCGTCGAGCGCGCGGCGGGCGATGGCGCCAAGTCGCTGCGCGAGATTCTCGTCCTCTTCGCCGACGTCTCGGACGCCGCCACCGAGCGCAAGATCCGCGGCTTGCGCAGCCTGGACTCGCTGGCGATCGTTCGGCGTGTGCGCCAGCCCCAGGGCGCCGCGGCGGCGCGCGGCCTTGAGATCGCGGTGCTGATCGACGACAAGGCCTATGAGGGCTCCGGCGCCTTCCTGATGGGCGCGGTTCTCGATCGCTTCTTCGCCGAATATGTCGCGGTCAATCACTTCACCCAGGTGGTCGTGCGCACCAGCGAGCGCGGCGAGATCATGCGCTGGCCGCCGCGTCTCGGCCTGAGGGGCGTCTCGTGAGCTTCCGCGACGAACTCGTCGCCGAGCCCTGGCGCTTCGACATGCTCGCCACGCTGAGGCGCTTCGAGCGCGACAACGCCGACAAGCCGCGCATCGGCGACGCGGCGACGCTCGCCGAGGAATATCTCGTCGTCTCGCAGAACCCGTATATGGAGTTTCCCGCCTCCAATCTCGACGGCGCGGTCGTGGAGCCGTCGGGGCGGATGCGTCTGATCGCGCGTTTCCTGGGCATGTTCGGTCCGCAAGGCGCGCTGCCGCTGACGACCACCGAAGAGAGCTATCTGTGGCTGCTGGAGCGCGACGACGCGTTTCCGCGCTTCGCCGACATCTTTCAGCGCCGCTTCATCGCGCTGTTCTTTCGCGCCTGGGCGGACGCGCGTCCGATCGCGCAGAACGACCGGCCCGCCGAGGACCGGTTTCGCGCCTATATCGGTTCGATGATCGGCGTGGGGACGCCGCTCTACCGCGACGCCGATTCGCTGTCCGATTTCGCCAAGATGGAATATGCGGGCCTGCTCGCGCCGCGGGTCAAGAGCGCCTCGCGCCTGCGCTCGTTCCTTTCGGGCCTGTTCGGCGTTCGCGTCGAGATCGACGAATTCGTCGGCGCCTGGCTGACGCTCGATGCGAGCGAGCGCTCGCGCCTGGGAGCGCGCCTGAGCGGACTGGGGAGCGATTGCGTGCTCGGCGCCAGCATGTTCAGCGTCAGCGACAAGTTCCGCGTTCGCGTCTTCGTGCGCGATTTCGCGCAGTACGAGCGCTTTCTGCCGGGATCGGATTTCGCGCGTCAGGTCGGCGACGCGGTGTTCCTCTACGTCGGCGAGGAATACGACTGGGACATGGAGCTGGCGATTCCGGCCGGGGAAATCACCCCGGTCCGTCTCGGCCGAGGCGCCAAACTCGGCTGGACGAGCTGGATGGCGCCCAATTGGTCGAAGACCGACCAGACGATCCACAAGGACGCACGATTTCACGTCGTCAGCCGTCTGGCGCGCGAGCGCGAGACGGCCCACGACAATTAGGGAGGAACGAAATCATGGGCGCGGACATCAGCGTCGAATCGGTGGCCGGCAAGCTCAACCGCGTCGGCTACGAGTCCTTCATCCAGGCGCTGCGGCACGCCAAGAGCGCCGGCAACCGCAACATCGAACTGGGTCATTGGATGCTGCACCTTCTGCAGAAGGATGGCTCCGATCTCGCCCTGACGGCCGATCATTTCAAGCTGAGCCGCGCCAAGCTGATCGCCGACACGACGGCGGTGGTCAACGGCTTCCGCAAGAACGAGACGGAAATGCCGGGCATCTCCAACCAGGTCGCGGACGCGCTCGATCGCGGCTGGCACTACGCGACGCTGCTGTTCGGCGAGACGCAGATCCGCACCGGCCACCTCTTGGTGGCGATGCTCAAGTCGATCGAGCTGAGGCGCGCGCTGATCGCCATTTCCCAGGAATTCGCCAAGATCCCGGTCGACGAGGTCGCCGCGAGCCATCGCTCGATATGGTCGGAATCGGTGGAGGGAAACCTGCGCCCGATGGACGGCTCGGGCATCGCCGCCGCGAGCGCGGAAGGGACGACCGCGGCGCCCGGCGCCAAGGGCACCACGGCGCTCGATCGCTTCAGCCAGGATCTGACCGCCAAGGCCAAGGCCGGCGACATGGACCCGATCCTCGGCCGCGACGAGGAAATCCGCCAGATCGTCGACGTGCTGATGCGCCGGCGCCAGAACAATCCGATCCTCACCGGCGAAGCGGGCGTCGGCAAGACCGCGGTCGTCG
>JBEKLU010000050.1:0-34665 GCA_050010035.1 Roseiarcus sp.
GTCGGCGCCAAGGGGCCGGACGGCGAAGCGATCCCGCCCGCCATTATCGTCCGCCCGCCCTCGGCCGAACTGCGCGAGGACCAGAAGGACGAGGACTCGCTGCCGCCCTATCCGATCCTCGACGCGATCCTGCTGCGCCTGGTCGAGAAGGAGATGCGCGTCGGCGACATCGTCGCCGAAGGCTACGACCCCGACACCGTGCGCAAGGTCGAGCGGATGCTCTATCTCGCCGAATACAAGCGCCGCCAGTCGGCGCCGGGCGTCAAGGTCGGCCCGAAGAATTTCGGCCGCGACCGGCGCTACCCCATCGTCAACCGCTTCCGCGACTCGGGCGGGCCGTTGCAGCCCCCGGACGCCTCGATCGCGCCGCGCAAGGCCGAGGGGACGAGCGAGCGCTTCGAGGAGTAGGACCGGCGGCCTACGTCGGCGCCGCCACGCCCGAAAGCGCGCGGCAGACTTCGATGAGCCGATCCTGGAGGTCGACGTCGGCAGCGCTGGGGTTCGGCGCCCGAGGGCGCATGTGATAAAAATATTGGCCGGTCACGCGCGCGCCTTCGTCGTCGCCGACCGCCAGCCACGCCTGGGTTCGCCGCCCCGCGTCGAGATCGTCGGGCGCGCCCGGTCCGCCCATGCGGGTCGCCACCCATCCCGGCTCCAGGGCGTTGGAGAACACGCCGGGCCAGCGGCGGGCGAGCGCGAAGGCCAGCAGGACGTCGTGCAGCTTGCTCTCGGAGTAGGCCTCGGCCGCGCGCCAGGGGCGCTTTTTCCAGGCGAGATCGTCGAGGTTCGCCGACGCGCCGCGGTGCAGGCCGGAACTCAAGGTGACGAGCCGCTTGGGCTTCTCGATCAGCGCCGTCAGGATATAGGGCGCGAGCGTGTTGACGGCGAAGACTCTTGGAAGCCCGTCCTCGGTCTCGACGCGGCGCGCCTCGCTATAGCCGACCCCGGCGTTGTGGATCACCGCGTCGAAGCGGCCGAGCCTGTTGACCTCGTCGGCGAGAGCGCGGGTCTGAGCGATGCTCGAGAGATCGCCGACGACGGCCGCCTCGGCTTCCGGCAGTTCTCTCGAGGCGTCGTCCGCGCGGGCGCGGTTACGCCCATGCAGGACGACGCGATGGCCTTGCTCGACGAGGAGCCGCCCGGCCATCAGGCCGAGGCCGGTCGACGAACCGGTGATGAAGACTCGTGACATCTGGGCTCTCCTGAGCTGCCCCGGCGCCGAGGCGACGCGTCGGCCGCGTCGTCAAGTTTCTCGTCAAGTTTTCGCAAATTTCCCCGGCTTTTCGCCAAATTTTGTCAAGTTTTTCCAAAGATTCTTTCGTCCGTTTTGTGTGATTTCAACGACTTATGGTGAGGAAAAACGAAAAACGCTCCTTCTGCAAACTTTTGGCGCCGGCCGGCGGGCCTCGCGTGATGGCGACGACGCCTCGACGGCCGAATTGAAAGGATAGCCCAAATTCTGACATTCAGAAAGAGAATGTCGATTGCGCCGGGAAGGCCGGGTTCGCGGCGACGATGGCCGCGCCATTGCGGAGAGCGCCGTCGACCTCATGGAGGCCAGATCTTCCGAAGCCGGAAGGCTGTCAAGGGGCGAAGCCCGCCTGCGGCGGCGCGCTGAAAGCGCGCCCTTGACAGCCTTCCGGCTTCGGAAAAAATACACTTCCATGAGGTCGTCGTCGCGGTGAGCCGACGGGAGGCGGGAAGCTCCGCTGGGCTGTCAGCGGGGCCAGATAGCGCTTGTGGTGAGCCGTCGCGGCAATTCCGAACTCCGCAATTCTGGTGCCTGTCTTACGAGCCGGAAACATCGAGAACGATGACATCGATCCGCGCCCGCGTTTTTTCCGGCAGGCGGGCCCGCAGCGCGTCCGCCATCGCGGCCGCCGTTCGCGGGATCACTCCATCAGGGGCCGGTTTCAATTTGCCTTCGCGCTTCGCGCCAAACCAGAAGACGCCGTAAATGCCGAAGCCTTTGGCTTCGGGATCGCGCGTGTAGAAGCGATCGAGCTGCGTCTCCGCGGCGCTCCACACTTCGCTGTGCGAATCCCGCTTCAGCTCGACGACCACTTTCATGCCGGGCATCGAGATCGCGATATCCGTGCGGCGATCCGCCGCCATGTGCCCCTCCGGCTCGGCCATGGCGCCGAACTTGAGGAGCCTTGGACGTAGCAACGTGACCAAAACATCACGGCAGCTTTCTTCGGGCTTTTCGCCTTGGGGCCTGCCGTAGCGGTCCTCGTTCCAGAACTGTTTGTATATGTCCGTGTTGGCCGAGCCGATCTGCACCGCGATATCGGCAAGATGCGCCACCACGAGCGCACAGAGATCGGCGACGTTCGCCGGCGCTCCGTTGGCGAGAGCGACTGACGCCTCGCGCCAGTTTGGCTGACGATAGTCGACCTCGCGCCGCCGCGCGCTCTGGTCCGACAAGGCGTGCAGGAGCATATCGCGATACGAGACCATAGCGCCGTCGGCCGCCAACCGCGCGAGCGCTTCGCCGGCAGTTGCGGAAGGCAAGGCGGATAGCTTGCTGATCAGCGCATGCACGAACTCCGCGGCGTCCCAGGGATTCCGATCACCAGACCATCCCTGAAGGGGAAGGGCGGCTTCGGGAAAGATCGATCCGGTCAGTCGCGCGACGAATTCGAGCTGAGCGATCGACAGAGCAAAAGAGGCGCTGGCGCGAAGTCCATAGCCTGCTATGTCTCGAAGAACCCAGACGATCCCGGAGTCGGCGGCGGCGCGCGCCTCGATTTCGGATTGAAATTCCAATGGCGACACGAGATAGCCCGCCGCGAGCCATCGGTCGCGCCCCTCCATTTCAGCGCCTGATAGTTTCTGTCGCGCGCGCCGAGCCAGCTTCACAAACTCGTCCCGCCGCTGCGTCACGGTCATCGCGTGATCGAGCAACTCCGACAAAGGAATCGACGCAGCACCCGGAAAGTCATGAAGAAAGCCGAAGGCGATGTCATCGCGAAAGTCTTCCAGCGCCGGTTCATGCAACAGCGCGTACAAGCCTTCGATGCGCTGCTCCCCAGCCGCGAAATAGGCCCGTGCCATCGCGACGAAGGCGTCCCGCGCGAGGTCCGGCCGAAGCGCGGTCAACGCGCGTTCCCAATCAAGGTCGCGTTGGCGCGTCGAGTTTTCTTGACGCTCGAAGAGAGGGACGGCCAATTGGACGGCCAGCATCGTGCGCAACAGGTCATCGCCGAATGCGCCGAAGTCGGGCGTTCTCTCTCATCCCGCGTCCATTCCCGCCAAGAGGCACTTCTACCAATCATAGACCTGATGCTGCGCCGCCAGCGCCACGACGTCGTCAAGCGAGGGAAAATCAGGCCGGCCGAGCATGGCCACAAATCCCTGGCGGGCGGCGGCCGCGTTCTCCTCCCCTAGTGTCTGCCTGAGCCTTTCGACAGGTGGAAGCGACAAATCGCTGTCCAGATAGTCGCCGCAGTAAATGCGCGCGGCCCAAGTCAGGCGGTCTCGGTCCTTACCCGTGCGTACGGCGTCAAGATCGGATGCGAACTTAATCCTCGCGGCGACCAAGTCCTTTTCCAGTCTCGCGGCCTTGGCGACTTGGCTTGCCGTATGGGACCGCTGCCAATCGGGAATCTCAACCGACAGATATTGCGCGCGGACCTCCGCAAGATCAGGACGGCCCTCCGCCATCGTGGTCAGCTCCTCGAATCGCTCGACGCACCACGCGGCTTCACGCATGCATAGCCAAACGGCCAATTCGTAGAGGATTCGCTCCTTCTCGCTGCCGCGGCCCGCGCGCGGCAGATAGTCCACGATCCAGCGCGACAGCGCTTCATCCTGGATGGCGCCAAGCGTTGCTGACTGAAGCTCCCGGTGGAAGCTGTAATGGTTGGTGCCGGCGGCAATGGCCGCGAAACTCGCTTCGGCGATTCCAGGCAGCAGACCCGGCCTCTTGCTTAACTCCGTCGGGATTTCCTTTCCAAACGTGGTCGGGGAATCGCTGCGGAGACTCCGCCGGAATCGAAGCCACGGCCAAATTTGCGCACCCGAGATCGCACCTTCACCCTCTTGCAAGTATCGTATGATCAAGCGCTCGACCGTCGATGCGACCTCCCAAAGGTTGCGCCTCTTCAGCTCGTCATTCTCCGCGCGCGTCATCGGCCGCATGGCGTCGAGGACAGATGGAATGTCGGCGCAGGGAATAGCGCGCTCCAGAGACCACAGCGCCCCTACCCCTGCCAAATCTCCATTCAACGCAAGCACGTCCGCGAGCAGGCTTGCGACATCCGTGGCAGAGAAGTGGCTCCCGTAAAGGCGCGTCAGGATATGGGAGCGCAGGCGAAGGGAAGAGGTCGTGTTGCGGCCTGGCGCGCGACTGAATGCCGCGAGCACGTCTGTTCCGGGCTTTCCGAGCCGCTCAAGCGCCCTCGCAGCACCGAGGCGCTCGACATAGGGCGATTGTTCGCGCTCAAGGACAAGAGCCATATCGGGGAGCAACTCAGGCAAGGGCTCACCGAGAGCGATCGCGTCCACAACGACCGATCGCAACCCGAAGTTGGCGGTGCCGGGGCGGAGCACGTCGCGGAACGCATCGACCATATCGGGACGCGCGAGCATCCCAAGCGCGGGCGATTCCCAGTTCCCTCTGCGAAACCAGGGGTCCCTCTCAGACAACCGTCCCATCGCCGCCAGCAAGTGCTTACGCAACAGCGGAGATAGCGACGCCGCGTCCGCGTAGGTGAGCACGCCGTAGGGGTCGGCCTCGATCAACCCGCTAGCAAATTCTGGAAGCAGCACCGCCAGCCACGCGTGCAGCCCGCGAAGTTCGCTCGCCGGATGGCCCTCGACGCCGATGAGCGCCCGCACCCGCCCAATCGGCAAGCCGTCGCGCACCTGCTGCGCGATCCAGCCCGCGCCGAGATACTCGGCCGTCGTGCGGTGCGCGTAATCCACCGTCTCCTGTATCGGCCCCGCGACGAACGCTCGGCGCTGCAGCGCCGCAAGTGCCTTGTCGGGAGCGAGAAAGGTGAGGCTGCGATAGCTTGGGAAGTCCGGGCCGCCGTCGCCCTCCTGCAGACCAATCCCCGCGACATCTCCCACCAGCCGGACTGCGCATAGCGCCCCCGCGGTTTCTCGCAGTTCGTCCGCGGAAAATACGCCCGCGCCCGTGCGCATGCGGACCTTGTTCTCTTCCGACAACAACAACTTCGAGGAGAGCTCGAACAACTCCGTTCGGGTCGAGGGCCATTGGCCGTCCATCACTGCCTGCGCCAGCATGATGAGGTTCTGCGGATTCAGCGTGAATTCGCGCAGGCCGCGCCGCTCTGCTTCCTCCAGGATCGACGTCGCTTCCGCCTCCGAGATGCCCTTCGTCAGCAGGACCGCAAGTTGTTCGTCTCCGGAAAGCGCCTCGAGCGCCACTACGGCGACGCCGCCATGCACTTTGAAATACACGTCGAGCGCCGAGAGATCGGTGTCGCCGAGCCAATCCTGCGCGCGGCAGGAAATCCGCACCTTGCCCGGTGCGACCGCAAAGAGCTTTTGAACGACGCGATCGATCGTGTCCTGGTCGCCCCGTCCAGCCCGCCGCTCGTCCAGCGCGTCGATAAAAAGAGCGGCCCCAGCCGCGAATTGAGGCGTGTTCAGGAAACTGCGGGCGGTCAAATAAATCCCGTTCGACGTTCCGGACGCCTCCTGAAAGAGATGTGTCTTCCCGGCGCCGGGATCACCCAACAGGATCAGGTTCGGCGTTTGGTCAAAAGTTGAAAAGGCTTGCGGACGCTTTGCGGCTTTTTCTCCGCGGGGAGCGTTCAGCCATATTACGTTACGGTCGGTCATCTTCTTCGTTGCCGAGCGGGTGCGCTCACTTCCTGGAGCCGCCGCTTTCTTGTCACGGGATATGAGGTGCGCCGCCGAATCCCCCAATTACGATGACACGCCCACAATTGCGAGCATTACGGCGATTCGCCCATCTTGTCCTAGTACCACTTTAAACCGTGGCATTGCCGGAAAACTGGCTCCCGCTCTTCCAATAGCCCCCTCACCGCGCCATCGGCGCCGCCGTCTCCAGCGCCCGCTTGGCGATCGTCGCCCTCGGCCTCACCCCGATGAGATGGCAGATCGCGAACACCAGATCGGCGCGGTTCATCGTGTAGAAGTGCAGGTGCGTGACGCCGCGATCGATGAGGTCGATCACCTGTTCGGCGCAGACCGCGGCGGCGACGAGGCGGCGGGTGACGGGGTCGTCCTCGAGGCCCTCGAAGCGTTCGGCGAGCCAGGCGGGCACGCTCGCGCCGGCGCGCTGGGCGAAGCCCGCCGTGGTCTTGAAGTTCAGCACCGGCACGATCCCCGGCACGATCGGGATCGTGATCCCCGCCGCGGCGGCGACGTCGAGGAAGCGGAAATAGACGCTGTTGTCGAAGAAGAACTGCGTGATCGCGCGGTCGGCGCCCGCGTCGACCTTGCGCTTCAGAATCTCGATGTCGTGCAGCAGGTTCGGGCTCTGCGGGTGCTTTTCCGGATAGGCGGCGACCGAAACCTCGAAATCGCCGCTCGCCTTGATCGCGGCGACGAGATCGGCGGTGGACTGGTAGCCGTCCGGCGGCGCGACGTAGGGCGTATCGAGGCCGCCCGGCGGATCGCCGCGCAACGCGACGATGTGGCGAACCCCGGCGGCGCCGTAGGCGCGGATCACCGCGTCGATCTCCTCGCGGCTCGCCCCGACGCAGGTCAGATGCGCGGCGGGCTCGAGGCGCGTCTCCTTGACGAGCCGCGCCACGGTGGCGTGGGTGCGCTCGCGCGTCGAGCCGCCCGCGCCGTAGGTCACCGAGACGAAGCTCGGTTCGAGCGGCGCGAGGCACCCGATCGCCTCCCACAGCGTCTTCTCCATCTCGTCGGTCTTGGGGGGAAAGAATTCGAAGGAGACGCTGACGGGCGAGCCCGATCGGCTGAGTCGAACGGGGTTTTGCGCCATCACGCCAGCTCCATCGCGGTCTTGGGAAATTCGTCGGAGATGACGCGGGGGTCGCGCGCCAGCCACAGCGCCACGGTGAGCTTGCCGGGCTCCCCCGCTTGCGGCGCCACCAGCTTCGTCTCGACGGGCTTCAGGCCGGCCTCGGTCAGGAACGCCTCGATCTCTTCCGTCGTGAAGCCGAGCCGCCGATGGGCGTACTGCTCGCGCAAGTATTCTTCGCCGTGCGCGGCGAAATCGACCGCCAGCAATCGCCCGCCGGGGCGCAGCGCCCGCGCCGCCTCGGCGAGCGCGCGCGCGGGATCGTCGAGGAAATGCAGCACCTGATGGATGACGACGAGATCGTAGCCGTCGCGCTCGACCGGCGGGGCGTAAATGTCGCCCTGGCGCAGTTGCACGTTGCGCAGCCCGCTCTGGTCGATGCGCGAGCGGGCCAGCGCCAGCATCGCCGGGCTCTGGTCGACGCCGACGGCGCGCTCGGCGAGCGGCGCGACGAGCTCGAGCATGCGCCCGGTGCCGGTCCCCAGGTCCAGCAGCGCGCGGATCGGCTTGTCGCCGATCATCGCCAGGATCGCGGCTTCGACTCTTTCTTCAGGCGCATGCAGGGCGCGGATGGAGTCCCAATCGGCGGCGCGCTCGGCGAAATAGGCGGCGGCCTGCTTGCGGCGCGCCTCGCGCGCCAGCGCAAGCCGCGCGCGGTCGGCGGCGAGCGTCGCGTCGGCGGGGTCGATGCGCGCGATCAGCGCGCGGGCGAACGCGCCGCTCTGGTCGGCGAGGCGGTAGAACGCCCAGGCCCCCTCGCGCTGGCGCTCGGCCAGCCCCGCTTCGACCAGAAGCTTGAGATGGCGCGACACGCGCGGCTGCGACTGCCCGAGAATGGCGACGAGCTCGCTCACCGTCAGTTCGGCCTCGCAGAGAAGGCCGATGAGACGCAGGCGCGTCACCTCGCCCGCCGCCTCGAGGCCCGCCAGCAGCGCCTCGAAGCTCATGGTCGGCGGCGGGCCGTAGGAAGGCTTCAAATCAGACATAAGGATATGTTTATATCTAATCTCACGGAGGCGCAAGCGATCCCATGAGCATTTCGGCGTCTGAGCGGAAATTCACCCGGCCCCTCACCCTGCCTCTCCCCGCGAAGGGCGGGGAGAGGGGCGCGCGGCGGCGCCTTTCTTCCCCTCTCCCCGTTCACGCCCGACAAACGCTTCGCGTTTGCGGCGGAGAGGCAGGGGCTTGGGCGATTAGCCGCGTTATTTGCCGAGACGTGCGCGCCCCCTAGGGCGTCAGCACCGCCGCCCCTTGCAGGCGGCCCTCGCGCAGGTCGGCCAGGGCGAGGTTGGCGTCGGCGAGGTCGTAGCGGCGGGTCTCGGCGCGCACCCCCGCCTCGGCGGCGACGGCGAAAAATTCGACGCCGTCGCGCCGCGTCAGATTGGCCACCGAGACGATCTCGCGCTCCTCCCACAGCCAGGCATAGGGAAAGCTCGGGATGTCGCTCATGTGGATGCCGCCGCAGACCACCCGCCCGCCCTTGCGCACGGCGCGCAAGGCGACGGGCACGAGCGCGCCGACGGGCGCGAACAGGATCGCCGCGTCGAGCGGTTCTGGCGGCGTTTCGTCGGAGCCGCCCGCCCAGGCCGCGCCGAGGCCGCGCGCGAAGCGCTGCGCCGCTTCGTCGCCCGGGCGCGTGAACGCCAGGACCTCGCGCCCCTGATGGCGGCAGACCTGCGCGACGATGTGCGCCGCCGCGCCGAAGCCGTAGAGGCCGATCCGCTTTCCCGGCCCGGCCGCCTTCAGGCAGCGCCAGCCGATCAGCCCGGCGCAGAGCAGCGGCGCGGCGGCGACCGGATCGCCCCCGGCGGGAAGCTTCAGGACAAAAGCGGCCTCGGCGACGAGGTGCGAGGCGTAGCCGCCGTCGCGGGTGTAGCCGGTGAACTCGGGGTGGTCGCAGAGGTTCTCGCGGCCCTCGTCGCAATAGAGGCAATGCCCGCAGGCGTGCGCCAGCCAGGCGACGCCGACCCGCTCGCCGACGGCGAAACTCTCGACCCCGGCGCCGAGCCGCTCGACGACGCCGACCACCTCGTGGCCGGGAACGATCGGCAGCCGCTGATCGGGCAGCTCGCCGTCGACGACGTGCAGATCGGTGCGGCAGACGCCGCAGGCTTCGACGCGGATCAGCAACCGCCCAAGCCCCGGCGCCGGCGTCGCCCTCTCTTCGAGAACGAGCGGCGCGCCGATCGCGTGCAACGTCATCGCGCGCATCGCCGCGGCGCGCCTAGTGGGACATCAGGACGGGGACGGTCGGCTGGCGCATCAGATCGACGCTCACGCCGCCGAACAGGCTCTCGAACAGGCGGGAGTGCCCGAAGGCGCCGGCGACGATCAGGTCGGCGTCCTGCGTGTCGAGGCTGGCGAACAAGGCTTCCAGCGCCGAAATGTCTCCGGTGTTGGTCCAGTCGGAAATCTGTGCGACGACGCCGTGGCGCTGGAGATGATCGAGCAGCAACTCGGACGCCGAGCGCAGCGCGCTCGGCCGCGCCGAGAAGGTGAAGATCGTCACCTTCTTGGCCTTGACCAGCAGCGGCATCGCGTCGTGGACGGCGCGAGTCGCCTCGCGGCTGGCGTTCCAGGCGATGACGATGTTGTCGCCGAGCGGCGCCGGCTTCCAATCCTGCGGCAGGATCAGCATCGGCGCGCCCGCGGCGATGAGCGCCTGGTCCGGGATCTCGGACCGGATCAGCGCGCGCGCCTCGCCCTCGGGGCGCGAGGCGATGATCAGATCGACGCAATGCAGATACTCGGCGCCCGGCGGGGTCGAGTCGTCCACCCCGACCAGAACGCCGGTCACGCCCGCCTCCTCGACCGCCGCCTGGAAGTCCGGGCCGACGCGCAGCGCCCGGTCGCCCCAGGGACCGACGAACGCTACGCTCGAGCTCGCCTCGACGCCGACGAGCCGCGCCCCGTGCGCCTTGGCCATCGCGACCGCGAGGCGCAGCCGCTCCGGCGAGTCGGCGGTCGGATCGAGATAGACCATGATGTCCTTGTACGCCATTGCCCGCTCCCTTTGTCCGGACCCGCAATCGCCGGCGCCTCATGGCGCCGGCGATTCTCTACTCAGCGCCTCGGACGGGCGCGGTCATGACGCTTCGCGCGCGTCAGTGGGTCTGGGTCTTGCCGATGGGGATCTCGACCTTCTTGGCGACCATCTCCGCCGGTTTGCCGACCGTCACGCGAAGCAGCCCTTTTTCGAACGTCGCCTTGATTGTCGCCGGGTCCGGCGTGAACGTCAGCGGAACGACCCGCCTGAACTCGCCATAGCTGCGTTCGACGACTTGCCAGGATTTGTCCTTCCTCTCCGACTCGGTTTTCTTCTCGCCGGAAATGACGATGCTCTGACCGTCCACCGAGACCTTCACGTCGCCTTCGTCGACGCCGGGCAGTTCGGTGGCAATCTCCACGGCGTCCTTGGTTTCGCCGACGTCGAGCGCGGCCAAGCCGTTAAAAGCGGTGGGCGGACCCCAGGACATCGGCAGTCGGCGGCCGAAATCGCTCATCAGATCATCGAAATCGCGACGGAAGCCTTCGAACGGGTCGACGTCGCGACCGCCAAAGAACGGAACGGGCAAGCGCATGACTCACTCCTCTCGTTTAGGCCGCTGGCCGGGACGCTGGCGCGCTCCGCTCCCTCATCGATCGGTCGGAAGCGAAATTCGCTGTCCCTCTTTCACTGACCTTCGCGAGCCTTCCGGCGCCGCGGCGGATGAAACGACCCCTTGTATCGAATAGGGCGAGAAACACATTGATCCAAGACAACGTCTTCGCCCCGCCATGCGGCGCCCGCCCCCTTTCGAGCCGGGCGCGAACCCGCGCCGAACCCCGGGGAAAGCTTAGGGCGGCGCTTGGCGCTTGATCGGCGCGCCTGAATCGGGCATAGGAGCGCGCTAAATCGTTCGCCGTGGGTTTTGCCCGCTGCCGTTTCCATTGGGTGATCCCATGAAAGTCCGCAATTCCCTGAAGTCGCTTCGCACGCGTCATCGCGACAATCGCCTCGTGCGCCGCAAGGGCCGCGTCTACATCATCAACAAGACGCAGAAGCGCTTCAAGGCGCGCCAGGGCTGAGGCCGGCGCCGCTTGCCCGGCTAGCCTTCGCAAGGCGGGGCCGGGCCCTTTGACCGTCGCGGCGAGGCGGCCTAAACTCGCTTGCATGACGCGCCGCCTGACGTTCGCCTGCGCTCTCCTCCTCGCTTTCGGCGCGCCCGCGCTGGCGCGGGATGCGTCGCCGTCCGCCGGGGCGCCCGCGGCGGCGCCCCAAACGCCGGGCGAGCGGCTCGACGAACTGTTCGCCCGCCTCGGCGCGAGCAAGGACGCGGACGAAGCGGCGGGCATCGTCGCCGCGATCGACCGTCTCGACATGCAATCGGGCTCCGACACCAGCGATCTCCTGATGGCGCGCGCGCTGGCGACGCTGGAGAGCGGCAATTATCCCGTCTCGCTCGCTCTGCTCGACGCGATCGTCGGCTTGCAGCCGGAATGGGCGGAAGGCTGGAACAAGCGCGCGACGGCGCGCTATTTCGCCGGCGACGCCAAAGGCGCGATGGCCGACATCGCGCGGACGCTCGCGCGCGATCCGCGCAATCTCGACGCGCTGACGGGATTGGGCTCGATTCTCGAGGATTTGGGCCTTCGCGAACAGGCGTTGCGCGCCTACGAGCGCGCGCTTGCGCTCGCGCCGCAATGGCGCCCGGCGAGCGACGCGGCCGCGCGCGTCAAGGCGGCGCTGGCGGGTCAAGCGCTGTGAGGGCGCCGCCCGAGCCCGCCGCGCGGTCATGATCTGGGGAATCGCGATCCTCGTCGCCCTGGTCGCTGGCCTCGTCCTCTTCACGATGGTTCAGACGCGGCGCATCGAAAGGCGTTTTCCGCCGGTCGGCGAACTCGTCCCAATCGACGCCGGCGCGATCCACGTCGTCGAGCGCGCGCCGGACGGCGCCGAACGCGGCGCCGTTCTGCTCGTCCACGGCGCCTCCGGCAATTTCGCCGACATGAGCCTCGCGCTCGCCGATCGTCTCGCCGCGCTCGGCTATCGCGTTTTCAGCGTCGATCGGCCGGGACACGGCTGGAGCGCGCGCCCGCCCTCGCGCGCCGCCTCCTCGCCCGAACGGCAAGCCGAGATGCTGCGCGAAGCTTTGGCGCGCCTCGGCGTCGCGCGGGCGATCGTCGTCGTCCATTCGCTGGCCGGAGCGCTCGGCCTCGCCATGGCGCTGAACGCGCCCGAATTCGTGCGCGGCCTCGTCCTCGTCGCGCCGGTCAGCCATCCCTGGCCGGGGGGCGTGGCCTGGTACTATCGGCTCGCGGCCTCGCGGGCGCTGGGGCCGCTGTTTCGCCGCCTGATCGTCCTGCCGGCGGGCCTGGCGTCGATGCGCGCCGGCGTCAGCGCGGTGTTCGATCCCAACCCGACGCCGCCCGGCTATATCGCGGCGACGCGTCTGCCCCTGGTGCTGCGGCCGCTCCACTTCAAGGCGAACGCCGAGGACGTGGTCGACGCCGAGGCCCATGTCGCCGCCCTGTCGCCGCGCTACGGCGCGATTTGCGCGCCGACGGCGATCGTCACCGGCGACCGCGACGGCGTCGTCTACGCGCGCATCCATTCGGCGGGCTGCGCGCGCGACATTCCCGGCGCGAGGTTGACGACGCTTCGCGGCGTCGGCCATTCGCCGCACCACAGCGCGCCCGAAAGCGTCGCAGCGGCGGTTCTCGACGTCGACGCGCGCGCGAGCGCTCAGGCCGCGCCGCCGTCCGGGCCGACCACCGCGATGCGCAGATTGTTCGTCGTGCCGGAGGTGCCGAAGGGGATGCCGGCGACGACGATGACGCGTTCGCCGACGCCGGCGAAGCCGTCGATGTAGGCGTGGCGGCAAGCGCGGTCGGTCATGTCGCGTTCGTCGCGCGCGTCCTCCGTGACGACGGCGTGGACGCCCCAGGCGAGCGCGAGACGCCGCGCGGTCTCGACGACAGGCGTCAAGGCGAGGATCGACGAGGCCGGCCGCTCGCGGGCGATGCGCAGTCCGGTCGAGCCCGAGGCGGTCCAGGCGCAGATGACCTTCGAATGCAGCGTCTCCGCGACGTCGCGCGTCGCCTCGGCGATCGCATCGGCGCCGGTCGCCTCGGGCGTCGCGCGCTGGCCGGCGATGATGGTGGGATAGATCCCTTCCGATTCCACCGTCTCCGCGATGCGGTTCATCGTCTCCACCGCCTCGCGCGGATATTGGCCGGAGGCGCTCTCGGCCGACAGCATCACCGCGTCGGCCCCCTCGAACACCGCGGTGGCGACGTCGGAGACCTCGGCGCGCGTCGGCACCGGGGTCGTGATCATCGACTCCAGCATTTGCGTGGCCACCACCACCGGCTTGCCGAGGCGGCGCGCCAAGCGCGTGATGGTCTTCTGCAGGCCCGGCACGCGCTCGAGCGGCATTTCCACGCCGAGATCGCCGCGCGCGACCATGACGGCGTCGGAGACGGCGAGGATTTCGTCGAGATGCGCGATCGCCTGCGGCTTCTCGATCTTGGCCATCACCAGGGCGCGGCCGCCGGCGATCTTCTTGACCTCGACGACGTCTTCCGGGCGCTGCACGAAGGACAGCGCGATCCAATCGATGTTCTCGTCGAGGGCGGCGGCGAGGTCGGCGTGATCCTTCTCGGTCATCGCCGAAGTCGGGATGGTCGTGTCGGGCAGGCTGACGCCCTTCTTGTTGGCGATGCGCCCGGCCACCTCGACGATGGTGTCGGCGCGGCCGGGCGCGATCGCGGCGACGCGCAGCAGCACCTTGCCGTCGTCGATGAGCACGCGGTCGCCGGCCTTGAGCGAATCGAGGATTTCGGGGTGGGGAAGAAAGACGCGCGTCTGGTCGCCGAGCGCGCTGCTCGAATCGAGCGCGAAGGCGTCGCCCTTGCGCAACAGCGCCGAGCCGGACTCGATTTCGCCGACCCTGAGCTTCGGCCCCTGCAAGTCGACGAGGACGCCGATCGGCCGGCCGCATTCCTCCTCGAGGGCGCGAATCATCGCGACGCGCTCGCGCATCGCGTCGTGCGAGGCGTGGCTCATGTTGATGCGGAAGACGTCGGCGCCCGCCTCGAACAAGGCGGCGAGCGTCGCCCGATCGGCCGAGGCCGGGCCGAGCGTGGCGATGATCTTGATGCGGCGTCGGCGTCGGATCAAAGCGACCTCCCGATTGGTTTGCCGGCGCGCGGGCGAACCCGCCAAGCCGGCCTTTGATCGGCGCTCCTATCGCGGGGACGCGACGCCGACGTGAAGGAAAAAGGCGGGACGCTCAGGGGTTGGCCGGATCGGTGAGCTGCACGGTCCAGTTCTTGGCGTCCTTTCCGGTGTCGACCTCGAAGAATCCGGTGCGCTCGTAGCCGCGCACGAAGCAATCCTGGCGGCCTTCGATCTTGAATTCGCGGTCGCTGGTGCACATGAAGGCCTTGCCTTTCCACTCGCCGCCGCGCTCGTCCATCGCGTAGACGTAATAATATTGCGCCGCCAGCGCGCCGCGCACCAGCGTGTCGCAGTCCGACGGCTTGAGATTCCACCAGCCCTCGCTCACCCAGCTCTGCCCGTCGGTATAGGCCAGGGAGACGCTGACCCGACTGGCGGTGAGGTTGCACATGCGAAAGTCCGCTCGCGCGGGCGCAGCGGCGAGGAGCGCCGAACCGAAAAGCAACAAACCGATTTTTCCGCCCATGACCGCTCGCGCCGCTCGTCGCCGCGCCATATTCGTCGGCGAGGCGCCCGTGTCAACCATGCGCCGGCGGCCTCGGCGAAGGCGCCCTCAGCTCGGCCGCGCGACGTAGATCCCGGCGAGGATCGCGAGGCCGCCGAGCGCCTGGACGAGCGACACCGGCTCGCCGAGCAGCGCCCAAGCGAAGCTCGCCGCGGCGATCGCCTCGAGGAAGATGACGAGCGAGGAGAACGCCGCCGGCAGGCGGCCGAGCGCCACCGCCAGCAGGCCTTGGCCGCCGGCGTGGCTGATCCAGGCCATCGCCAGCAGCGCCGCCACGCCCCTGACGCTGTGCGGCAGGATCGTGGGCTCGAGCCTCAGCGCGACGAGGAACAGCAGCGCGGCGGTGATGAGCGTCGCTTCGAAGGTGACGCGCGCCGCCGAGCTCTTGCCGCGCGCCGCCTTCACGGCGAGAAAATAGAGGCCGAAGAACACGCCGGTCGCCAGCCCGAAGAGGTCGCCGAGCGCGCCCGCGGGCCTGATGTGCAGGCTCTGCGCCAGCAGCGCCGCGCCGCCGAGGATGCACAGCGCCAACCCCGCCAGCATCTTGCGCTCGGCGCGCTGCCCGAGGATCAGCCAGCCGAACGCCACCACCCAGATCGGCGCGGTGGTGGCGAAGAAGGTGGCGTTGGCGACGCTGGTGGTGACGATGGAGAGATGCCAGAAGAAGAGGTCGGCGGTGAAGGCGAGGCCCGCCAGGATGGTCGCGACGCCGAAGCGCCCGGCGGGCGCGGCGCCCGATTCGCTCAGCAGCGTCCAGGCGTAGAGCGCGGGCAGGGCGAGGGCGACGCGCCAGAAGGCGCTGGCGAACGGCCCGACGTCGGCCACACGCACGAAGATCGGCGAGACGCCCATCGCCACGGCGCCGACGACGAGGGCCGCGAAAGGCGCCGCGAAGCCGCCGCGTGGGCTCGCCGCCGGAAGGGTCTGGGTCATGGATTTGTGGGCCCGAGCGCCAGGAACGGGCCGACGCCCGCACGAGGTATGCCGGCCCGTCCTTATTCTCGCCGCATCGATCGAGCAAGGGGGCGGGATGGATGCGATGCTGTTGCGGGAAGTCGCCAAGGCGCAGGACGCCTTTCGACCGTTCGAACGAATCGAGGGGGCGCTGGATTGCGGCGCCCTCGTCGTCTGCGATCACGCGGCCAACGCCGTGCCGCCGGGCTACGGCGCGCTCGGCCTGCCGCGCGAGGCGCTGGAGCGGCATATCGCCTACGACATCGGCGCGGCGGAGCTGGCGCGCCGCCTCGCCGCGCGTCTCGGCGCGCCGGCGATCCTTTCGACCTTTTCGCGCCTGCTGATCGATCCCAACCGCGGCCCCGACGACCCGACGCTGGTGATGCGCATTTCCGACGGCGCCGTCGTGCCCGGCAACGCGCGCGTCGGCGCGCAAGAGATCGAGCGCCGCCGCCGTCTCTTCTGGGCGCCCTACCGCGCAGCGATCGAGGAGACTCTCGAGGCGATGCTGGCGACGGGAGAGCCGCCGGCGATCCTTTCGGTCCATTCCTTCACGCCGAGTTGGCGCGGCGCGGCGCGGCGCTGGAAGGTCGGCGTCCTCTGGGACTGCGACCCGCGCCTTCCCGACCAGTTGCTGCGCGCGCTGGCGAAGGAAGAAGACCTCGGGACAGACGAAATCGGCGACAACGAGCCCTACGAGGGCGCCCTGGCGGGCGACACCGTCAACGCCGTCGCGACCGCGCGCGGCCTCTCCAACGCGCTCCTCGAGGTGCGGCAGGATCTGATCGCCGACCCGGAGGGCGCGGAAAGCTGGGGCGACCGCCTGGCGCGAATCATCGCCCCCTTGATCGCGCCGCCCGAAGCGCGCGCGCCGCAGGACTGGGGCAGCCGCGCCGTCGGCGGACGCCGGCCTTTGGGCGGGAACGACGACACGGCTTGACGCGGCGAGCGCGCCCGGCCATGGCTGATGCGCGAAATTCCACCCTTTTCACATCATGGATTGCGACATGACCGACGCCGCCGTCGCCAAGAGCACCGAAGCCGTCGACGCAGGCCACCTGCGCGCCTTCATCGAACGCATCGAGCGGCTCGAGGAGGAAAAGAAGGCGCTCGGCGACGACATCAAGGACGTCTACGCCGAGGCCAAAGGCAACGGCTTCGACGTCAAGATCATCCGCAAGATCGTGTCGATCCGCAAGCAGGATCGCGACAAGCGCCGCGAGGAAGAGGAAATCCTCGAGCTCTATCTCGCCGCGCTGGGCATGGGCTGAAGGCCGCGCGCCGCTTTCAACGCAACGGGGAACGCCATGTCGGTTCAGAGCGCGCGAGGGACGATGTTTCCGGCCTCGAGCCCCGAGGCCGCCCGCGTCGCCGCGGCTTTCACGGCGGCCGTCGCGGCGCGCCGGACTTATCTGACGCCCTACCGCCATCATCTCTTGGAAAACGTCCTGCCCGCCGACGTCGCCGACGAACTCGCGGCGCTGCCTTTTCCCGCGCCGGCGCTCGACGGCGTTTCGGGCAAGCGCGAATTGCACAACGACCGGCGCAGCTATTTCGACGGCCCGGCGATGGCGCGCTTCCCGGTCATGCGCGCGGTCGCCGAGGCGCTGCAGTCGCCGCCGATCGTCCGCCTCGTTCACCAGGCTTTCGGCGCGCCGATCGACGACACGTTCCTTCGCCTGGAATACGCGCAGGACGTCGACGGCTTCTGGCTGGAGCCGCACACCGACCTCGGGGTGAAGAAATTCACCTGCCTGATCTACCTCTCCGACGGCCCCGGCCACGAGACGCTCGGCACCGACATCTATTGGAGCCGCGAGCGCCATTTCGGCGTCTCGCCCTTCAAGCGCGGCGCGGCGATGGTCTTCGTGCCCGGCGACGACACCTGGCACGGCTTCGAAAAGCGCCCGATTCAAGGCGTGCGCCGCTCGGTGATCCTCAACTACGTCACGCAGGAGTGGCGGGCGAGGGAGCAGCTTTCGTTTCCCGAACAGGCGGTCAGGGTGTAGGCGGAGCGCCTTTTTGCGTCATGGCCGGGCTCGTCCCGGCCATCCACGCGGTGAAGTCATTGAAACTCTTTCAAAGATTGACGCGAACGGATGGGCGTGGATGGCCGGGACAAGCCCGGCCATGACGGGTCATCGCTTTCGGCTGCCAGCATAAGCGCTCGCGAGGCGACTGGACTCTTTCCGGGTGGCCAACCGGCTCCAGGCTTGCTATCACGCCGCCCAATTCTTAGCCACGCAAAGGCCAGTTCATGCGCACGGGCGCCGTATCGCGCAAGACCAACGAGACCGCGATCGAGGTCGCCGTCGACCTCGACGGTTCGGGCAAGGCGGACGTCGTCACCGGCGTCGGCTTCTTCGACCACATGCTCGATCAGCTCGCGCGCCATTCCCTCATCGATATCGCCATCCGCGCCGAGGGCGACCGGCACATCGACGACCACCACACGGTCGAGGACGTCGGCATCGCGCTCGGCCAGGCGCTGCGCCAGGCGCTCGGCGACAAGCGCGGCGTCGCGCGCTACGCCGACTGTCTTCTGCCGATGGACGAGGCGTTGACGCGCGTCGCGCTCGACGTGTCGGGACGGCCGTTCCTCGTCTTCCGCGTCGAATTCCCGACGCAGAAGATCGGCGCCTTCGACGTCGAACTGGTGCGCGAGTTCTTCCAGGCGCTCGCCGTCCACGCCGGCCTCACCCTGCATATCGAGACGCTTTACGGGGCCAACAGCCACCACATCGCCGAATCGTGCTTCAAGGGCGTGGCGCGCGCGCTTGGCGCCGCGCTTGCAGTCGACCCGAGGCAGGCCGCGCGCGTTCCCTCCACCAAGGGCGCGCTGTAAGGCAATAGATCAGAGGAGACCGTCCGCAACGGGCGGCCATGAGCGAATGGCGATCTACGCGGTGCATTGTCCGACCGGCGAGGGCGAGGCGGCGGCGCTGGAGCGCGCCGAGTTCGTCAAGCTCGGCTTCTGCCGGACGGCGTTGGTCTTCGGGCCGCTCTGGCTTCTCGCCCATCGGCTGTGGCGCCCGCTGGCGCTCTGGCTCATCGGCGCCGCGCTCGTCGGCTTCGCCCTGGCGTCGGGCGTCTTGGGCGCAGACGCGGCGGTCGGCCTCTATGTTCTGAGCGCGCTCTATCTCGGCTTCGAGGGCCGCGCCTTGCAGGGCGCCGCGCTGACGCGCCGCGGCCGGCCGCTCGCCGACGTCGTCTGCGCGCGCGATGCGTCCGCCGCCGAATTCGGCTTTTTCGCGCGCGCCCTCGTCCCGCCGCCGTCGCGGGGGGGCCAACGCGCCGCCCCTCCCCCGCCCTCTTCGAGCCCGCCCGAGGTTCTCGGGCTCTTCCCGCAGGCGGGCCGCTGAGATGAGCGTGGCGATCGTCGACTACGGCTCGGGCAACCTGCATTCGGCGCACAAGGCGTTCGAGCGCGCCGCGCGCGAGGCGGGCTTGCAGCGCGCAGTCAAGGTGACGGGGCGCCCGGAGGATGTCGCGCGCGCCGAGCACATCGTGCTGCCCGGCGTCGGCGCCTTCGCCGATTGCCGGCGCGGGCTCGACGCCGTGCCCGGCATGGTCGAGGCGCTGGAAGAAACGGTGCGCCGCCGCGGCCGGCCGTTCCTCGGCATCTGCGTCGGCATGCAACTGATGGCGACGCGCGGGCTCGAACACGAAGTCGTCGCGGGGCTCGACTGGATCCGCGGCGACGTCGCGCCGATCCTGCCCGACGACCCCGCCCTGAAGATCCCGCACATGGGCTGGAACACGCTGAGCGTGAAGCGCGCCCATCCCGCGCTCGCCGGGATCGCCACCGGCGAGAACGGCCTGCACGCCTATTTCGTCCACTCGTTCCAGCTCTACGCGGTGGACCCCGCCGACGTCGTCGCCACCGCCGATTACGGCGGGCCGATCACCGCGATGGTGGCGCGCGACAACATGGTCGGCACGCAGTTCCATCCCGAAAAGAGCCAAAAACTCGGCCTGGCCCTGATCGCCAATTTCCTCAAGTGGCGCCCGTGATTCTCTACCCGGCCATCGACCTCAAGAGCGGCGAGTGCGTGCGGCTGGTGCGCGGCGACATGGCCCAGGCGACCGTGTTCAACCGCGATCCGGCGGCGCAGGCGCGCGCCTTTTTGGCCCAAGGCTTCGACTGGCTGCACGTCGTCGATCTCGACGGCGCCTTCGCCGGCAAGCCGATGAACGCTTCCGCCGTCGAACGCATTCTTTCCGGCGTGACGATGAAGGTGCAGCTCGGCGGCGGCGTGCGCGACATGAAGACGGTGAACGGCTGGCTCGAAAAGGGCGTCGCGCGCGTCATCATCGGCACCGCGGCGGTCGAGGACCCCGCCTTCGTGGAGGAGGCGGCGCGGCGCAATCCCGGCCGCATCGCGGTCGGCATCGACGCGCGCGAGGGCCGCGTCGCCGTCGACGGCTGGGCCAGAACGTCGGACGTTTCCGCGCTCGACCTCGGCCGCCGCTTCGAGGACGCCGGCGTCGCGGCGCTGATCTATACCGACATCAGCCGCGACGGCGTCTTGCAGGGGCTCAACATCGCGGCGACCGTGGCGCTCGCCGAGGCCGTCGCCATTCCCGTAATCGCCTCGGGCGGGCTCGCCTCGATCGAGGACGTCAAGCGCCTGCTGGAGCCCGATTGCGCGCGCCTGGCCGGCGCCATCTCGGGGCGCGCGCTCTACGACGGGCGGCTCGACGCGCGCGAGGCGCTGGCGCTGATTCGCGCGGCGGAGGTCCGGCATGCTTAAGTCTCGCGTCATCCCCTGCCTCGACGTCAAGGACGGCCGCGTCGTCAAGGGCGTCCAATTCGTCGATCTGCGCGACGCCGGCGACCCCGTGGAATGCGCCGTCGCCTACGACAAGGCCGGCGCCGACGAATTGTGCTTTCTCGACATCGCCGCGAGCCACGAGAACCGCGGCACGCTGATCGACGTCGTCCGGGGCGCCGCCGAAGTCTGCTTCATGCCGCTGACGGTGGGGGGCGGCGTGCGCGCGCTCGAGGACATCCGCAATCTCCTGCTCGCCGGCGCCGACAAGGTGTCGATCAATTCGGCCGCCGTCGCCGACCGAAGGATCGTGCGCGCCGCGGCCGAGAAATTCGGCAGCCAGTGCGTCGTCGTCGCCATCGACGCCAAGCAGGTCTCCAAGCCCGGCGAGCCGGCGCGCTGGGAGATCTTCACCCATGGCGGGCGGCGCCCGACCGGCATCGACGCGGTCGATTACGCGCGCGAAGTCGCCGCGCTCGGCGCCGGCGAAATCCTGCTGACCTCGATGGACCGCGACGGCTCCAAGATCGGCTTCGACATCGCGCTGACCCGCGCCGTCGCCGACGCCGTGACGATTCCCGTCATCGCCTCGGGCGGGGTGGGGACCCTCGACCACCTCGTCGCCGGCGTCCTGGAGGGCCACGCCAGCGCGGTGCTGGCGGCCTCGATCTTCCATTTCGGCGAATTCACCATCCGCCAGGCCAAGGAGCGCATGGCGGCGGCGGGGATCGCGATGCGGATGGACTGAGGGCGGGGCGCCGCGCTCACAAATAGTCCGTCAATTCCTTCGCCACTTCGGCGGGCGGGCGTTCCATATTGAGCGCCTCGACGAAGGCGCCGTTGGCGTCCATGAGGTAGACCACCGAGGAATGGTCCATCGAATAGCCGCCGTCGGCCTGCAGCGGCCCTTTGCGCGCATAGACGCGATAGGCCTTCTCGATCGCGGCGATTTGCTCCGGGCTGCCGCCGAGGCCGACGAAGCGCGAATCGAAGCTGCTGACGTAATCGGCCATCAAGGCGGGGGTGTCGCGCTCGGGATCGACGGTGACGAACAGCGCGCGGATCGGCTTGTCCGGCATGAGGCGCAGCGCGTCCGAGATCTGCGCGAGCGTCGTCGGGCAGACGTCCGGGCAGTGGGTGTAGCCGAAGTAGACGAGGAAGGGGCGCCCCTTCAGGTCCGCGTCGGTCAGCGTCTTGCCGTCGGCGGTCTGCAACGCGAACGGGCCGCCGACCAGCGCGCTGGGGCTGCGCCCCGGCGTCGCCGCGATCAGGATCCCCAGGCCGAGAAGCGCGATCACCGCGAACGCGACGGCGAGCGAGCGCCGCGCGGAAGCGGAGCCGGGCGTTTCGCGGCGCGATTTGGCTGGGCTCAAGCTTCGCTCCTCCATCGTGGGCCGGCGCCTCCATAGCGCCGCGCCGCCGCCGCCGCAATCGATAGAGATGGGCTATCGCCGCCGCCGCGTCCCGGCTAGATTGCGCGCCATGGTGCTGCGGCAATTGAAATATCTCGTGGCGCTGGCGCGCGAAAAGCACTTCGGGCGCGCCGCGGCGGCGTGTCACGTGACGCAGCCGACCCTTTCGGCGGCGATTGCCCAGCTCGAACAGGATCTTGGCGCGCCGATCGTCGAGCGCGGCCATCGCTTCGTCGGCCTGACCAGGCAGGGCGAACTCGCGCTGGAGCGCGCCCATCGCATCCTCGCCGAAGCCGAAGTCATGCGCAGGGACATCGAGGAACTGGACAAGGGCCTTTCCGGCCGGCTGCGGCTCGGCGCGGTGCCGACCGCGCTACCGATCGTGGCGCAGCTCACCGCGCCCTTCATCGCGCGCTTTCCGCAAGTGTCCGTCACCGTGCTGTCGCTGAACTCGCAGGAGATTCAGCGCGGCATCGAGGATTTCGAGCTCGACGTCGGCCTCACTTATCTCGACAACGAGCCGCTGGAGCAGGTGAAGGTCAAGCCGATCTACGAGGAAGAATACGTCTTTCTGACCCCCGCCGCCGGTCGCTACGCCGACCGGCGGACGATCTCTTGGAAAGAGGCCGCGGCGGCGCCGCTGTGCCTGTTGACGCTCGACATGCAGAACCGCCGCATCATCGACGGCGTCTTCCGCTCGGTCGGCGAGACGCCGGCGCCCTCGGTCGAAACCAACTCGATCTTCAATCTCGTTTCGCACGCCAGTTCCGGCCGGTGGTCGTCGGTCGTGCCGCGGCAATTGCTGCAATTCTTCGGCATTCCCCACAATACGCGCGCGGTCGAACTCGTCGAGCCGACCGCGCGGCGCACCATCGGCCTGATCATGGCCGACCGCGACCCTCCCGCGCCGCTCGCGCGCAACCTCTTCGCCATGGACCAGCCGGCAGACATCGGCGCCCTCATCGTCGCGCCGATCAGAGCGAACGGTCTTTGATAGAGTTTTTCTATCGATCGGTCCGCACGTTCAATTTGCATCGCGACGGGCGCCGGGAGATTTTCGCCACAAAGACCGGATAGATCCGCCGGGCGGCGAACCGGGAGAGAGGGCGCGTGTTTTGTCGGGAAGCTCCGAGATGAAGGGCAGGACGCCTTGGGACGAGGCCCAGGCGCGCGCCGTGATCGCGGCGAAGAGCGCTGAGCCCGGCGCCGTTCTGCCGATCCTGCACGCCCTGCAGGAGCGCTTCGGCTATATCGACGACGCCGCGATACCCGCCATCGCGCAGGCGCTCAATCTCTCCAAGGCCGAAATCCTGGGCGTGGTGAGCTTCTACCACGATTTCCGGCGCGCGCCGGTCGACGGGGCGACGCTCAAGCTCTGCCGCGCCGAATCCTGTCAGGCGCTCGGCTGCGAGGACCTGGTCGCGCACCTCGGCCACGCGCACGGCGTCGAGGTCGACCACGCCGACCCGAGCGCGCCGCTCGTCGTCGAGACCGTCTATTGCCTGGGCAATTGCGCGCTTTCGCCCGCCGCGCTGCTCGACGGCGAGCCGATCGGCCGGCTCGACGCCCAAGCGATCGACGAGGTCGTCGCGCGAGCCGCAGAGAAGCGGTCATGAGCGCGCGCGTCACCATTCCCGCCGACTCGGGCGCCGTCTCGGTCGGCGCGGACCGGACGGCGCGGGCGATCGCGAGGCAGGCGCAGGCGCGCGGCGTCGAGGTTTCGCTCGTGCGCACCGGCTCGCGCGGCCTCTACTGGCTGGAGCCGCTGGTCGAGGTGGACACGGACGAGGGCCGTTTCGCCTACGGCCCCATGGCCCCTGGCGATGTCCCCTCGCTGTTCGACGCGGGCTTCCCCGCCGCCGGCGCGCACCCCAAGGCGCTCGGGCTCGTCGACGAAATCCCCTATCTGAAGAACCAGCAGCGGCTGATATTTTCACGCTGCGGCGTCGTCGATCCGCTGTCGCTCGACGACTACCGCCGCCACGGCGGCCTTGCGGGGCTGCGCGAAGCGATCGCGCTTGGTCCGGCGCGCACGATCGAGGAGGTCGTCGCCTCGGGCTTGCGCGGGCGCGGCGGCGCGGGTTTCCCCACCGGGATCAAGTGGCGCAGGGTCGCCGGCTTGGCCGCCGAGCAAAAGTACGTCGTCTGCAACGCCGACGAGGGCGACAGCGGCACGTTCGCCGACCGCATGCTGATGGAGGGCGATCCGTTCACGCTGATCGAGGGCATGGCGATCGCCGCCCTCGCCGTCGGCGCGACCAAGGGCTACGTCTATATCCGCTCCGAATATCCGCACGCTTTCGCTCTTGTTTCGGCCGCCCTCCAGCGGGCGCGCGCCGCGGGCCTGCTGGGGGCGAGCGTGCTGGGTTCGGGCCGAGCCTTCGACGTCGAAGCCAGGCTCGGCGCGGGCGCCTATATCTGCGGCGAGGAGACTTCGCTGCTCGAAAGCCTGGAAGGCAGGCGCGGCCAGGTGCGCGCCAAGCCGCCGCTGCCGGCGATTTCCGGCCTGTTCGGCAAGCCGACCGTCGTCAACAACGTGCTGAGCTTCGCCTCCACGCCGTGGATCCTCGCGCACGGCGGCAACGCCTACGCCGAATACGGCGTCGGCCGCTCGCGCGGCTCGCAGCCGTTCCAGCTCGCGGGCAACGTCAAACGCGGCGGTCTCGTCGAGCTCGCCTTCGGCGCCACCATCCGCCAGCTCGTCGAGGATTTCGGCGGCGGAACGCGCTCGGGCCGCCCCGTTCGCGCGGTGCAGGTCGGCGGCCCCTTGGGCGCCTATTTTCCGCAAAGCCTCCTCGACACGCCGCTCGACTACGAGGCGATGCTCGCCGCCAAGGGCATGCTCGGCCACGGCGGCCTCGTCGTGTTCGACGACACGGTCGACATGGCGCGGCAGGCGCGCTTCGCCTTTTCCTTCTGCGCCGCCGAGAGCTGCGGCAAGTGCACGCCGTGCCGCATCGGCTCGGCGCGCGGCGTCGAGACGGTCGATAAAATCGTCGCCGGCCGCGACCGCCCACAAAACATCCAACTCTTGCGCGATCTTTGCGAGGTGCTGACCGACGGGTCGCTGTGCGCGCTCGGCGGCCTGACGCCGCTTCCCGTCCTCAGCGCGCTCGATCATTTCCCTGAGGATTTCCTCAAGGATTCGCCGCGAGCCGCAGCCGAGTAGGAGCCTTCGAGATGGCCCTGGTGCAAGAATTCGATTCGGGAACGCCGATAAGGGTCGGCGAGGAAAGCGTCGTCCTGACCATCGATGGCCGACAAGTCAGGGTGCCCAAGGGAACCTCGGTGATGGCCGCGGCGGCGCTGATCGACGCGCCGATCCCGAGGCTGTGCGCCACCGACAGCCTGGAAGCCTTCGGCTCGTGCCGCCTGTGCCTGGTCGAGATCGAAGGGCGCAAGGGAACGCCCGCCTCGTGCACCACGCCGGCCGAAGCCGGCATGGTCGTGCATACCCAGACGCCGCGGCTCGCCAAGCTCAGGCGCGGCGTGATGGAGCTCTATATCTCCGACCATCCCCTGGATTGCCTGACCTGCAGCGCCAATGGCGATTGCGAATTGCAGACCCAGGCCGGCGTCGTCGGCCTGCGCGACGTGCGCTACGGCTACGACGGGCAAAACCATCTCGAGGCGCCGACCGATTCCTCCAACCCTTATTTCACCTTCGAATCCTCCAAGTGCATCGTCTGTTCGCGCTGCGTTCGCGCCTGCGAGGAGGTGCAGGGGACGTTCGCGCTGACCATTCTCGGCCGCGGCTTCGATTCGAAAGTCTCGCCCGGCGGCGGCGATTTCTTCTCCTCGGAATGCGTCTCCTGCGGCGCCTGCGTGCAGGCCTGCCCGACCGCGACTCTGAACGAGAAGAGCGTCATCGCCCTCGGGACGCCCGAGCGCACGGTCGTCACCACCTGCGCCTATTGCGGTGTCGGCTGCTCCTTCAAGGCGGAGATGAAGGGCGAAGAAGTCGTGCGCATGGTCCCCTACAAGGCCGGCAAGGCCAACGAAGGCCATTCCTGCGTCAAGGGCCGCTTCGCCTACGGTTACGCCACCCACAAGGATCGCATCGTCAAGCCGATGATCCGCGGCCGAACCGACGATCCCTGGCGCGAAGTGACGTGGGACGAAGCGCTGCAATACGCGGCGAGCGAATTCAAGCGCATCCAGGCGCGCTACGGGCGCGATGCGATCGGCGCCATCACGTCCTCGCGCTGCACCAACGAAGAAGTCTTTCTGGTGCAGAAGCTGGTGCGTGTCGGCTTCGGCAACAACAACGTCGACACCTGCGCGCGCGTCTGCCATTCGCCGACCGGCTACGGCCTCTCCAAGACTTTCGGCACCTCGGCCGGCACGCAGGATTTCAAGTCGGTCGAAAAGGCCGACGTGATCCTGGTGATCGGCGCCAACCCGACCGACGCGCATCCGGTGTTCGCTTCGCGCATGAAGAAGCGGCTGCGCGCCGGCGCGAAGCTGATCGTCATCGACCCGCGCCGCATCGACCTGGTGCGCACGCCGCATGTCGAGGCGGACTTCCACCTCGCGCTGCGGCCGGGGACGAACGTCGCCGTCCTCAACGCGCTCGCGCATGTGATCGTCGCCGAGGGGCTGGTCAACGAGGCCTTCGTTCGCGAGCGCTGCGATGGCGCCAATTTCGAGTCCTGGGCGCGCTTCATCGCCGAAGAGCGCCATTCTCCCGAGGCGACGGCCAAGGCGACCAGCGTTCCCGCTGCCGATGTTCGCGCCGCCGCGCGCCTTTACGCCACGGGCGGCAACGGAGCGATCTACTACGGTCTCGGCGTCACCGAACATTCGCAAGGTTCCACCACGGTGATGGCGATGGCCAATCTGGCGATGGCGACCGGCAATATCGGGCGCGAGGGCGTCGGCGTGAACCCGCTGCGCGGCCAGAACAACGTGCAGGGCTCGTGCGACATGGGCTCGTTCCCGCACGAATTCTCCGGCTACCGCCACGTTTCCGACGACGCGACGCAGGAGATCTTCCGCCGCCTGTGGGGGGTCGAGCTGTCCAAGGAGCCGGGCCTGCGCATTCCCAACATGATGGACGAGGCGGTCGAGGGTTCGTTCAAGGGGATATACATCCAGGGCGAGGACATCGCCCAGTCCGATCCCGACACCCAGCACATCACCGCCGGCCTTGAGGCGATGGAATGCGTGATCGTGCAAGATCTCTTCCTCAACGAGACCGCGCGCTACGCCCACGTGTTCCTCCCCGGCGCCTCGTTCCTCGAGAAGGACGGCACCTTCACCAACGCCGAACGCCGCATCAATCGCGTGCGCAAGGCGATCGAGCCGCTCGCCGGCAAGGCCGACTGGGAGGCGACGATCGCCTTCGCCCATGCCCTCGGCGTCCCAATGGAGTACCGGCATCCCAGCGAGATCATGGACGAGATCGCCAAGGCGACGCCGACGTTCAAGGGCGTCTCCTACATCAGGCTCGACGAGCTCGGCTCGATCCAATGGCCGTGCAACGACGCCGCGCCTCAGGGAACGCCGACCATGCACGTCGAGCGCTTCGTGCGCGGCAAGGGCCAGTTCATGCTGACCGAGTACGTCGCCACCGACGAGCGCGCCGGGCCGCTGTTCCCGCTGCTGCTGACGACAGGGCGCATCCTGACGCAATACAATGTCGGGGCGCAGACGCGGCGCACCGAGAACAGCCGCTGGCACGAAGAGGACGTGCTGGAGATTCACCCCTTCGACGCGGAGAGCCGCGGCGTGCGCGACGGCGATCTCGTCTCGTTGCAGAGCCGCGTCGGCGAGGTTTCGCTGCACGCGAAGATTTCCGAGCGGATGCAGCCCGGCGTCGTCTACACGACGTTCCACCATCCCGGCAGCGGCGCCAACGTGGTGACGACGGAGAATTCCGACTGGGCGACCAATTGTCCCGAATACAAGGTGACGGCGGTGCAGGTCAGGCGCACCAACCATTATTCCGACTGGCAGGAACGCGATCGCGAGGAGGGCGTTGCGCGCCGCCGCGTCGCCGGGGCCGAAATCCATGCCGCCGAATGAGCAGCCGGGGGCGATACTCGCGCCGACGCAGGACTTCGATTACGAGCACGGCGCCTACGGGCCTGTGCGAGAGCGCGCGATCGCGGCCGAGACGCCGGTCGAACTGGCCTTCGGCGGCGCGCCTTTCGCCGTGATGATGGCGAGCCCATGCGATCTCGAGGATTTCGCCGTCGGCTTCGCGCTCACTGAGGGAATCGTCGACCGCGTCGATGAGATTCGCCATGTCGCGATCGAGGCCGTCGAAGCGGGGCTGCGCCTCGACGTGGCGCTGTCGAGCGAGCGCATGAGCGCGCATCTGGCGCGCTCGCGCGCGATGTCGGGGCGCACCGGATGCGGCCTTTGCGGTCTCGAGGACCTCGCCCACCTGCCTAAGCCCCGCCGCCCCGTTCCCTCGAGCGCGCCGATCGCGCCGGCGGCGATCCGCGCCGCGCTGCAGGGCCTCGAGCGCGCGCAGCCGCTCAATGCGCAGACGCGCGCCGTGCACGGCGCGGCCTGGAGCGACCGTTCCGGCGCGGTCCTTTTCGCGCGCGAGGACGTCGGGCGCCACAACGCGCTCGACAAATTGATCGGCGCGCTGGCGCTGGCCTCGGTCGATCCGGCGAGCGGCTTCATCGTCCTCACCAGCCGCTGCTCGTTCGAAATGGTGGCCAAGGCGGCGGCGTTCGGCGCGGCGACGCTGGTTTCGCTTTCGGCGCCGACCTCGCTCGCGCTCGAACGCGCGCGAGAGTACGGCCTCACGCTGATAGCGATCGCCCGCGCCGATCGAGCGACCCTTTACACGGTCGCGGCGAGCGAGGCGAGCGGAGGACTGGCCGCGTGAGCATGGCGAAAATCGACAAGCTGGTGCGCATGGCCAACCAGATCGGCGCCGAGTTCGGCGCGCTGCCCGAGCGCGAGGCGACCGCCGGCGCGGCGACGCATCTCAAACTTTACTGGACGCCGAAAATGATACGCGAAATAATCGCTTACGCCGATTCAGGGCGCGCCGGGCTCAACGCGATCGCGACCGGCGCGGTGTCGGCGCTGAAACGAGATGGCGCCGGCTGAGCCGACGCCCAAGGGAAGGTCGGCGCGCAGCCATGGGCGTCGAGCGCATAAAGGGAGGATACGATGCAAACACTTGACGTTGCCGCAAGGCGCGCGCGAACGCGCGGAAGGCCTTCGTTCGATCAGCTCGCCCGCGATTGCCAGCGGGAGGGGACGCGATGACGAGTGCGAACGCGGCCGCGCCGCAAGGTGGATTTTTCAGTTTCCTCGATCGCGCGCACACGGTCGCCGAGCCCGGGTTCAGCCGGTGGATGGTTCCGCCGGCGGCGCTGTGCATCCATTTGTGCATCGGGCAAGCTTACGCTTTCAGCGTGTTCAACCTGCCGATGAGCAAGCTGATCGGCGTCGGTCAGGCCGCGCCGGACGACTGGAAGCTCACCGATCTGGGCTGGATCTTCTCGATCGCGATCTTCTTTCTCGGCGCGTCGGCGGCGGTGTTCGGGCGCTGGGTCGAGGACGGCGGGCCGCGGCGGGCGATGTTCGCCTCGGGCCTGTGCTGGGCGGGCGGCTTCTTCTTCGCCGCGATCGGCGTCTATCTGCACATGCTGTGGATCATCTACCTCGGCTACGGCGTGCTCGGCGGCGTAGGGCTCGGGCTCGGCTACATCTCGCCGGTTTCCACCCTGATCAAGTGGTTCCCCGATCGCCCGGGCATGGCCACCGGCATGGCGATCATGGGCTTCGGCGGCGGCGCGTTCATCGCCTCGCCGCTTTCCGTCTGGCTGATGCAGAAGTTCTCGACCCCGACGCATATCGGGGTGGCGGAGACCTTCCTCTGTCTCGGCGTCATCTATCTCTGCTTCATGTGGGTCGGCGCCGCGATCGTTCGCGTGCCGCCCGCCGATTGGCGGCCGGAGGGCTACACGCCGCCCGTGACGGCGCAAAAGCTGATCACCAAGAACGACGTCTACGTCTACGACGCGCTGAAGACGCCGCAGTTCTGGCTGATCTGGGGCGTTCTCTGCCTGAACGTCACCGCCGGCATCGGCGTGCTCGGTCAGGCCTCGGCGATGAGCCAGGAAATGTTCCCGGGGCGGGTGAGCGCGGTCGCCGCGGCGGGCTTCGTCGGGCTGCTCAGCCTGTTCAACATGGGCGGGCGTTTTTTCTGGGCGACCATTTCCGACTATATCGGCCGCAAGAACACCTATTTCTGCTTCTTCGTGCTCGGGCCCGTGCTCTATGCGCTCGTGCCCTCGACCGGATCGATCGGCAGCGTGACGCTGTTCGTGCTGTGCTTCGTCGTGATTCTTTCGATGTACGGCGGCGGTTTCGCGACCGTGCCAGCCTATCTCAGAGACATGTTCGGCACGCGCTACGTCGGGGCCATCCACGGCATGCTGATCACCGCCTGGTCGATGGCGGGCGTCTTCGGGCCGGTGCTGGTCAATTACATCAGGCAATACCAGATCGACAACGGCGTGCCGAAGGCGCAAGCCTACAACACGACGATGTACATCATGGCCGGACTGCTCGTGGTGGGGTTCTTCTGCAACCTGTTCGTCAAGGCGGTCCATCACCGCTTTCACATGCACCCCGAGCATGAGGCCGAAGAGGCGCAAGCCGAAGTCGCCGCCGCCGGCGATCCGGCCGGAGCTTGAGGGGAACGACCATGGCCAATGCGAAATCGTCCGCTTCGATGAAACTGAAAGTCGCGCTCGCCTGGTGCTTCGTCGGCATTCCCCTCGCCTGGGGTGTTCTGCAGACGATCGCCAATGCGATGACGTTGTTTCGATAGCAAGCCCCCGGGCCCGCGTCGCGCCCGCTCAGGCGCGCGCGCGGGCGCCGGGCGGCGGGCGTTTGGCGTCGCTCGGGCGCCTGCGCTCGTGGTAGGCGCGCACGAGATCGCGCGTGGCGATCAGCAGGTCTTCGAAGCTCGCGAGATTTTCGCTCGACAACTTGCCCAGCGTCGCGGCGATCAGCGCGTGCTGGACGGCGATCGCCTTGACCGCCGCCTGGCGCCCCGAGGCGGTCAGATAGATCGCGTATTGGCGCCGATCGGCGGCGATGGAGCGGCGCTCCACGAGACTGGCGCTTTCGAGCCGGTCGAGGAGGCCGGAAATATTGCCCTTGGTCACATAGAGGCGCTTGGCCAGTTCCTGCTGGCTGATCCCTTCCGCCTCGGTCAGCGTCGTCAGGACGTCGCACTGAGGAACGGAAAGGCCGATTTCGCGGAGCCGCTCGGCGACCGCCACCTGCAGCCGGCTCTCCAGGCGCAGAAATCGGAACCAAACGCGGACTGCGAGGTCCTGACTGTCCTGTTCGGGCATCGATCGTCGTCTCCGGGGCGCTGCGCCGGGCCACCCTATAGCCGCGCGAACGCGCCGGCAATTTGCAAGAGCTGGGAGTTGCCTAGCGCCGCCCCTCGCGCCATGGTATTGGCGTGAAAAAGCGGGCAAACGGCGCGCCTTGCGCTCGAGGCGCCCCGGGGAAAGCGGAGGAATGCGATGTTAGGGCTGATGCAGGAATGGCCACTGCTGATCCACAAGATCATAGATTTCGCCGCCATCCAACACCCCAACCGGGAAGTCGTGACGCGGCTGGTGGAGGGCCCGATCCACCGCACCAATTACCGCGGCGTGCGCGCGCGCGCGTTGCAGGTCGCCCAGCGCCTCGAACGCGAGGGCGTGAAGCTCGGCGACCGCGTCGCGACCCTGGCGTGGAACGGGCACCGCCACCTGGAGGCGTGGTACGGCATCACCGGCATCGGCGCGATTTATCACACCGTCAATCCGCGCCTGTTCGCCGAGCAGATCGTGTGGATCATGAATCACGCCGAAGACCGGTTCGTCTTCGTCGACCTCACCTTCGTTCCGCTCCTCGAGGCGATCGCCGACAAGCTGCCGACCGTCGAGCGCTACGTCGTCCTCACCGACGCCGCGCACATGCCTGCGACCAAGCTGAAAAACGCCGTCGCCTACGAGGACTGGATCGGCGAAGTCGACGGCGATTTTCGCTGGGCGGAATTCGACGAGCACACCGCCGCCGGGCTCTGCTACACGTCGGGCACGACCGGCCATCCCAAGGGCGTGCTCTATTCGCACCGCTCCAACGTCCTGCATTCGTTGTTCAGCACCGGGCTGGATTGCCTGCCGGTCGGGCCGGAATCCTGCGTCCTGCCGGTCGTGCCGATGTTCCACGCCAATTCGTGGGGCCTGGCGTTTTCCGCGCCGATGCGCGGCGCGAAGATGGTCATGCCCGGCGCCCGTCTCGACGGCGCGTCGGTCTACGAGCTGCTGGAGACGGAGAAGGTGACCTTCACGGCGGCGGTGCCGACCGTGTGGCTGATGCTGCTCGGCTATCTCCAGAAGGAAGGCAAGAAGCTGTCCACGTTGAAGACGGTCATCATCGGCGGCGCGGCCTGCCCGCCCTCGATGATCAAGGCGTTCGAGGACGATTACGGCGTCGAGGTCCGCCACGCCTGGGGCATGACGGAAATGAGCCCGCTCGGCTCGGTGGGCTCGATCAAGCCGCAGCCCGCCGGCGTGACCCACGAGGACGTCTTCGCGATCAAGTGCAAACAGGGCTGGGCGCCCTTCGGCGTCGAAATGCGCATCGTCGACGACGAGAACCGGCAATTGCCCTGGGACGGCAAGCGCTTCGGCCGCCTGAAAGTCGCCGGCCCCGCCGTCGCGAAGGCCTACTACAAGGGCGAGGGCGGCCAGATTCTCGACGAGGACGGCTTTTTCGACACCGGCGACGTCGCCACCATCGACCCCGACGGCTACATGCAGATCACCGACCGCGCCAAGGACGTCATCAAGTCGGGCGGCGAGTGGATTTCCTCGATCGACATCGAGAATCTCGCCGTCGGCCACCCCGACGTCGCCGAGGCGGCGGTGATCGGCGTCGCTCACCCCAAGTGGGACGAGCGGCCGCTGCTCGTCGTCGTGCCCAAGGAGGGCAAGACGCCGACGCCCGACGACGTTCTCGGCTTCCTGCAAGGCCGCGTCGCCAAGTGGTGGATGCCCGACGACATGCAACTGGTGAAGGAAATCCCGCACACCGCGACCGGCAAGATCAACAAGCTGAAGCTGCGCGAGACCTTCAAGGACTACAAGCTGCCGACGGCGTGAAGGCGGCGCCGGCGCTCGCCGGGCCGCCGAATCGACGCGCCGCGGCCGTCCTCAACGCCCGCGGCGCAGAAGGATCGAGACGGTGGAGAAACCGCCGCCCTGGGCGCGGATTTCGACGGACTGTTGCGCGCCGCGCGTCGCAACCGTCACGTCGGCGCTGAACGCTTGGCCGCGCACGGCCGCCTGGATGACGCCGTTCCCGCCATGGCCTGAAACGCCGCCCGCGACCTTGCGGGTGAGTTCGCTCCAATTCCCTAAGATCGCGCCGGCGTTGTTCTCGAGCGCGATGCGAAACTCGAAACTGTCTTGCGCGCTCGCGCAGCGCAGCGTCTGGTCGAGCGTGTCGCCGCCGCCGCCGACGGCGTAAGTCGCTTGGCAGCGCAGGCGCTCGACGGCGCCGTTCGCAAGCCGGATGGAGCCGTCGCCGACCCACGGCCCCGACAGGCCGGCGAAGGGACTTGCGGCTTGGGCGCGCGCGCGAGATCGATCGGCGAAGCCAGCGACCCCGCCGCTAGCAAAGCGAGCAGCATCCAAGACTTCAACGGGACGACCCGCATTGCGCCGTTCTCCCTTGGCGTCGTCGGCTCGCGACACAATCGGCTGGCGTGTCGCTCAATTCAACCGTGGGCGCAGCGCACACACCGCCAGCGGCGTTTTTTGTTGCATTGGCGCGGCGCTTCACCTATATACCTGCCTGTACGCAATCTCATAGCTCCTGATCGGTGACGATAAGGAGAGATTTTGAGAGTGGGGCCCGGCCGGGACCCGCTCTTTTTTATTGCCGCAAGGACCATGGACGGAACGTCTCCTGCGAGAATCGCGCCCGCGCCCGCCGAAGGGCTCGACGAGGCGCGCCTGATCGACGACAACGGCCTGGCGCGGCGCATCGCGCGCATCGCCGAGCCGAGTTTGCGCGATCTCGGCCTGCGCGTCGTCCGCGTCAAGGTTTCCGCGGTGCAGGGCGCGACGGTGCAGATCATGGCCGAGCGCCCGGACGGGACCATGTCGATCGACGACTGTGAACGCGCGAGCCAGGCGCTGTCGCCGGTGTTCGACCTCGAGGAGCCGATCAGCCAGGCCTACCGGCTCGAAATCTCCTCGCCGGGCATCGACCGGCCGCTGGTGCGCGAATCGGATTTTCGCCGCGCGATCGGCTGCGAAGCGCGCATCGAGATGGCGCTTCCCGTGAACGGGCGCAAGCGCTTCCGAGGCAAGATCGAGGCGGTCGCGTCGCTCGAGGCGGGGCCCGTCGCGCGGCTTCGTCTGCCGGGCGGCGAAGACGGCGCCGAATCGAGCGTCGATCTCGCCATCAAGGACATGGCCGAGGCGCGCCTGGTGCTCACCGAGGACTTGATCCGCGCCACGCTGCGACGCGAAAAAGCGGCGATCAGACAACGCGAGACAGAGAACAGACGTCAGAGGACAGAGGACAGAGGAAAACGAACGGACGATAGATAGACTTATCCGTCGTCCGTCTTTGGTCCTCCGTCGTCCGAAAAAGGAGAAGACGATGGCCGTCAGCGCCAACAGACTCGAACTCTTACAGATCGTCGACGCCGTCGCGCGCGAGAAATCGATCGACCGGTCGATCGTGCTCGCCTCGATGGAGGACGCGATGCAGAAGGCCGCGCGCTCGCGCTACGGCCAGGAGACGGAGGTGCGCGC
>JBEKLU010000051.1:0-34591 GCA_050010035.1 Roseiarcus sp.
CCGTCGACCTTGCGCATGGCGATCTGCCCGGAGGCGAGCAGCGCCCAGAACAGCATGGCGGCGGTTTCGGCGCAGGGCAGCACGGTCTGGGTCTTGATCCGGCGCTTGAACTCCTCGTGCAATCGCTCGATCGCATTCGAGGTTCGGATCGACTTCCACTGGCTCGGCGGGAAGCGCGTGAAGGTAAAGAGCTTGTCGCCGGCTTCCTCCAGGCTGTCGGCGACGGCGCGGCATTTGAGCCGCCATTTGCGGACGAAGGCTTTGCGCCTGGCTTCGATCTCCGGCTTCGTCGCCGCGTAGATCGTATCTTTGTAGTCGTTCGAGATTTCCTCGTGCAGCCGCTCAGGCGCATGGGCGAGCAGATTGCGATGCTTGTGCACAGTGCAGCGTTGGACAGCCATCTCGGGCCACAGCGCCGCCAGCGCCTTTTCGAGGCCCGGCGCGCCGTCGACGACGACCAGCTCCGGCCTCGGCAATCCGCGCCGGACGAGATCGTCGAGCAGCGCGCGCCAGGCCGCCTCGCTCTCGCCGCCCATGGTCTTGATCGCCAGCAGCACTTTCTGGCCGTCCGCGCGCACGCCGAGCGCGACGAGCAGCGAGATCGAAGTCGCCTTTCTGTCGAGTCGAACGCGCGCCACCGTGCCGTCGAGGATCAGCCGGACGATCGGCTCCTCGGCGAGCGAACGCGCGTTCCAGGCGTCCCAGTCGCCCTTCGCCTTGCGCCAGACGCGGCTGACGACGTCCTTGCCGACCGGCCCGGCGAAAACCGCATTCAATGCGCGCCGCACCCGGCGGGTGTTGGTCCCCGAGAGATAGGCCCCGGCGATCAAGGCGTCGGCGGCCCGAGTGCGCCGCTGATAGGCGCGAAGCGAACCGCTCCGCCATTCGCGCGTCTTGCCGTCCTCGCCTTCCACACGCGCGCGCGGCACGGCGATCCGCGTCTTGCCGAACGTGCCCGTCAGCGTCCGTTCGCGATGGCCGTGGCGCACGCCCACCACCGATGGCGCCGCTTCTTCTTCGCCTGGCTTGCGCCGGCCGTAGCGCGGACGCGACAACGCGCCGGAGAGTTCCTCCTCCAGCATCGTCTCGATAAATCCGCGCACGCGAGCGCGCACCCCGGCCTCGATCGCGTCGAACCAATCATCGAAAAGCAAAACCTCGGCGGCGACAGCCGCCTCCTTCGTGGTATCTCTCGTCATGGCGTGGTCTCCGTTCCAGCGCGCTAACGCCGGAATCATTGGGGTTGAGCAACCCGGAGACTACGCCAACCCAATTCCAACCACCTCCGCGACGGGACCCCAGTCGTCCGAGCAATGCAGTGATATCTCGCAGCGACCCTGCGCAGGTAGACTCGGAAACTACTCAGCCTGATCCCGCATGAGGCCGTCAGCGACAATGCTCGCAACGGCAAGTATTCCGATCCGTCTGTCGAGACGCTCGGGAGAGGCGGATCAAACGCCCACGTTGGGAACGGTCGCGGCGACCCTTCTCGCACCTCGACGCGGGAGTGCAGGCCACCGGTTCGCCGCTGACGCCGCGCAAAGTGGGCAAGAGCGAATAACAGATGAGGTGGTCGAGAACTGGCGACCCCTTTCCGACGGCGAGGCTGCTGCATGAAATCGAGCGACCGCGCCGAGAAGCAATTGCCCGTCATTCTGCCGCCGGTTCCCGATGAACTTTTGTCGTCGTGGATCGCCCGGCATGCGGCGTTCTTTGGTGTCTCGCTGCGGGCCATGCTGCGCCATGCGGACCCGGATGCGCGCTCCCTAAGAGCTGCCGATAACCATCTGACCGACGAACAGGGGGAACTGCACACATTTTTCGACGTGAGATTGTCGATATTCGTCGCATGACGTTCGCGAATATCTCAAGCTCCGCGAGGCGACTGGTAGCGGCAGAACCGATCCAGACATGTTCGACCTGCGCAACAAAGAACATGGGCGCCGACGTGAATGCAGCAATCTTGCGCAGCTGGCTTCCAGGCCTGGCGCATCACTTGTCCTGTCTGCGGATATCAATTGAGCACGGTAGGGCAGGGGAGCGCAGCCAACAGCGGCGACGGGCCGCCTTCACTTGCCTCTTGGGAAGAAGCGCTCGGTGGCGAGCGTCTGCTCGATGACTACGCCGAGCGAGGCATCCAGACATGGGCGTCACCAATTGACTTGCTCAGGCTCCTGCTGATCCGCCGCGATCCGAAACTGATCGATCCCGAGCATTGGATTGAGACGCCAAAGGTCCTTGATCCCGTGGTTCCCGGCTTCGACCGCCTTGTCTCGCCGAATGGAGCAACAATTCCGCCCGCGAACAAACCGATCTTGCCACTGTCGCTTCGTCCGACGCTGCTCGCTGGGGTCGCGATCGTTGAGCGTTCAGGCCCCAAAATAATCGCCGAAGTTCATGGCCGTACGATCGGCGCCTACCATGCTCACTTCGGCGCAATTGCCACCAACATTCTCGGCGTACAACAACCCAATTCCTGAGTCTCAATTATGCAGCTAAATTGAGACTCACGCGTCAAAGAATCTCATCTTTGACTGCACTGCCGTTGCTGAATGGGCGCAGTTTCACGTTTAAGCACAGCGCGACACACAGGCGACACTTGCTTTCACGAACATCGTCACGCGGGAAGTCCCGAGCCGTCCAGGCCTTGATCGACAACGAGTCGCAATCGACGGCGGGCCCCGATCGATAAATCGCGAGGCGTCCGCGCGAAAGCGCGCGCCGATCAGGGCGCCAGGACGCCGCCGAGAACGATCGTCACCCCTGGATTCGTCTGCGCCGCGTATTCGCTCGAAGATCCGAGCGCCGCGCTGCGCCGTTGCGCCGAGCGCGCGATATCGCCGATTTCGAGGATGATTCGCGCCGAGTGCGGCGACAAGCCGATTTGCCGTGGCTCCTCGACGATGCCAGCGCCGGTCTTCGCCTCTGGCGCGACGGCGATGACGCCGGCCGGTCCCGGCGCGGGCGCGGGGTAGCGCGACCGCCGCGAGGCGGCGAATAGGGGTGAAGTAATCAAAGCGCTCGCGTCTTCATGCCAACCGAGCGCCGAGCGTCCCGGCGGACCCGGCGGGCGGTCTGGGGGGACCGAACCGCTCGCCGGGGAAACGAGTTCGCGCCCGCTAGGTGAAGAGCGCTCCGCCTTGCCCTTCGGGCTCTGTAGATTTAGGCACCGCGCAGAGAGCTAACAAGGGGCGCGAGCGACTGTCGCGGTAGAGAGTTCGTTGCCGCGAAGGCCAGCCAATTTGAGTTGGTCCCAGCCGACGCTCGCCCCTAATTTGCCGCGCAGACGGGCAAGGAAAGCCGCCTACGGGCGTACTCGCCCTGCCCAAATACCGCGCCCCTTAGCCGTTCCTCGTACCGGCGGCTTCTCTAATTCTACTGAGTCACGATTTTCCCAGATTCGCTCGGCTGCGGGATTTGCTATTTTGCTGATTCGGCTGATCGGCGAATGGCGGGGACTATGGAGCATGAGACGCAATCGCGTGAAGCGCGTTTTGCTTGTTATGTCGACGCTTTGGCGGCGGTTCTGGGCCGTGAAGTGAAAAATCGGAGTTCACCAAGACGAAAAAGATGGTTGACTTTCCGACCCTCATACGAGGGTTTCGGACTCCGGCCCCTTTGTGACGGCGGGGTTGGAGCTGGGGCCGGCGTTCGAAAGCCTCCCTAGGAGGAAACCGCGGGCAGGAAGGGCGCTGCTTACGCTGGAGCGATCTATGGGGATTTGAGGATCGCGGTGCGGCGGCTGCCGGGTGCGGAACGAGCGGAAGCGGTGGCTTTGGTCGATTTGCAGGACTGCGACGAGCTTGCTCGGGAAGAGGCATGCTTGGCTCGGCGCGCCTGGCGCGGTCGGAGAGGGTCTGGGGACTACGGGCGCGCAACGTCTGTCGGCGTCGGCGCGCGGGCGGAGGCGAAGACGATCGGCGTTGTGGAGCGAGGGACGGGGGAAATGCGCTCATGAGCTGTCGATCCTGATCCGGATCGGCGACGGAGGGCGCGCGGGATGCGCGCCGTCGAACGTCTCGACGACGAACATTCGGCCGCCGCAGCATGGGCATCGACGCGGCGGCGAGGCTTTGTCGGCGTCGCTGTCGGGCTCGGCGCGCGCTTGGCGCGCGCTCGATGTTGCGGGCTCGAAACGCGCTGGCTGAAGCGACGAATGGCGGGATTGGAAAGTCGCTTGCTCGCGCAAGGAGCGCAAGCAGACACTTTGCAGGGGTCTCGTCATCCTAGATGCGGCGAAGCTCTCGAAACGTACGCCAAGTTCGTCGCCCAGGAGCGGCTCAGCGTTAGAATGCCGACCTTCTGCGAAGGCCGTCCAGAATGTCTTTGACGATCGCGTCGTAATCCTGCCCGAAGTGATGGGCGCCCGGCGTTTGGATCACTTCCATCTCCTTGTCCGCGAGGTCGCGACAGCCGGGGTCTGTCTCTTCAACGCCGTAGTAGCATTGGACAAGTCCGGCCGGAATCCTGGCGAATTCCGGCGCCAGCGGCGTCGCCGCTTCGCTGGGCGGCGCGCCGAACCATCCCGCGACATGAATTTCCCAGTCGGCTTTGGGCTCCAGGCCGAGCAACGAAATCATCGCGACTCGTTCGCGATAGGCCGCCGGCAGCATATTGTAGACAACCGGCAACACGTCGGCCCCGAACGAGTAGCCGACCAACGCGACCTTGTCCGCATGCCATTTGGCGCCATAGGCGGCCAAGATCGCCGTCAAGTCGGCGGTGGTTTGTTCGGGCGTCTTGCGGCTCCAAAAGTAGCGCAAGCTGTCCCAGCCGACGACGGGGACGCCGAGCGCCTGGAGTTTCTCGCCGATGGTCTTGTCGAGATCGCGCCAACCTCCGTCGCCGGAAACGAAAACGACCATGACGCGCGAAGGTCGATCGGAAGGCAATTCGACCAAAGGAAGCGTGTCGACGCCTCGCTTGGCTGCGGCCCCCATGTAGCGTTCAACGAGGGCGGCGAGATTGGCGCGCGAATCCGTCCCCGTCATTGGGGTGATCTCAACGGGGACGCCGCCACGCGCCAACGCCTCGACGCTCGCGCGCGCCATCGGCTGCGCGGCCCCGTCAAACGCCGCCTGCCACGCGCCGTGCAGCGCGGTAACCGAGCCCAGCTTGCGCGCGCCGTTCGCATCCAGTGCGAAGGAGTCGAGGCGGCACAGCGATCGTGAGATTTCCAGCGTCGGCGTCGGATTGACGGAAATTGCCGCAGACAGCGTCGCGATTGGCGCTTGTGCGAGCGCCGCGTACGCGATAGCGCCGCCTTCGCCGAGGCCGGCGGCGATTGGCAGATTATAGAACGGCGAGGGGTGGCGGGCTTGAACCTGTCGGCTCAAGTCCTCGATGTCCTGAAAGAAATCGACGCAATCGGCTTGGCGCACGGCTTTCCGATTGGCCTGGAGATTTTGCAGATAGACTTTCGTGTCTATGCCGATGGCGAGAGCGCCGTTGCGAGCGATCTCAGCGAGCGCGTGATCATCGTCGGCATTCCATCCAGTCTCGTCCGAGAACAGCGCGACGAAGCTGAGTGGCGCGCCCGACGGCACATCAATGCGCGCGGACCCGAAACTCGCGGCGTCGATCGTCTCCGCGCTCGATGTCGAACCTTGCGACCAGAGCGCGAGCGCCGCCGCACAGCATAGCAGGCGCAGATTCCTGTTCATGCGCTGATTTTCGTGGCGGTTGATTTTGCGATCAAAGCCGCTGCGTCCGCCAACGCGACAAACGGACCGACGGTCCCCGACGCGGCCAGATAGCGCGGCTCCCAAGCCGGGTTGAATTTTCCCTTGAACATCCGCAACCCTTGGAAGTTGTAAAAGCGGTCGCCGTGCTTCCAGATTTGAGCGCCGACCCAATGCCAGCGTGAAGACAACGGCTCGCGTCGCACGCCGCTGAGCGGCGCTACCCCGAGGCTCAAGGTCTCAAAGCCTTCGCTCTTCAATGCCAAAATAAGCTGGGTAAACAGGAATTCCATCGCGTAGGGCGAGGCTTTGGCGCGATGCCGCATGAGACCGACCGACGCCTCGTTCCGTGCATCTGTCGTCATCACGCTCGCGAAAGCGATCGCCTCGCCCTGTTGACGAACGATCGCTATCCACTGCTGTTCGATGAACTGCGGCTCGAAGGCGGCGACCGAGAACGCCTTCTCGTCTCCCGCTCTGGCCTCCAGCCACTCGTGGGATATCGCCGCGATCGTCTCCATCGCGGCGCCGGAGCATTTTGGCCGGATGAGTTCGAAGGTCAGCCCATCGCGCGCGCCTCGCTTGAGCGCATAACGCAAATGCGCGGCAGCGCCGCCTTCCAGGCGGAACGACGCCAGCCGCACCCTCGCGTCCTCGCCGAGTTTCATGACCGTCAGCCCGGCGTCTAAATAGAAGGGCAAGCTCTCCGGGGGGATTTGATAAAACGCGGCTCGGCCGCCGTGCGCGTGCGCCAGCGTGACGAACCGCTTGATCAATTCGGCCCATTCAGTCTTGGGGCCGATAGGATCGAAGAGGGCGATCCAACTGCGACCGCGTTTGCCGTACATAAGGAAGCTGTCGCCTGACTGGGAGAAGATGAGGCTCTTGTCGCCCATCAGCGCCAGCAAGGCGTCGCTTCGACCCTGTCGGCGAATGATCTGGGCCGCCGCGGCGAGCGCAGCTTCGCTCGGCAATTTCGCCAAACCTTTTGGCGCGCGCAGCAACTGGCCCACGCCGAAACACACGGCAAGCGCCGAAGCGCCAACCAGCGCACGCATGGCGCGCGGCGCCTGAGCATCGAACGCGAATTGCCACCAGAGATCGCGAGCCCTGAGATCGACGCCGTTGAAAGCCAAGACGAGGATGCCGAAGGCAGCCGCGATGATCACCCCGACCGCGGCGAACCATCCTATCGTGAAGGGCTGATCGAGCATCGACGTCGGCCGGTGAAATTGAGGCCTGGTCGCGAGAAGCAGCATCGCTAGAACCGTCAGAAACCCGGCTTCGGCGAAAGCGAGCCCCTTCATCAGCGAAAAGCCCAAGCTCGCGAGGGTCAGCCAGAAAGCGATGCGCCAGGCGCCGTCGCGCCGATCGACAAGGCCGCGGGCGACGAAAAGGAATATGACGCCGATCAAGCTGCCGAGAAAGTGCGACGTCTCCACCGCCCATAGCGGAACATGGAGCGACAGCGCCGTCAGACGCCCGCCGAACGTCGGCGTCGCCCCAGACACCAGCAGCATCACGCCGGCGGCAAATGTCAGTACGCCGATAAATGTCGGCGAGAGGCGGGTCGCCGCGCGTGCGAGGCGATCATCGTCGCTCGCCAATCGTCCCCGCACCGCTGAACGCACCTCGAAAACTGCGAAAAGGGCTGACGAGAGAATGAGAGGGAGCACGTAGTAGACGCCTCGGTAGGCGAGGAGCGCCGCCGCGACAGCATCAGAAGAGGCCTGGCCGCGAAAGGCCCATAACACCACCAGCTCAAACACGCCGACGCCACCCGGAATGTGGCTGATTGCGCCGAGGGCCGTAGCAGCGGAAAAGATCGCCGCGAACTCGGGAAAGCTGACCTGCGTTGTTGGCAGCAAAGCCCACAGTGCCAAAGCCGCGCCAAAAAGCCGGATGGAGGTGAGGGCAAGCTGTGTCGCAGCGACCGTCGTGGTCGGCGCGGCGATCAGGACTCCGCCGATCCTCGCCTCGCCTCGCAGCGCGAAAATAAAAAAGCTCGCGACCGATGCGAGCGCAGCCGACGCCAAGATCCGTAGCGGCGTCGCAGACCAGCCCAGCAAAACGGCGACCGGATCGGCTTCCAGCAGCGTCGCCACTCCGCCGACGCTCGCCAGACCGAGCGCGAACCCTCCGAGGACGAACAGCAAAAGGCGCGCGATGTCTTCCGACTTGACGCCGACGGCGCCATAGACCCGGTAACGGACCGCCGCTGCCGTGAAAGCGCCGAATCCGGCCGCGTTGCCCAGCGCGGACCCGCAAAACCCCGCGAGTACGAGAGCGGAAAAGGAGATCCTCGCGCCAACGTAGCGCAAGGCGCTCGCGTCTCGCCCGACGAGAGCCGCGAAACTCAGCGCCGTCGCGCCGATCGACAAGGCTATCGAGGCCGCCGACATTCGCCGCAAGGCTCCGATCATCGCATGATAATCGAGGTTGGCGACGACATCCCCGAAGGGAACGACCAGAACCGCGCCGGCGACGAGCACGGCCAGAGCGACGAGCAACTTGCGCCAGCGGCTGCCGATTTGCGGGAGAGTCGGCTCCTTCGCGCGTCCATCGGCGAGCGACTTCATGCTGTTCGGAAGAACTGCGGGCGACGATTGCCGTGTCGATAGATGCGTTCCCGCGAGCCCCTGGGACGTCGTCATCTTGGTCGATTTCTCCTGTTCGCGCGTCGATGGCCTTGCGCGCCGTAGGGCCCGCGAGGGCATCCTCGGCCGCCCGCCTGCCGGCCTTAACTCAGTGCGAGTCTCCGGCCCGCGACGGCGGTGGCTTTCTCGGCGGGTGCGATCTCTTGTAGTTCTCCGCGTCGCGAAGAATCATCATCAAGATCACCGCGAACGCGAAAATCGGGATGATATAGGCTGCCATTGTCGACGGCTCCTCTTCGATGCGAGTACCTGGACGGAGAGCGGGTCCGCCGGTCGCAACCGCAAACGCGACGCCGATGAAGGGAATCGCGGATAGGAAAGCGCCCGACGGGCGCGGCGCCCCGGACAGGGCGCCGCGCTCGGACGAACCGAAGCCCGAGCAAAGCGCCGCCCTTCCGGCATTACGTTTTGTCCCGGCGGATCGCCGCCGTAACGAGCTAAGAAGTCGGCCTCCATTGATAAACACATCACGACGCATTCCCGATTTCAGACCCGCTTTCGACGCGGTGGCTCGCGCCGACGCCGTTCACGAGTTCGCCATTCCTCGTCGTCAATTCGGATAAATCTTCATGCCGCGCGCCACCGAGTCGGCGACGTGCTCCTTGGTGATGACCCCCACGACGTCGTCACCGTGCGGAATTCCGCGGCCCTTGACGACGATCGCCATGAAAGCTCGTTTGCGCCACATCCGCTCGATGACGTCGAAGGCGATCGCGTCGTCGCGAACGACGGTGTAGTCGCGGCTGGCCACGTCTCCCAAGGTCACCGGCGTGTGCGCGCCTTCGAGGCCGCGCCATAGGCCGGTGTTGACGCGGATGACGCCGGTGAGGCGGCCCTGCCGGGTCACGACGACATGCTGAAAGCGGCCTTGCGTCTCGTGCTCGCGAAGGAGCGCATCGAAGCTCACGTTGGCTGGCAGGACGAGCACGTTGGGGTCCATGACCTCGTGCGCGTTGCGCACTAGGAACATGTTGGCGTGCAGCGCCTTGGGCAACGAGCGCCCGCGTCGAACCAGCTTGAGCGTGTAGATGCTCTCTTGCGACAGCAGCCGGCGCACGCCGACGCTGGCGGCGACCGCCAGGATCAGCGGCATGACGATGTCATAGTCGCGCGTCATCTCGAAAATCATGGTGACCGCGGTCATGACGGCGCCGGTGCCGCCGCCGACCATCGCGCCCATGCCGACCATGGCGAAGGCGGGGATGTTCAGAGGCATGTGCAGCCCTGCGGTCGCAAGAAGCGAGCCGAAGCCGCCGCCCAGCGTAGCGCCCATGAACAGCGAGGGCGAGAAAATTCCGCCCGACGAGCCGGAGCCCAGGCTGGTCGACGTCGCCAGCATCTTGCAGACGAACAGCAGGCCGAGCAGCCACGCCGCCGACGTGTTGCCGACGAGAATGCTTTCGATCGTGCTGTAGCCGACGCCGTCGACATAATATTGGCCGAAAGCTCGGAACAACGCGTACATCAGCACGCCCACCAGCAGCATGCCCAGCATGTGGCGCACATATCGCCAGGGGATGCGGTCGAAAGCGTCCTCGACGATATGGATGCCGCGGACGAACCCGGCAGCGGCGACGCCGACCAGCGCCCCGAGCAATGTGTACAAGATAAGCAACGACACGGTGTTGGCGTGCGGCGTCATCGCGACGATCGGCGGCACCTGGAAGGCGGGCTGATCGCCGAAGAACCAGCGACCGACGAACGTGGCCGCGCCGGTCGCGATCGCCACGGGCAGGAAGGTGTCGACGCTGACCTCCGGCAACATCAGTTCGATGGCGAACATGACGCCGCCGATGGGCGTGTTGAAGGTCGCGGCGATGCCCGCGCCCGCGCCCGCGGCGACCAGGGTGATGCGCTGGCCCGTGGGCATGGCGACGATCTGGCCGAGCGTCGAGCCGATGGCCGAGCCGATCTGGATGATCGGGCCCTCGCGTCCCACCGACGATCCGCTGCCGATCGCAAAAGCGGAGGCGAGGGATTTCACCAAGGCGACGATCGGGCGGATCATGCCCTCTTTGTAGTAGATGGCGTCCATCACTTCCGGAACGCCGTGGCCCTTGGCTTCGGGGGCGAAGTTGCTGACCAGGAACGTGACGATGACGCCGCCGACGACGGGCGCCAGGATGACGAATGGGCCCCATCGGCTCGGCGCCGTGAATTCGTTGGCGTCATAGGCGAAGACGAAGCGGCCGGCGAAAAAGAGATTGTGGAGCAAGCCGATCAGTTCGCGAAACAGGACCGCACCGATTCCCGTCACGATCCCCAACGAGAGCCCCAGCAGGGTCAGCCGGAGCAGGCTGAGCGTTCGGGTTTCGTCTTCTACGATCGCGCTGGAGGCGGAAGAAGTGTCGCGGACATCGGCGGAACTGGGCTTCATGGCGGCTTTCGGTTCGATCGCTTCCGACTGGTTTGCGCGCCGTCGTCGGCTTGGCCCGAACTTCGGCCGATCGGTCCCGCGCGATGCGTGACCCACCGGTTCAAAGGACTGGCAGAATATCTCATATCATGACATAATTTGAAGACCTTGAAAAGGACGGTTCGATGCGCTTCTTGCCCTCGGCTTTCGGCCGTGGTGCCTCTCCAACGGTCGAGGGACGTGCAGAGAGGGCTGCGGCGCGGCGCGTGAGTGCATGCCCGAACCGCGATACAACGTGGACATGAGCGAAACGACGCCGATCGATCCGAGCGTTTACGAAGGCCTTGCGGCATTCCGCCTGGCGCTGCGGCGTTTCCTGGCGTTCAGCGAGGCGGCGACCGGCGCCGCGGGCGTGACGACGCAACAGTATCAAGCCTTGCTGGTCGTCAAGACGCATCCGGCCGGCGCGCTCATGATCCGCGAATTTGCCGATCAGATGCTGCTCCAGCATCATGGGGCGGTGCAGATGATCGACCGCCTCGTCGCCGGCGGCCTTGTCCAACGAAGCCATTCGCCGACGGACGGTCGCAGCGTGCTCGTCTCCCTCACGGTGAAGGGGGCGGCGTTGCTGGAGCGTCTGGCCTCGCAGCACGTCAAGGAATTGCTGAAGCAGGAGCCGTTGCTCGCCGAGTCGCTCAAGCGGCTGAGACAAATCGGGCGAGCGCAACATGCCGACGCACCGAATCGACTCCGCGATTGATGCTATACGCCACGGACCGGCCTCCAGCATCGATGCCATCACGCGGCGCACGGCAACGAGCCCAAGTTGGCCAGCGATCCCGCTGACCAAGAAGCGGAGGTAAAATGACGACCAAACCAGTTCTTCTTTTGGCGCCCTGCGCTTTCAATCTCGCGAAAACCAGTCGGAACGCTGAAGGCGCTTCACCGGTTAGCGGGACGCCGTACCCATGCCGAGATGCGCCAAGAGCCATCGCGCCCCCCGCGGCCACATTCAAATTCCCGCCGAAAACACTTCGAACCGGAGACTCCGAGGCACATACAGGAGAAAGTCGATGATCGAGAGTTTGCCAAACTTTCCGGAACACGTTCTCGCCTTTGTATGCAAAGGCCGAGTGACGAAAGCCGACTACGAATCGGTCCTTGTACCCGCAGTCACCAGGGCGCTGGAGCGAAATCGGAAGGTCCGGCTCTACTACGAGACCGCGACAGATTTCGCTGGAATCGACCCGGGAGCCGTGTGGGAGGATTTCAAGGTTGGAATGGAGCATCTCACCCGTTGGGAACGGGTGGCGGTGGTGACCGACGTCGAATGGATCCGTATCGCAATAATGGCGTTCCGATTCCTGATCCCCTGCGACACACGCGTATTTGGGACCGCCCAAGCTTCCGACGCCCGCAACTGGATCGCCAGCAAGTTGTAGGTATGCGGCTCGAGCCGATCGGGATGACGGAGTCGTGGACCGCCTCAGGCGCCTAAGCATCTTTTGGTGGGTCTCAATTTGGATGTCCATTCAATCGCTGGCGAGAATGGGACGACGCCACGCGATCTTGAGATTGGCGAGTATAGGTCGCTTCGCCTAGCCTTGTGTTGGTGAAATGAATTTCGTCTCCATCGAACCGGATGGTTCCGCCGGGATCGGCATCGTAGATGCTGGTAACGATTCGCATTAGCGTGGACTTGCCCGCGCCATTTTCGCCGACAAGCCCCATCACCTCGCCGGACCGCACGGAAAAATCGACGCCGGCCAACACATGCACGCCGCTGAAGGTCTTGCCGACGCCGCGCAATTCGAGGACCGGGGGCACCGCCTCGGAAGCGTCGGACGACGTACGGTTCGCCTCGGCCACGACGCTTTCTTGCCCTCCCACCCCTGCGATATACGGCTTCCGGGCCATTATGCGACGATGCGTAATGCGACGATGCGTACGTTCTTCGCGTTTAGCTTTCGGCCGCGCAACCGCGCAAGATTCGGAATCTACTCAGGGCCGGGTATCAGCACTAAGGTTCCGGACTCATAACCTGCGGCTGATGGTAGCGGCGATGATGCAGACGGCGGCGAGGAAGTTGACCGCGTTGCGATCGTATCGTGTCGCCAAGCGCCGAATATCCTTGAGGCAACAAAACATGCGCTCAATGGCATTTCGGTTGCGTTAGAGGAACGGCGAGAAGTAGTTTTCCATTTGCGATTGGCTTTGGGCGGGATGTTCGGCATCGCGCCGCGCTCCTCGACTTGGCGGCGGATGGCATTGGCTTCGTAGCCCGTGTCAGCGTGCATGATTTCGCAATCGGGAAGCTGTTCGAGCGCTGGGGCGTCGGCTGTGCAGTCGGCGAATTGGCCGCCGGTGAGCATGAAGGCGAGCGGACGGCACTGGGCGTAAGTCAGCGCGTGTATTTTCGTTGTGCGTCCGCCGCGCGAGCGGCCAATTGCCCCATCACAGCAAAATTTGCGCGGTGGCTCGACACGGCGGTGAGTAGTTTCCGAGTCTATCTGCGCGCGGTCGCCGCGAAATATCTTTCCATCGGCTAGGCGACGGACGTGGAGAGCCGATCGTCGCGAATGTTCCGTGGCTTGCTTACGACCCGAAGCCCGCGACAGGGAGGTTCCAGTGCCTGGCGCCGCCCGATCTTGAAGGAGGATCAAATGGAAATAGTTGATTCGGTCGTTGCCGTCTTCGCGGACCACAATGCCGCGGAGGCTGCCGTGAAAAAGCTGGCAGCGTCGGGTTTTGATATGAAGAATCTCAGCCTTGTCGGCAGGGGATACCACACCGACGAGAAGGTCGTCGGCTTCTACACCGCCGGCGACAGGGTCAAGTTTTGGGGCTCTCGCGGCGCCTTCTGGGGCGGCTTCTGGGGCCTGTTCTTTGGCGCTATATTCATGACTATCCCCTTTGTCGGGCACGTCGTCGTGCTTGGGTATCTGGCAACCGTGCTCATCTCCGGTATTGAGAATGCCGTGGTGGTGGGCGGGCTGGGCGCCCTCGGCGCCGCGCTCTATAGCGCCGGGATACCGAAGGACAGCGTGATCAAATACGAAACGGCCGTAAAGGAAGATAGCTTTCTGGTGATGGCGCGCGGGTCGGCGGAGGAAGTGGCTCGCGCTAAGGCGATGCTTGGCGCGGTCAACCCCTCGCGCCTTGATGTCTACGCTGGCGCAAAAGCGGCGTAGGCTCTCATCCGCGCAGGTCGCTGAATGGCGCGGTCAGGCCCGCTCTGAAACAATTAGGACGCGCGAGATCACGGCGCCGAGGCTGCAGCGAAACTCGTCAATGAGATCGTCTCGGCGTACTCCCACAATTGAGCGCCAACCAGCAACAGGGGTGGGTCCTCTGGCGTGCGCGAAATTCGAAATGGGGGGCCATGGATTGGTCATCGCCGACGTCCGAGCCCCCGCAAGATGACGAGTGACATGATCGGCGAAGTTGCGACGTATCGTTGAACTTTAAGAGCGCGGACATTCCGTTGCCAATCAATTCGCCGCCGAGGTGGCTTTCCAGCTGAGGATGACATGACTGTAGCCGATCCACGCCGGCAGCCGCCTGCCGGGCCGAAACTCTCACTGTCCATGGTTGGCGCGATTGTCGTCGCCTTGGCGATCGGCGGGCTATTGCAGGAGGTGCGGTGGCGCGGCGGCTTTTCCGGCATCGTCCCGTCCCCGATTGAGTCGAGCGCGCAACAGCTCAAATTGGGCAAGCTTGCTTTCGCCAACGGGAATGACGCGGTCGCGCTGAATTTGTTTGAGCATCTCGCCGCCGAAAACAACGCGACGGCTCAATATTGGCTCGCGCACATGTCGGAACTGGGCGTGGGCGCGCCAAAGGACGTTCCCAAGGCGATCTCGCTTTACGAGAAAGCGGCGACCCAGAACGCAATTCCCGCGCAAGCGAGGCTCGGAGAAATCTATCTGAACGGCGACCTCACGCCGCCCGACTATGCGAAAGCTTTCGATCTCCTGGGCAAGGCTGCGCGACAAGGCAATCCGCGCGCCGCGATGCTGCTTGGTCAGATGTACCGTTTCGGGCTGGGAATAGCGGCCGATCCAATCGAGAGTTACGCTTGGTCGGAAGTGGCGGTCATCGAAGGGCTTGGCTTCGCAAAGGTCGAGCGCGAGGCCGCCTTCGCATCGATGTCGCCGAGCGACCGAGATAAAGGCGCGGCGCGCGCGAGCATCATCTTGGCGGAGATTCAGAAGAAGCCGGCCCCGGCCAAAAAGACCTGACTCTTGAGGCCGCGTCTAACGCTGCGCGTCACAGGTCGATTGCGCTTTGCAATGAACTCTGAAGCTGCTCGGCGAGCCGTGTCCGCTCGAAACGAGTTCTTTCTCAGCGCGATGAAGAAAGCTTAACGCCCCGGCCACCTTCTAGGCGGGCGCCGAAGCGCATGGTGTCGCCATGGAGCGCGGAGAACTCCCTTTCCCGCCATGGAGAAACATCATGTCTTTATTCGATTTGAACAACCGCAATCTTCATCGCCATCGCATGCTCGCCTCCGCCGCGGTCGTGGCGCTGATCGCATCCGGCGCCATCGGCGGCATGGTCATGTCCGCGTCGGCGCCGGCGAGCGCCGCCGCCGTCGTGACTTCCGATCTGCAATCGCAGTCGGTGCCGTCTTTCGCCGCGGTCGTCGAGCGCGTGAAGCCAGCGGTGGTGTCCGTCAAAGTGAAAATCGAGGACGCTGCGGCTCGTTCCGACGATCTGTCCGGCCAGATGGACAATCTACCGCCGCAGATACAGCAGTTCCTCAAGCGATTCGGCGATCAGAATGGCATGGCGCCCCGTCAAATGGAGCCTCAGCAAAGCGTCGCCCTCGGCTCCGGGTTCTTCATCTCCGCCGACGGCTACGTCGTCACCAACAACCACGTCGTCGACCACGCGAAGACCGTCACCGTGACGACGAACGACGGCAAGACCCTAGACGCCAAGGTGATCGGCACGGATACGAAGACCGATCTGGCGCTGCTGAAGGTCACTGAAAACGGCGATTACCCCTATGTCTCCTTCGCCAAGGAGGCACCGCGGGTCGGCGATTGGGTGGTCGCCATCGGCAACCCCTTCGGCCTCGGCGGCACCGTCACCGCCGGCATCATCTCGGCCGAAGGCCGCGATATTGGGAACGGTCCTTATGACAGCTTCCTGCAGATCGACGCCCCGATCAACAAGGGCAATTCGGGCGGACCGACTTTCAATTTGAAGGGCGAAGTGGTCGGCGTGAACACTGCGATCTACTCGCCCTCGGGCGGCAGCGTCGGAGTCGGCTTCGCGATACCGGCAAGCACCGTCGATAGCGTGGTCGACTCTCTCGAACACGGCGGCGTCGTCACGCGCGGATACCTCGGCGTCATGATTCAGCCGGTCAACCAAGATATCGCCGACGGACTTGGACTCAAGGGCGCCGGCGGCGCCTTGGTCGACCAGGCGGAGTCCGGAACGCCTGCCGCTGCGGCTGGTCTGAAGTCTGGCGACGTCATCACCAAACTGAACGGCGAGCCGATAAAGGACGCTGCGGACCTCACTCGCCGCGTTGCGTCGCTGAAGCCGGGCGATAAGGTGGAACTCTCGTTTCTTCGCGACGGCGCGGAGAAGACCGTCAGTTTGACTCTCGGCTCGCAGAAGAACGAGCAAACAGCAAAGGCGGACAACGCGCAGAACGACGGCGCGCCCTTGCTCGGCGTCCAATTGGCCCCGGCCAAGCAGGTAGCGGGCGCCGGTGATCAGGGGGTGGTCATCGTCAATGTCAATCCCAACGGACTGGCGGCGAGCAAGGGTCTCTCGGATGGCGACGTCATTCTTGAGGTCTCCGGCAAGACGGTGTCCCAACCTGACGAGGTGAAGGCCGATATCGCAGCCGCCAAGCATGACGGCAGGAAGGCGGTGCTGATGAAGATCAAGACCGCGGACGGCTCGCGCTTCGTGGCGTTCGAACTCCCGAAAGCCTGACACGCGAGCGATGCGACGCAAGCCAGATGCGCGAACAGCGCCCTGCGCGTGGCGCCGAGGAGGGCGGCGGGCTGGAGAGACTTCCAGCCCGCCGAACTGACTTCCGAACAATCATCAGCCATGAAGCCCGGCGGCGCTCGCTTGGCCAATGGTGGCGTCGCCTAGCCTTGTCACCACAAGGCGCATGACGCACGCCGCTCGAACGAGGAAATCGTGGGGGATATTGGAGGGGCGGTTCCTGGCAGCGTTTCTGAGCGAGCCTGAGCAGCCGCTCTACTAAGCGATGCTCTGCGGCGATCAAACTAAGACCCCCGCAGCGGCGCTTCAGCCGTCGCGGGGAACTCATCCGCCACCCGCCTCTATGGCAATCAAAGAGCAAAATGATACGGGTCGATCTGAAACTCCCGGAGGGGCTGACCGAAAAGGAAGTTGCCGGCGAGACCATAGTTCAGACTCGATCTGTTACGACACTGGAGAATGAAGCTTGCGCGCCATCGCCGATGCGGAGGCCGGCCGCGTAGGCCGTCGTCAGCGCAACTCGATTGCGCAATCCTGCGACGGCCTCCAGGAAGCGGGCGATCTCGTCGGGCACCAGAACGGGCGGCAGTTTTTCCGGCTCTCTCCCATTGACGATCCGCTCGAACGCATCCTGCCGGCCCATCGTGACGCCATAGAAGAACCGCAGCGCGCAAGCCGCCTGATTGATGTGGGACCAGGATCGCTTCTTGGCGATGAGATGAAGCTGATAGGCTCGGACGTCCTCAATGCTGAGCCGATCCGGCGACGCCCCAAAATGCCGGCTGAACTTTCTGACCGCGTAGATATAGGATTGTTGGGTCGCCTGCGAGAGGTTGCGGATCGTCATGTCTTCGATCATGCGCTGGCGAAGAGGGTTCGTCGTAGCCATCGGGGGCCTCCTGTCGTGAGAGGGGGTGGATGTGACGATCACATCCTCTCAGACGGGAGGCTTCACCTCAGCCCCTTTCCTCCTGCGCCGAAGGAGCAGGTTCGTTGTGTGCCGGGCATGTTCGGCAGCTTGGAGGTGAAAGTCCTCTACCCAACCTGATGGAGGTGAAGGGTTAGCAATGCGCAAGGGCTATCGCCGCGAGGCGGGGTCTGAAGGAAGCGCGGAGCAAATGTGCGAGTTGATGGACAAGAACCGAATATGAGGCGTGAGCGTCGGACGAGCGGGCAACGAGTCGCGAAGTCCATATTCATCAAGGACGCGAAGCGTAGATTCGGCAACTGCGCACGGAAGGCGACTGAACTTACCCCGGGAGGTCTGCTCCGCGTTCCAATTTGGAACTGAGGGCGTCGCAAGGCGCCCTGACCGCGGACGCAGAAGTCAGCAGAGGGCGTATTAGGCCAAGCAGTCGGCAAGGCTAATGAGGCACTCCAAAGCCGAAAGGCGGAGAAACAGATAGGCCGAGCCGGGAACGAGGGCTGAAGGCCCAAACGATTGAGAGTGACGAGTAGGACTGGCGACTCATGAATGGAACGCGGCAGGAAAGTTTGGGCGAGCCATTGTCTCAGACCTTGGTGGCGGAAGGTCGGGGTGAAGCCCTGGACGCCGAGTCCAAGGAAGCCGAACCATTGATGGCGAAGCCAGCACCCGAAAGCCCGGCCTTGGCGGAACAATTAATGGAGGAGGTGTGCGATCGAGAGAATCTCGAAAGAGCGTGGAAGCGCGTTCGAAGCAACAAGGGCGGTCCTGGCGTAGATGGGATGACCATCGACGCCGCCAAGGGCTACCTGCGTGAGCACTGGCCAAACATTCGGGCTCAATTGCTTGAGGGAACCTATCGGCCGCAGCCGGTCAAACGGGTCGAAATCCCGAAGCCGGACGGCGGGATCAGAAAGCTCGGCGTGCCTTGCGTCGTCGACAGACTGATTCAGCAGGCCATGCTGCAAGTTCTCCAAGAGCGGTGGGACCCAACGTTCTCCGAGCACAGTTACGGCTTTCGTCCGGGGCGCTCCGCCCATCAGGCCGTCGCCCAGGCGCAACTTTATGTCGCTGAGGGCTACAACGTCGTGGTCGATCTCGATCTCGAAAAGTTCTTCGACCGAGTCAATCACGACAGCCTGATGGCGCGCGTCGCCGCACGAGTGTCCGATAAGCGTGTGCTCAAACTCATCCGGGCGTTTCTCAATGCCGGGGTGAGGGAAGACGGTTTGGTCCGTCCGGTGGATGAGGGTACGCCGCAGGGCGGCCCGCTTTCGCCCATCCTAAGCAATCTCGTGCTTGACGACCTCGACAAGGAACTGGCCCGACGCGGTCACCGCTTTTGCCGATACGCCGACGACTGCAACATCTATGTTCGCAGCCGTCGCGCCGGCGAACGGGTCATGGCCTCTGTGAGCCGGTTCCTGACCAACAAGCTACTGCTGAAGGTCAACGAGGCGAAGAGCGCGGTGGCGCGGCCGGAGGAGCGTAAGTTCCTGGGGTTCAGCATCTCGAATAACGGGAGCCAGCGGCGCATCGCGCCGAAGGCCCTCGACAAATTCAAGGCGCAGATCCGGGACATGACACGCCGGACACGGGGGTTCAGTCTGCAACAGTTGATCAAAGAGCTGACGCCATACATCGTGGGATGGCGCGGCTACTTCGGCTTCTGCCAGACTCCACGGGTGCTCACGGACCTCAAAGCGTGGATTCGCCGAAGATTACGTTTGTATCTTTGGCGGCAGTGGCGAACCGGGCAAAACCGCTTCAAAGAACTACGCCATCGTGGCGTGCCGAAGTTCAATGCAGCGGTGGCAGCCGGCTCGCCGACGGGCTTCTGGCGCATGTCAGGCCACCCGTCGGTCCAACAGGCGCTGCGCAACGGTTATTTCGACTCGCTCGGTCTCCCCCGACTCTATGTGTCGTCCGCAGAAGCCTAACTCGGTCGAACCGCCGCGGTAAGGACCCGTATGCCAGGTGGTGTGGGAGGGGTGGCGTCGCGAGGCGTCCCCCTATCCCGATCAATACGCACAGACCCCCGCGCAGCCTAATGACATCGTGAGCAATGAAGCGCTCATCGCCCCAGAATCAATGCGTGCGCGACCATGGGAACCTGTCGCGATAAGGCGGCCTTGCCAGATGTTCATAGAGCCGTCGCGGCGTCTAGCCGCCGGAGAGGGCGAGGGCAAAGACGCCGTCCTTCGCCGTCGCGGCCGCGAGCAGCCAATCCGCCACCTGGTGCGCCAAGGCCTCGGGATTGGCGAGGATTTCCAATTTGGCTTTGCAAGAGCTGGTCATGAGCGCACCTTTCTGTTCGGCGGTCGGTGGGCCTCGCGGATAGCGGCGATCGCCGCCGCGTAATCAGGCGATCCGAAGATCGCAGACCCGGCAACGATGGCGTTTGCACCCGCTTCGATCGCTCGCCCGGCGCTTTCGCAGTTCTGTCCGCCGTCGACCTCAATGACGGGACTGAAACCGCGCGCGTCGCAAAGCTGTCGCAGTAGGCGGATCTTGGGCAGCATTTCGGGAAGGAATTTCTGGCCGCCGAAGCCGGGATTAACGGTCATGACCAGGATAACGTCGCAGAGGTGGAGGACGTATTCGATCAGCTCGATCGGGCTCGCCGGATCGAGCACCACGCCCGCCTTCTTGCCGAGGTCGTGGATCTCCGAGAGGACACGATGGAGATGGATCGTGGCCGACGGCTCGGCCGGGACGAGGAGGTGATCGGCGCCGGCCTTGGCGAAGTCGGCGAGATAGCGCTCCGGCTCGACTATCATCAGGTGCACATTGAGCGGCTTTTGCGTAGAGCGTCGCGCCGCTTCGACAATCACCGGACCGACCGTGATATTCGGCACGAAGCGCCCGTCCATTACGTCGACATGGATCCAGTCGGCGCCTGCCTCATCGACGGCACGAATTTCTTCGCCGAGCCGTCGAAAATCCGCGGACAAGATTGACGTTGCTACGATTATGGACCTTTGCGCCGCCGCATTGACCATGGCTCTCCTTGCGCTCACTGTGTTCTGGCCGAAGCTGTCGGCGATGCGTAAATGTCCATTACGGCGCCCAGCATCTCGATCGCATCGCCTTTCCGACGCTGGAATGAGTTGCGACCAATGATCGACCCGAACCCCCCGCCCGAATGGATCGAACGGATCTCATCGAGCGGGTTGTCGTCATCGAAGACCGTGGCGCCGTCGGAGAAGATGACGATGCGGCGGCCGGCGAAAGCGCAGTCAACGACGAGACGGACACGCTCAGCAAGGGTCGCAATGGGAATGCGCCGCTCTTCGTATACTTTGCGGGCTGCATCCTGCTCGATATGCGCGGTCGGCAGCTTTACCTTGATGACGTGCGCTCCGCGCTGAGCCGCGATCTGGACGGCGTAACCGACGACGTCGATCGCTGATTCGCCATCTTTGCTCAGACCCGACCCCCGTGGAAAGGACCAAATGACGACCGCGAGCCCGTTGCGTTTTGCCTCTTCGGCATAAGCGCGGAGCTGTCCATACATCTTGAGCTGGTGCGCCGATCCCGGGTAGATCGTGAAGCCGATCGCGCAGCAGCCCAGAAGAAGCGCGTCCTGCACGCTGGCGGTCAATGCCTGGTTCGGATCTTTCTCTTCCAGCAGCACATCATTGTCGTTGGCTTTTAGGATGAGTGGAATTTCCCCCGCGAAATCGCGGGCGCCCGCTTCCAAGAAACCCAGTGGAGCAGCGTATGCATTGCAGCCCGCTTCGATCGCGAGCTCAAAGTGATAGAGGGGATTGTAAGCTGGGGGATTTGGGGCGAAGGAGCGCGCCGGCCCATGTTCGAAGCCCTGATCGACCGGCAATATGACCAGCTTCCCGGTGCCCGCCAGTCGTCCGTGGTTCAATAGGCGCGCCAAGTTGGTCAGCGTCCCGACATTGTCCGCCCCATACCCGCTTAAAATCTCTTTTACGCGCGGCGTCATTGTCGCTCTCCTGTCAATACTCCAAATCCCCGGATGCGTCCTCGGCTCCACCATGTCGACCTTCATGGCTGGCAAGTGTTTCCTCATGATCGCGCAAAGTCGCTGTGCTAATCCGCGTAGAGAAAGGAGACAATGCGCCCTTGCGATCGTCGGTCATCGACCGCGACCCCGCGCAGAGGCAACCACTCCTATGGCTGGCGGATCCGCGATCGGCGCCAGCCGGCCCAGGAGGATGACGTAGGCAATGATGCCGACGACGAGCACGACGCCGGCGATCAAGAATGCGCCGGTAAACGAGTGCGTAGCCCCAACGATATAGCCCGTCGTCACCGGTGCTACGACGCCCATCAGATTGTTGAAAAAATTCATAATGCCGCCGATGGTGCCGGTCCCGCCGCGCGGCGCGATCAGCGACGGGATCGACCAGCCCACCGGTGCGGCCGCGGCCAATCCGCTCAATGCGATGGAGATCCAGGCGACCGCCCAGACGGGACTAGTGGTAAAGGTGGCGCCAAACACGGCGAGGCCGAGGAGCATACCCAGCACGAGCACGGTCTTGCGTACGGGTGTTTCATCATAGCCCCGTGCGATCAAGTGATCGATCAGCCAACCACCCACGACGAGATCCGCAACCGTAGCGCAACCCCAGGGGATTGCTGCGAATCCGGCAGACTTCAGGATGCTCATATGCATCGTCTCTACGAGATAGTTCGGCAGCCAGGTCAGAAATAGGTAGAATGAGTAACCATAGGCTGCAAACCCGATGGTCAGCCCCCAAACCTTCCGGTTACGCAGGAGATAGCCGAGCATGGCGACCTCGCCGCTCTGCGCCGGGCCTTCCGGCGTGGCTCCGCCCTTGCGAATGTATTCATGCTCCTCCGCGCTCAGCCGCGGATGTTTGCTGGGATCGCGGTAGACGATCACAAACGCGAGGAAATAGACGAAGCTCAGCAGGCCGGTGATGCCGAACCCCCAGCGCCAGCCGAAATGCACTACAGCCAGCGCCACCAGCGGCACACCGATCACGTTAGAGAATTTTGCTGCGGCATCGAAGATAGATGTCGCCAGCGCCCTTTCCTGACGAGGAAACCAGTACCCGGTAGCCTTCGAGCTTGCGGGGAAGCCCGGCGCTTCCGCGACGCCCAGCAGGATGCGCGCGCCGAGGATGCTGCCGAACCCGCTGGCGAATGCAGTAACGGCAGACATGGCGGACCAGAAAAAAGTGCTGATGCGATTGACCGATGTGACACCGAAGCGGTCAAGGATCATACCGGTTGGGATCTGCAGCAGCGCGTAGGACCAGAAGAAGCCGCTGAAGAGCCAGCCAAGCTGACCGTCGGTCAAACCGAATTCGTGCTGTAGCTGTGGTGCGGCCACCGAAAGGTTGATCCGGTCAAAATAGTTGATCAGCACGCCGACACCCAGCAACACGCCGATGCCCCAGCGCAGACTGGGAATGTGTTTGGCGTGGGCAGTGAGCGTCGATCCGTGCTCTTCGGCGTGAGCGGATATCGGCAATTGATTTGGATCGATTGATGTCATGGCGCCTGTCCTCGCGATATGCGTTCATTGCGTCGGCTGCCGCCTTGCCGCTCCTCCAGTTGACGCACGATCTCAATCGCAATGTCGGCCGGACGGCCGCCGACATTGACCGTGATCGGATGCTCGTCCGGCGTGGGTTCCTGCAGGGTCGCAAACTGGCTGTCGAGCAGGGCCGCCGGCATGAAGTGCTCGTGCCTGGCGGCCATGCGTCGGCGGATGAGGTCGTACGGTCCTTTGAGGTAGACCAGCGTCACGTCCAGGCGATTGCCGATGATGATGTCCCGGTACGGACGCTTCAGCGCCGAGCAGGTGAGCACCCCGCTTTCGCCCCGCGCGCGCCAGCTATCGATTTCTTCGCCGATCTTTCGCAGCCAGGGCAACCGGTCCGCGTCCGTCAGGGGCGTACCGCTTCGCATCTTCTCTACGTTCTCGGACGGATGGAGTTCATCGCCCTCCTGGAACTGACAGCCGAGCGCGGCGGCGAGCAGGGCCGAGACTGTGGTCTTGCCCGATCCGGAGACCCCCATGACAACGGCGATCACCGGCTTGGTGACGGTGTGTGCGAGGGCTGCGGACCACACATACCGAGTGCTCCGATCACTTCCCGTCATCTGTTCCTCCCTGACCACGCGCCGATGTCGGCCCGGGCCGAAATACGGTCACATTCCCGCCGCGCGGATCATGTTGGGACCGACCGTAGAACAATATTCCGCAGCGCGTTGGCGAAGCCCTCGTTCTCGTTGCTGTCGGTCACCGCGCTCGCCTGCGCCTTCGCCTCGTCGCTGGAGTTGCCCATGGCGATGGAAAAGCCGCTCCTGCGGAACATTAGGACGTCGTTCGGCATGTCCCCCATGGTCGCGATCTGCGCGGGCGGGATGTTCAGGAGCCTGGCGAGGGTCGCGTCGACTGTTGCCCTGTTGGCTTGCGGGTGCGTCACGTCGAGATAATAGGGCTGCGAAGGGCTCGTTGCCGATGAGTTCGCGCGCGCACCACACCGCGTGCCCGAGGCCGAGAGGGGCTTGCTGGCGCGTGAAGGAAGCGCAGCCGGCTTTGGGGAGGTCTGCGATCGGCGCTTCGAGTTCCTTGGTTTTGCCGCGCCGCCGCAAGATGTCTTGGAGTTCGTAGGACGTGTCGAAATAATCTTCGATCACGCTCTTGTTGTGCCCTGCGACGAAGATGAATTGCTCCACTCCCGCCTCACGCGCCTCATCAATCACGCGCTGCAAGATCCGTCGATCGACGACCGTCAACATTTCCTTCGGGATCGTCTTGGTAGCAGGCAGAAAGCGCGTTCCGACATCCGCCACGGGGAACACGGCTTTGCGAATGGGTTTATCCATACGGCAGGCGCCCTTGACGGATTCGGCAATTCCGGAGACGCGGCGTCGGCTGCGTAATCTTGATTCACGTTATCCGCAATCGCCGTCCCGGAGTAGACTCGGAAAATACCTATGTTGGCCCGCCGCCATCCTAGTTACGGGAGCCTCGCGTCGCGTACGACCGCTTCCATTTCCGAAATCCCGATGAGACGCGGCCACGTTGTTATGATGCTGCGTAATGTTCGAGAATCCTAAGATAATTAGCACGCGAATAGACACTCCGGTCCCGGCTGCGCAGCCAACTCATCATGCCGCGCATGTCATCGAGCGAGGCGATTTCACGCTCGTCCATCCACTCGCGGAGGCCGTCCACCAGTGTCGACATGTATCCGATGCCGTGGCGCAACAAGGCCGAGGTCGTCATCACCACGTCGGCGCCGGCCAACAGATATTTCACGACGCCGGCGACGTCGGACACGCCCGTAGACGCGGCGAGTGACGCCTTGGTCCGCCCTGAGAGAATCGCGATCCAGAGCATTGGCAGCCGCATCTCGTCAGGCTCGCTGAGCTCCAGCCGGTCCGTCAGCTTCATGCGCAGCAAATCGATGTCCGGCTCGAGCAGGCGATTGAACAGTACGAGCCCGGCAGCGCCGCGCTCCACGAGCCGCCCGGCGAAATGACCGATCGAACTGAGATAGGGCGTCAATTTGACGGCGACAGGCAGCTTGATCGATCCGCAAACGGCGTCCACGATCTCGATATAGCGGGCTTCGATGATTTGGCCGGACTCGAGCAGATCGGTCGGGATATGATACATGTTCAATTCCAGCGCCGCCGCGCCGGCTTGTTCGATCAACTGCGCGAAATCGGTCCAACCGGCGCGTGACGATCCGTTGAGGCTTGCGATGACCGGGACCGCGACCGCCGCTCGGGCGCGGCGTACGAGGTTCAGATAGCGGTCCTGACCCATGCCGTAGGGGTTGGCGACCGCGCCGGGAAAATACGACAGAGCTTCCGGCGAGCTTTCCGCATGGACGTCGACGCGGGACGACAGTGCGTCAGCGTCCGCCTCGATCTGCTCCTGGAACACAGAAGGCAACACGATTGCGCCGGCTCCGGCATCCTCCAGACGGCGGATATTGTCCAGCTTGCTGTTCAGCGAGGAGGCCGACGCAACCAAAGGGTTTTTCAGCGTCAGGCCAAGATAATTGGTGGTAAATGCCATAATGAACTCCCGCGATGCGCCTTATTCACCGGGCATCAGGATCGCCTTGGCCTGACGGCGCGGAGCCTCGGTTTTCGCAGAAAGTGCCCGCGCGGCGGACTCCCGCGCATCCGGATGGAACCGGCTGCCGTCGCGGCGCGCGAGCTCCTCATACTGCCGGTATTTCTCCGTGACGGCCGCCTGCGCCATCGCGAGCAGCGTGTCAGCCTCCTCCGGCCGTGTGCGCGCCAGCGAACTGTAACGAAGTTCGTTGTAGGCGTACGCCTTCAGCGGAATGCGTGGCCGCGGCGAGTCGAGGATAAACGGATTCCCACCGACAGTGCGCATCATCGGGTTGAAGCGGAACAGCGGCCAATAGCCGCTGGCGGCCGCCAGGTTCTGCTGCTTCATGCCAAGCCGCATATCAATCCCATGCGCGATGCAGTGGCTGTAAGCCAGGATCAGCGATGGACCGGCATACGCCTCTGCCTCGCGAAACGCCTGCAACGTCTGTTGGGGATTGGCGCCCATCGCCACCTGCGCGACATAAACGTTGCCATAGGCGATCGCCTGCAGCGCGAGATCCTTGCGCGCGGTCCGTTTGCCTGACGCGGCGAACTTTGCAACCGCGCCGAGCGGCGTTGCTTTCGACGCTTGGCCGCCGGTGTTGGAATAGACCTCGGTGTCAAGCACCAGCACATTGACGTCGCGCGCCGTCGCCAGCACGTGATCGAGGCCGCCGTAACCGATATCGTAGGCCCATCCGTCGCCGCCGACGATCCAGATGCTCCGCCGCACAAGATGATCGACGACCGACAGCAAATCCAGGGCGTGCGGTTCGTTGATCGCGAGCAGCCGCGTCTTCAACTGCGCGACCCGGATCCGCTGGGCGCGGATATCGGACTCCTTGATCTGCGGCGCCTTGGCGATCGCGTCGGCAAGGTCTCGCCCCACCTTATCCGCGAGACCCGCCAACAGAGATAAAGCCAGCGCAAGATGTTTGTCGGCCGCGAGCCGAAAGCCAAGTCCAAACTCGGCATTGTCCTCGAACAGCGAATTCGACCACGCGGGCCCTCGCCCCTCGCCGTCTTTCGTCCATGGCGTGACGGGAAGGTTGCCGCCATAGATGGAAGAGCATCCGGTGGCATTGGCGATTTGTGCGCGATCGCCGAACAGCTGGCTCAGCAATTTGAGATACGGCGTTTCGCCGCAGCCGCCGCAGGCGCCGGGAAACTCGAACAGCGGCTTGAGGAACTGCACGCCGCGGACATCGCCGAAATCCACCCGCGAGCGATCGTTCACGGGCAGCGTTTCGAAGAACGCGATGTTGTCACGCTCCGCAGTCAACCGCGGCAACTTGTCGGCCATATTAATGGCTTTCACGTCCGCCTCGCGCGGACTGGTCTCCGGACACGCCTCAACGCAAAGTCCACAACCCGTGCAGTCCTCGACATAGAACTGCAACGTGAAGCGGGCCTCCGGATAGCCGCGGGCATTGACGCGCGCCGACTTGAACGCGTCCGGCGCCCCGACCAGCCGATCCTCGTGATAATATTTCGCCCGAATGACGCTGTGCGGACAGACAAAGCCGCATTGTCCGCACTGGACGCAAAGGTCTTCACGCCAAACCGGGACGGTGTCGGAGAGGTTGCGCTTTTCGAACGCGGCGGTGCCCGACGGGAACGTGCCGTCGGCAGGTATGGCGCTGACCGGAATTTGATCGCCCAGTCCGGCGAAAATCCGCGCGGTCACGGTGCGGACGAAATCTGGCGCTTTGGCCGGCGCCAGGGCCGGCATATCGATCCGGCTGGTGACGTTCGCCGGGACAGGCGCCTCGCTCAGACGCGCCAAGGTTCCGTCGACCGCCGCGAAGTTCTTATCGATAACGGACTGCCCCTTCCGGTCGTACGTCTTGCGGATCGCCTCCTTGATATAGCCGATCGCCTTCTCGCGCGGCAGAACGCCGGAGATGGCGAAGAAGCAGGTTTGCAGAATGGTGTTGGTCCGCGACCCCAGCCCGACCTCGCGCGCGACGGCGGAGGCGTCGATGACGAACAGCCGCAGTTTCTTGTCGATAAATGTCTGTTGCACCGGCCGCGGCAGCTTGTCCCAGATCTCGGAGGCCGAATACGGCACGTTCAGCAGCACCGTCGCGCCCGGCGCGGCGACGCGCAGCAGGTCTTTCCGCTCCAGCGCCACGAACTGATGGCACGCCACAAACCCCGCCTGGGCGATCAGATACGGCGCCTGGATCGGCTCGGGACCGAAACGGAGATGCGAGATCGTCTGCGCCCCGGATTTGTGCGAATCATAGACGAAATAGCCCTGCGCATAGAGACCCGCGTCCTCGGCGATGATCTTGACGCTATTTTTGTTGGCGCCCACGGTTCCATCCGCGCCGAGCCCATAGAACACCGCTCGGGTGATCGTGTCCTTCTCAATCAGAAAACTTTCGTCGATCGTGAGGCTGGTGTGGCTCACGTCGTCGTTGATCCCCAGGGTGAAATTCGTCCTCGGCTTCGCCGCCTTCAGTTCGTCGAACGCGGCCTTGGCCATCGCCGGCGTGAACTCCTTCGACGACAGACCGTAACGCCCGCCGATGACATGCGGCATCACCGCTCGCTCGCCCCGTGCGACGGCTCCGGCGAGGGCTGTCACGATATCCTGGAACAAAGGTTCTCCGGCGCCGCCCGGCTCTTTGGTGCGGTCGAGAACCGCGATCCGGCGGACCTGATCGGGCAACGCCGCCAGCAAATGCGCAACCGAAAACGGCCGGAATAGCCGTACTTGCAACACGCCTACCTTCTCGCCGGCGGCCTGCAGAGCCGCTGCCGTCGCACGCGCCGTCTCGACCCCCGAGCCCATGAGGACCAGCACCCGGTCGGCGTCCGGCGCGCCCTGATAGTCGAACAGCCGATAGCGCCTGCCGGTCCGCGCGGCGAAGCGCTCCATGGCGCCTTCGACGATCGCGGGGACCCGCTCGTGGTACGGATTGACCGCCTCGCGCGCCTGGAAAAATGTATCCGGATTCTGCGCCGTGCCGCGGATGAACGGATGCTCCGGGTTCAGCCCGCGCGCACGATGAGCGCGCACCAGATCGTCGTCGATCATCGACCGGATGTCGGCGTCGCTGAGCAGATCCAGCGTGTTCAACTCATGCGAGGTGCGGAAGCCGTCGAAGAAATGCAGGAATGGCACGCGCGATTCCAACGTCGCCGTCTGCGCCAGCAGCGCGCAATCGTGCGCCTCCTGCACCGACGCGGAACACAGCAGCGCAAACCCGGTCGGACGCGTGGTCATCACATCTGCATGGTCGCCGAAGATCGACAGCGCCGACGTAGCCAACGAGCGAGACGCGACATGAAAGACCGTCGCGTTGAGCTCGCCGGCGATTTTGAACATGTTCGGCAGCATGAGCATCAGGCCCTGCGACGCCGTGAACGTCGTGGTCAGCGCGCCGGATTGCAGCGCGCCGTGGAGCGCGCCGGCGGCTCCACCCTCGGCCTGCATTTCCTGCACGACCGGCACGTTGCCCCAAATGTTCTCAACGCCGCCGGCGGCCCATTCATCCGCGACGTCGGCCATCGGCGAAGAAGGGGTAATCGGGAAGATCGCGCAAACCTCGTTGACCCGATAGGCGACATGCGCGACGGCCGCGTTGCCGTCCATTGTGGTTCGCGTGCTCATCGGACGGCTCCCTCAGCGTGCGGTCTCGATGGGACGGAAATGGGGCCGGTGGTATCGGGGACCATCTCCATCGCATGGCACGGGCACTGCTCGACGCACACGGCGCATCCCGTGCACAGATCCATGTCGACCTTGTATCCATGGGTCGGACCGAGCCTGACGATCGCCGTCTCCGGGCATGCGGCGAAGCAGTTGTCGCATTCGAAGCACTTGCCGCAGGACAGGCATCGTTGCGCTTCGTGACGCGCCGCTTTCGCGTCGAGTCCGCTCACGACCTCCTCGAAGCCGCTGATCCGTTTGGCCGCCTCATGCGTCCGCTGCGGACTCGGATCGGCGTCGCTGTAGACGGGCAGGCGCAACATCTCGAAGGACACGATCGGCGCCTTCGGCGACGCTTGGTAGTGCGCGTCGCGCAGCCAGGCGTCGATATGCCGCGCCGCGCGTTTGCCGTGACCGACGGAGATCGTGACGGACCGCTCGCCCACGATCGCATCGCCGCCGGCGAACAGCCCGGGATGACCGGTCATCATGTCGGCGCCGACGACAACCGTGCCGTCGACGCCGAACGCGAGTCCATGCACATTGCGCAAGAAGCTGCTGTCCGTCGTCTGGCCGAGCGCCAACACGACGGCATCGGCCGACAGCGTCTCGAACTGTCCCGTCGGCTGCGGATGACCGTCGGCGTCGAGCTTCATTGTTTCGACTGTAAGTTCGGGCCCGACGATCTCCTTGATGGTCGTGAGCCACTTGATCTTGATGCCTTCCTCGACCGCTTCGTCGGCCTCGAAGCCGTGCGCCGGCATGTGGGACCGGTCGCGTCGGTAGACGATCAGGGCCTCGTCGGCGCCCAGACGCCGCGCTGTCCGCGCCGCGTCCATCGCGGTATTGCCGCCGCCATAGACGATCACCCGGCGGCCCAGAAGCGGGGCCTCGCTGGCCCCAACGTCATGCAGCAACGAAACCGCATCGAGAACCCGCACGGCGTCGCGCGCCGGGATGTCGATGTGCTTGCCCACATCCGCGCCGATCGCGAGGAAGGCGGCGTCAAACCGCCCTGCCGCGATTTCGGCTAGGACGTCTTCAACTTTGTGATTGAGGACGATCTCCACCCCGGCGGCCTCTATCCGACGAATTTCGCGCTTGAGATCCTCTCTGGGCAGCCGGTAGGCGGGAATGCCGAACTGCATCATGCCGCCGGCCATTGACGCTGCTTCGTGGATTTCGACGGTGTGGCCCATGCGGGCGAGATGATAGGCGCCCGACAATCCGCTCGGCCCGGCGCCGATCACCAGCACCCGCCGGCCGCTCGATGCGGCCCCAGCCTTGAACGCCCAGCCTTCCTGGGTGGCGAGATCGCCGAGAAAGCGCTCGACTGCATGGACGCCAACCGGCGAGTCCAGCGCACCGCGATTGCAGGCGCTTTCGCAAGGATGGTAGCAGACCCGGCCGTGCACCGCCGGCATCGGGTTGTCTCGCACAAGCGTTTCCCACGCCTCCCGATACTTCCCCGCCTGGGCGAGCCCCAGCCACGCCTGGATGTCCTCGCCCGCAGGGCAGGCGTTGTTGCAGGGGGGCAGCAGATCGACATAGACCGGATGGGCGGTGCGGGCGGGCCCAGTTTCGCGGCCGTCGGTCATGTCGACCAGCGGGCTCATGTCGCGGATGCGGCCGTTCATGTAGGCACCTTTGCGTTTCGAATTACCGGCGTCGACGCGCGGCTCGCGCTGGCGGTCTCTCGCAGGAAGCCAGCCAGTACGATCGCCAACACGATCCCCGCGATGCAAAAGGAACTGGCGTTCTGGAACACGGTGAGGGTCAGCTTGCCGCCGCCGGCAAGGTCGTTCAGCAGCCAGCCATAGGCCGGCGCGAGGAGCGCGCTGAGGGTGAAGACGAGGAAGTTAATCGCGCTGGTGGCGCTGCCTTTCACCTCATCCGGATACTCCTCCCTGATGATCAAGTACGGGATCATCGCGGCGCCGGAACCAATTCCCAGCAACAAACCGAGCACGTAGGGCGGCACGACGCCAGGCGGGTAGACGATCGCCGCGGAGACGGCGAACATAAGCAGGGAGCCGCCGATCAGCACCGGCTTACGCCGTTCGATCCGGTCGGCGATGTAGCCCAGAAGCGGGCATCCCACGACCCAGCCGAGCGGGACCATCGTCGCGCGGTCCACGACTTGCATATAGCTGATGCCGAGCGTGTCGCGCAGGAACGGAACGCCCCAGATCATGTCGCCGATCGTTGTCGGCAGAAAAAGGAGGCCGGTGCAAAAGCCGCACAGATAGGATTGCGGATTCGTGAGCACGACCTTGTACGGTTTGAACATCGACAGCCACGATCCGCGGCCTATTGCCTGCGTGTCATGTCCCGACGGAGTCGCGACCAAGACTACGGCCGCGATGGCCAACAGCGCGAAGCCGGCAAAAATCCAGAACTGTTGCCACGTGATCAAGCCATGGATCATCGGACCGACGGCGAACTGCCCGGCGGAGCCGCCGAGCATCCCGAAGCACTGGATGAATCCCACTGCGGTCGCGAGCCAGGCGGCGGAGAATCCGTGGCTGGCGAGGTATGCGGCGCCGGTGAAAGCGAAAGCCGCTCCCGCGCCCTGCAGCAGGCGGCCGACTTCCGCGCCGCTCGCGGAGCCGAGGCCGAACATGATGGCGCCGATCGCGGTGACGACGATCCCCGTAGGGATCACGTATTTGGCGCCACGCCGATCGAGCGCCGCGCCCGCGACGATCGCGAAACTGGAGTAAGTGTAGTAGTATAATGCGAGCAGCGAACTCACGCCGAGGGTCGTCAATCCGAACGCGCTGGTCAGCTCCGGAACGATCACGCCGGGCGCGGAGCGGATCGCGAATTGACCGAAATAAAACAGCAGGCAGAAACCGCAGGCGATGGCGAATCCGGTCTGCCCGGTTCGCCTGGACGACGCCATCACAGTCGTCGCCGACATAAGCTGGTTCCCCGTACTGTCGCTGATGCATGGGTGACGGCATCGAAGATAGCGGGTGAAGGATCGCGATGGGAGGCTCGGAAACTACTCAGGAGCGATCGGGAAAGAAGTTGAGTCGGGTGAATCCGTTGTGATTCTCTGTTGGGCGCCCGAATCGTTTTGGAGCGCCCCTGCGTGTGGACAACCCGTCATCGCCGCGCCGTTGACCGTCCCGGGCCTCGTTTTCCCTGCGATTTGATCGATGCCGAGTGAGCGCTTGTCGCGCCATTCGTGCTGTCCGCACGGCAAGGCGGGCGAGAGCGCGAGGTCGGTGCGCTCGAGGTCGTCAACGCGACCTGGTATGTGCTATCCACGGGCTGCCAGTGGGACGCGCTGCCCAAGGAGTTGGCGACCAAGACCACTGCGAATGACCATTTGACGTCGAGGATTTATGCCAACCCTCGCTGACTAAATGGGATTGAGCGGACTTGGCAGTTTCGCGCGCTTCTCTTGACTATGACTCTCGGCGTTCTCGTGAGTATGGAAATAGGCGGCGAATGACGCCTCCCACCCGATGCAGACTATCAGAGCCGGATATCGTCCGTCGGGTTCTCGCCGCCAGGTTTGGCGTGCGCTCGAGTTTCCGCGGCGCCGAATCGAAATTTCGTTTCGCACGACGACAAAACGTTGAGCGACCGCGCTGGGCTTCCATCTGTGAGGTCTTGCGGGCTCCCGAAAGAGCGGACGCAGTTCGAGACGGTGGCGGCTCAGGGCGCGAACGCCAATAGGCTCTGCGGATTGGAGGCCGGCTCGCGATGGCGGCGCAAGGCCGGCGCGACGCTCGCGCAGGTTTGCAAAATCACGCTGGGCTCAGTTTGCGCTTCTTCCATCGTCGGAGCGCGAATCCGGTCGTTCGTCGTCCAACACATCGCCGGGGCGCCGACGGAAATTGCCTTCGCATGAATAGGCGACGGGACGGGAATCTTCGCGTTGGCGAGCTGATCGCTATGGTGAAGGCCTCTCAGTTGCGCGGCCCCAACAACGGCGCCAATCAGCGCGCCCGAGACGGCCAGCCGTATGAGGTCGACGGTGATCTTTTGCATCCGATTCCCTCCTGCGCGGTGGCGACGGTCCCGGGCGCACAAGTGACAATGCGTGAGAGGCTAAGAGGTAGTCGATATCGTGATCGCGACGTCAGACTCGGAGTCTACTCATCTCGATTCCATCGCCGAAATTGTTGAAGTCAGCGCCGCTTCAACAGTCGAAGCCGATGCCGCCGGGCTAGGTAGTTTCCGAACCTATCGCTCCCGCCGGGTCGCCTCCTAGAGTGGTCTTTGGAGCGGTCCAGCACACATACGAAAGCGGCGCGTTCGGCTCGAAGATATGGCGGCGGCGATCCCCCTCGCCGCCGCCAGCGCTCTTAGGTCGGCTGCGTCCGGGCGACCGACGATTCAGCCGAGAGCGAGGAGTTGTAATATGTCGATATCCATACTGAATATGGCCTTGGTCGGCTTGGCCGCGCTGAGTCTTATGGCCTGTTCGACCACGAGTGAGAGGTTGAGCGGGGCCGGCGCGGTGGAAGGCATGGGCGTCCGGCATCGCCGCCATCATCGCCACTGGCGCCATTATCGTCACAATTGGAATTCTTGATCGCCGCTTGGGCGCGCTTTCCCATTTGCGCGTCGCAGCTGCCCGGATCTGCGCGGATAAGGTCGTCAAACTATGATGCGGGTAATTTCAGCCCTGAAGGGCTACGCGATCGAGGCGAGCGACGGCAGGATCGGAACCGTCGCCGATTTCCTCTTCGACGACGCGTCGTGGAGAGCGCGCTGGCTGGTCGTCGACTGCGGAACTTGGCTGACCGGGCGCAAGGTGCTGATCCATCCTTCGGCCATTTCCCGGACCGACTTGGAACAACAACGATTTCTCGTGTCGCTAACGATGGCTCAGGTCGAAAAGAGCCCAGAATTGGCTGAGGACCAGCCGGTGTCGCAGCAAATGGAGAACCAGCTCTACACTTACTATGGATGGGACCCGCTTTGGGGCGGCCCCTATCTCAGCGAGACGCCCGGCGCGATGGCTTGGCCCTATATGGCGCCGCCTTATTTCGGCCAAGGCCTCAGTACCGGCGAGGCGCATAGCACGGACGCGAGTTTGCGAGGGGCCGATCCGCATGTGCGCAGCGTCGAAGAAGTGACGGGATACCATATTCACGCCGTTGATGGCGAAATCGGCCACATCGAGAATTTCATGATCGACGACGCCGACTGGAGCATCCATTATTTCATCGTCGACACCCGGAATTGGTGGTTTGGCAAGCGCGTGCTGATTTCGCCGCTGGCGGT
>JBEKLU010000052.1:0-34589 GCA_050010035.1 Roseiarcus sp.
TGACTGCCCGCGGCGGTGCGCCGTCCCGGGCGTCCTCCGAAGGCTCTCCGGCGGCGGTCTGTTCGTCAGCCGCCGCCGGATTTTTGGAGGCTCAATGCGAACAGCGCCAGGTGCAGGGAGGATTGAATTGATGAAACCGCCGGCGATTGGGATCGGGATGATCGGCTATGCCTTCATGGGCAAGTCTCATTCGCTCGGATACAGGGATATTTCGGCGATCGCGCCGCCCGAAGTCCCGCGTCCACGCCTTATCGCCATATACGGCCGTGACGCCAAGCGGCTGGAAGAGGCTCGCGATCGCTTCGGCTGGGAGCGGGCTACGACGGATTGGCGCACGATCATCGAGGATCCCGCGATCACGCTCGTCGACAATTCCGGGCCCAACCATCTGCACGTGGAACCCACGATCGCAGCGGCGCGAGCGGGCAAGCACGTCTATTCCGAGAAACCTCTCGCTCCAACCGCCGCCGATTCGTTGCGCCTGTGGCGAGAAGCGGAGGCGGCGCGGGTCAAACATATGTGCGCGTTCAACTACCGCTTCTTCCCGGCCATGCAACTGGCGCGACAGCTCATTCAATCGGGTGAGCTAGGAACGATTTATCACTATCGCTCGAATTTTCTCGTCTCGTCGGCTCTCGACGAACAGCGCGAACGCGGCTGGCGCGATGACGCCGCAGCGGCGGGCGCCGGCGCGCTCGGCGATCTCGGGTCTCATCACATCGATGCGGCGCGGTTCCTTCTTGGATCGGATCCCGTTCGCGCCAGCGGCCTCGCCCGCGTCGCGGTCGCCCATGACGCGGCCGGCAAGGCCATCGACACCGACGACTTGTTCGCCGCCATCCTGGAATTCGGCAATGGCGCGATCGGCGTCCTCGAAGCGTCGCGTGTCGCGGGCGGGCATCTCGTAACAAGCCGGATCGAAGTCGACGGCTCGAAGGGTTCGCTGCGATTCTCGATGCAGAACCTCAACGAGTTGCGTGTCGCCGGCCCCGATCGCGCTTTCCGCACGATCCCCGCGATCCGCGCCGGCGATCCCTACCAGTCAAACTGGTTCCCGGCGGGGCATCCGCTGGGTTGGGTCGACACCTTTTCGCATGAAGCGATGCACATCCTCGGCGCGATCGCCGGCCTCCACGAAGTCGCGCCGATCGGGGCGACCTTTAAAGACGGATATTATTGCTCGGAAATCGTCGAGGCCATTCTGGCTTCGAGCCGTCAGAGAGAGGCGGTCGACATCGCTTATCAACCGCTCGCTGCAAAGGCGTGAGATGACAAATCGCAAGATTTTTGTGAGTTGGCCCGGCTATTCCGGCGATGACCCGCAGACGGGCGGGCGTCTTGCCGCCGCCGGCTACGGTCTCATTCTGGCCCCAAAGCTCGGAGCTCGGAGCGAGAGCGAACTGATTGATCTGATGCAAGATGCCTGCGGGGCTATCGTCTCGACGGATCCTTTCACCGCGAAGGCCTTGCGCGCGAACCCGGGCCTGCGGATCATCGCGCGCGTTGGCGTCGGTACGGACTCGATCGACCACGCGGCGGCCGCGCACCACGCGGTGGCCATCTCCATAACTCCCGGCATGAACGCGCAGCCGGTCGCCGACCAAACGCTCGCCATGATCCTCGCGCTGGTCCGCCGCGTCGTGCCGCAAGATCAATCCGTCAAATCCGGACGATGGGATCGCGTGGGCGAACACACGCCTTCCGAACTGCCGGGCAAGATCGTGGGTCTCGTCGGCGCGGGGACGATCGGGCGAGCGGTCGCGCAGCGGCTGCGCGGCTTCGACGTGTCGATCGTCTATTTCGACGACCAGGTTCCAAAACTCGATGATGCGCGCCGCGTCGGATCTTTGGATGAGCTTCTCGCCATCGCCGACATCGTCACTCTGCACGCGCCATTCGTCCCTGAAACGCGCCACTTGATCGACGCTGCGGGTCTGTCGAAGATGAAGCCGACGGCGCTCTTGGTGAACACCGCGCGCGGTCCGCTGATCGACACGGCGGCCCTCTTCGAAGCGTTGCGCAGAGGCGCAATCGCCGGCGCCGGCCTCGACGTATTCGAAGACGAGCCGCCGGGTGCCGATCGCCTCAAAGATGTTCCCAACCTCGTTTGCTCGGCCCATGTCGGGGGTCTGAGCCATGAATCGATCCGTCGCATGACGGTTTCCGCCACCGATAGCGTATTGGCGGTTCTGGCCGGCGAAATTCCCGCCACCGTGATCAATCCCGATGTCTTGCGCACGAATCGAGCGAGGTCGGCGTCATGAAAATTGGATCTTTCAAGGAACGTTTGACGCGAGGCGAGCTTGTCGTCGGCACCTGGCTCAAAACGCCCTCTTACATCGTCGCCGAGGTTCTCGCCGGGTCCGATCTCGACGTGCTGTGCCTCGATGCGGAGCACGCGCCGTTCGACCGCGGCGACCTCGACGCCGCGGTGCTTGCTTGTCGCGCCCGCGACATGCCGGTTCTGATCCGCACGCCGAGCGCCGCGCCGGAGACGATCTTGAACGCCCTCGACATTGGAGCCGCCGGCGTTGTAGTGCCCCATGTGGTGGACGAGCGTTCGGCCCAATCCATCGCGCATTCCTGCCACTATGGACCTGGGGGGCGCGGCTATGCCGGTTCGTCGCGCGCGGCCGCATACACGCGCACCAAAATGCCGCAGCATCTGGCGGCCTCAAGAGCCGGCACGGTCGTCGTCGCCCAGATCGAGGACGCAGAGGGCGTCGACAACATCGAAGCCATCGCACGGGAATCGCGCATCGACTGTCTGTTCATCGGCCGCGCCGATCTCGCCGTGTCGTATGGCGCTGCGAGCGCATCCGACCCCACGGTGATCGCCGCGGCGGAACGCGTCTGCGCTGCCGGGGCCCGCGCGGGACGCGCGGTGGGTATGTTTATTCCAGACCTCGCGGAGATTCCTCGCTGGCGAACGCTGGGCGTGAGCCTCTATCTCCTCGAATCGGATCACACATTTCTTCTGCGCGGCGCTTCCGCCTTGGGAGCTGCTGTGCGAGCAGCGACGCCGTAACGACACCCATCGGAGAGAGACATGAAAGTAGCCCTCGTAACCGGCGCTTCGCGCGGCCTGGGCGTGGAGATGTCCAAGGCGCTCGCAGCGGACGGCTGGGCGGTCGCTGTGAACTATGCCCGCGACACCGCTGGCGCTCGCACCGTCGTCGAAGCGATTGGAAACGCAGGAGGCCGGGCGGCTCCAGCCCAGTTCGATGTGACCAACCAGGACGCTGTCACGTCGGGCCTCGAGCAGATATCGCGCGACTTGGGGCCAGTCGATCTAATCGTCAACAACGCCACCGGACCTCAGCCTGAATTTCCAATCATGGAGCAATCCTGGCGGACATACCTCGACCAGCTCGAGTTCTTCGTCAAAGCGCCGCTTCTTCTCCTGCAAGGGGTTCTGCCGGATTGGCGAAAGCGAAAGAGCGGCCGCGTGATCAACATTGGCTCCGAGATCGCCGAATTGGGCAATCCCAATTTCGGCAACTATGCCTCCGCAAAGGGCGCCATGTTGAGCATGACCCGTTCATGGGCAAAGGAGCTCGGACCCGAAGGCATTACCGTCAACCTGGTGGCACCGGGTTGGATACCGGTCGAACGACATGCCGACGCTCCCCAAAGCACCCTAGACTGGTATCGCGATCGCGTGCCGCTCGGACATTTCGGCATTCCCTACGACATCGCGGCCATGGTGGTCTTTCTCGCCTCTGAAAAGGCGAACTTCATCACCGGCCAGAAATTTGCGATCAATGGGGGAAGAACGCTTCTTTAAGGGAAGCGTCGGTCCTCACCTATTTTACTATGCCGATCTTCTGGCGATCGATGGTGGCCGCGACGGCGACCAGGATGACGGCGCCGAAAATGATATTCTGAACCGCGGGATTGAATCCAAGCACGACCGAACCTATGCGGACGGCGATCGCGATGAGACCGCCCACCATGCTCGACGCCATGCCGCCAACCCCGCCTGAAATCGCCGTGCCGCCGACGATCACGCCGACGATTGCGGGCAGCAATAAGCTTTGCGCCAGGGAGGGCGCACTGTAGAGGGTCTGCGAGATCAGCAGCAATCCGGCCACGGCGGCGCAAGCGCCGGATAAAGCGTATACCACGACGCGGGTTTGGACGCGGTCGACGCCGGACATGAAAGCTGGCAGCTCCGCGGCGCCGATGGCATAAACGTTGCGCCCGAACCGCAAATAGCGCAGCGCCAATATCAGCGCCAGCCAGATCGCGAGCACCAGAACAAAGCCGTTCGGCACGCCCGCCGTGCGATCGGCCAAGATATCGATCAGAAAGAAACCTGGATCGATCGGCAAGGCCGACGCATTAGTGATAAACAGCGCTGTGCCCGAGAGAATGCCAAGCGTTCCGAGCGAGACGACGAACGAGGGCATTTGCAGCTTTGCATGCAGATAGCCCTGCAAGGCGCCGATTGCCGCGCCGCCGATGACGATGACGATGACCGCCCAGGATCCGAGTTCCGGAGTCAGAAGGCTGGCGAGCACGCCGGCCAAGGAGGCGGTCGAGGCAATCGACAGATCAATGCCGCCAAGCAAGATTGGCAGCGTCGAGCCGAATACGAGAAGCAGCAGCGGCGCAGCGTCGATCGAAAAGCCGGCAAGAGCACGAAGGGAAAGCGTATGGGGCGCGGTCAGAGCGGCGCAAATGACCACCGCGGCGAGGACCATTGTCGGTCCCATAGCGCGAATGCGATCGCCATTCAGGCCGGCCCCCGACAATCGATATGCTCCGCTTTTCACCATTTGTCACGCCTCGCGATGTCGTCGTCTGCGCCGGGATCGCCCTTCAGACCATCGCCCGCACGATCTCTTCTTCATGTGGCCGATGCGCCGCAAGATCAGGGAAACTCTGCGTGATCCGGCCGTCGCGCATCACGTGCAGGGCGTCGGCGAGCGATAAGACTTCGTCCAGTGTGTCGCCGATGAACAGGATTGCGAGACCGCTGGCCGCCAGTTCGCGGATTGCGCGGAAGACGTCGCCCCGCGCGCCCGGATCGAGGCCGCGTGTCGGGTGGTCGAGAATGAGAAGCTTCAGGTTTCGTCCCATGAGCCATTTGGCGAGTACGACTTTCTGCTGATTGCCGCCGCTCAACCGCTCGATGCGTTCGTCGATGCCAGTAGCCTTCAATTTCAGCCGATCGGCCCAAAGTCGCGCCTCGCGTCGTTCCTCGCCTCGATCAATGATCGTTCCTGCGCGACCAAAGTCGAGGCCGAACGTCAGCGCGATGTTCTCAGCGATCGTTTGACCGCGCACCATGCCCTCGACCTTGCGCTCTGCCGGCAGATAGCCGATCCCCAGCGCAATCGCGGCGGTCGGGCCTTTGATATGCGCCGGATGACCGGCAAAGCTGATTTCGCCCGCCATCCGTTCGTTCAGGCCAAACAGGCCGCGGCAAAGCTCCTCTGCGCCTGAAGCCTGAACGCCGATCAAAGCGACGATCTCGCCGACGCCGACGGTCAGGTTGACGCCGTGCACGTGACCAGGAACGACGATTCCGCGCATTTCGAGAAGCTGCGGCTCCGATCCTTTCAAGCGCGACTGGCGCGCATCATCGGGAGCGCGCTGACGGCCCACCATCAGTTTGTAGAGTTCGCCAGGGTCGGTCGCGCCGCGGTTGCGTTCGGCGACCTTCTCGCCGTCGCTCAACACATAGACGCGATCCGAGATTTCGAGCACTTCGTCCATGCGGTGCGAAATGAACACCACGGAGGCGCGGCTGCCGATACGGCGAATCTGACGGAACAGCGCTTCGATATCCGAGCGCCCCAGAACGGAAGTCGGCTCGTCGAACAGGATAACGATCTGCCCCTCGACAAGCTCCTCGACTGCGAGAACCTTGGCAAGCTCCACCATCTGGCGTTGCGCAAAAGTGAGGGTCGAGACGAGGGCGTCCGGCTCGATGTCCAATTCGATCTTATCGAGTTGCCGCCTTGCTGCGTCGAAAAGCCGACGCCAGCGATACCAGCCGAAGCGATAGGAATCCGATGGTTTATCGAGATAGATGTTTTCGGCGACGGTGAGCGAACCGATCAGCGATTGTTCCTGATGCACCATTCCAATGCCGAGCGATGCCGCCATTTGGGGCGAGGCCAGACGCTGACGCACGCCCCGAACCCGGATTTCTCCCTCGTCGGGCTCCTGCACGCCGGCGATCGCTTTGACGAGCGTCGATTTGCCGGACCCGTTTTGACCGATGAGACCGAGCACTTCGCACGGACGGAGATCGACATCGACGCGGTCGAGCGCGACAACGCCGGGGAAGCGCTTGACGATGCCTCGAAGTTCGACGACGGGGTTCACTTCACGACCCTCAATTTGCGGATCAACGGATAGCCTCCGATCGCGACGGCGATCGTGATCGTCGCCCCTTCTACGATCTGCTGAGACAAAGGATTGGCACCCACGAGCACCATCCCGTTTTCAAGCACCTGCAGGATGAACACGCCGAGTGCGGTCTGCAGCACGCCGCCGCGCGCGCCGCTCAGCAAAGTGCCGCCGATCACCGCCGCGCTGATCGCGGGAAACAGGAAGCCTTGCCCTGCCGTCGGGTTGCCGACCCCAGACTGACACGTGAGGAAGACCCCAGCAAGCGCGGCCGTAAAGCCAGAAATCGCGTAGGCCGCGACCTTATGGCGGCCCACCGCGATCCCCGACATTCGCACCAGTCGTTCGTCCTCGCCGATCGCGTAGCTCAGTCGGCCGAACCGGGTCATTCCTTGCAGCACGACGCCAAGGGTGAGCACGGCCGCCGAGACATAAACGATCGGACTGATTCCGGCGATCTTCAAGATCGACAAGTCGAGAAGGCGTTGATCGAGGACCTGCGGTTGCCGCGAAGGAAACAACAGCGCCGCGACGCCGAGGCCGATGAACCAGGTGCTCAGGGTCACGATCAACGAGGGCATTCGCAGCAGGTGGTGGAGCGCGCCATTCGCCAGACCGAAAAGCAGGCCGCCGACCAGGACGCCGGTCACGCCCCACCAACCGAATTCGAGAGACGAACTGCTGTTGGCGACGAGCAATGAAAGCCCAATGCCCGCAATGGCGGTGACGCCTTCGATCGACAAGTCGATCGACCCTTGCAAAATTACGAAAGTGATGCCCACCGCGATGATGAGCGGCACCGCGCTCGCTTCCAAGATCGCCTGCAAATTGGCCGCGGTGTGGAACTGGGAACTGGCGAGCGAGAAGCCGGCGGCCAGAAGCGCCAGCGCCGCCATTGGAGCCCAATTGGCCAAGTTCTTGGGTACTCGCATGGCGCCGATCTTCGTTGCGGCCTCGGCGGCTCCGCCCGGCCATTGGCCAGGCGGAGCGACGATCTTTTCGACGGGCGCGTGCATCAAGCGCTTCTCCGGCCGGCTATTTGTTCGCGCCGACGGGGATTTGTCCAGGCGACGTCGCCCAGAAATTCGCCTTGATTTTCTCGTAAGTGTATTCAGCGAGATCAGGCTTCGCGGCAAGGATCGCGGCGGCGTTGTCTTTGGTCACAAGCGTCTGTTTGAGCCAGAAGTCGCGTTGCGCCTGGGTCAGCTTCGCGACGTCGATGTCGCCCGACGCCGCGGCGTAGGCCAGAGCGGTCGCGATGGCGCCCTGCCCGACGGCGTCGACCTTCATGGTCGAAAGCATATCTCCACTCGCAACGAACTTGATCGCGTCGCTGGAACCGTCGGAACCCGTGACCGGGATCTTTCCATTCAGGCCCTTCTCGCGCAAAGCGGCTACTGCGCCGACCGCCATGCCGTCATTGGCCGAAAACACGCCGTTCAGATCCGCGCCATAGCGCGCCAGCCACGCGCGGACAAGATTCTGACCTTTCGTGGTGTCCCAATCGCCGACCTGGGTGTCGAGCAGCTTCATGCCGGGGCAGTCCTTAAGGGCTTTGGCAAGGCCCGCCAGGCGCTGCTTGGCCGGGGGATTGTCGGGAATGCCGCCCAGCGCGACGATGTTGCCCTTGCCATTCAGCGCCTTGCACAGCGCCATGCCGTTTTGATAGCCGGAGTCGACGCCGTCGAAGGACGTATTGGCGACCCAGTCGTTCGGAGCGGTGTCCCAGGGATGGATCGACTCCGGCCGGTTCCACAACGTGATGATCGAGGCGTTCGCATCGGCGGCGCGCTGAACCAAAGCCTTGGTGAAGGCGTTCGAAGCCGGGTCGACAACAACGACACAATGCGCGCAGCCCGCTGAGAAAATTGCCCCGAACTGCTGGAGTAGTTTCTCACCCTGGAAGTCACTGGCGATAACTTGCAAATTGCCGCCGACTGAATCGGCCATTGTCTTCGCGCCAAGCGTGACGTCGGCCCAATACTCGCTGGTCGTCGTTCCGACGCCAAGGTAGAACCTATCGACTTTCTCCGCCGAGGCCGGGGTCGCAAGCGCCCCCACCGCGCAGGCGACAGCCGCCGCCGCAATCGCCGTGACGCGAAAGTTGGCGTGCTTTTTCTCTGCATAGTTATCCATCGTTTCCTCCTGTTAGATCGCTACTCGATTCCCCATCTTGTCAGCGATGAAGTTGCGTGAACCGTGATTAATCACATCTTGCATTGCTATGCAATCCGCCCTATTTCGTTTCTGTGAGAATTTTTCAAAGCCGCCTCAGAAGTAAGTTTGCAGGGCCTGCAAGGTCTGGGTTGTCGCCGAGCGAAAGGCGAGGTCAATCATTTCGACGACATGGCCCGCGGCTCAGCCCGCGACTTTGGCAAGCTGAGCAGCGCTGTCCACATGCGGCCGCGCGACATTCTGGAAAGCCGACGTCGCAGGGATCGCCGCCCACTGTTCGGATTCTATCGAACGATAGGCCGCCTCGATGACGCGAGCGACGTGTAGAGCTTCTTCGAAACTCGGCTTGGCCTCGGTGTTGTTCCTTATGACGGCTTCGATGGCGCGCCTGGCGGTTATCACGAACGCCTCGCCGTAGCCGAGCCCCTGGCCCTGCGCGTACCAAAAGGGCGCCGCCTCGGGATGGATGCCGCCCAGCATGATGCGACGAAAGCCTGCCGTCGTCTTGTCGTCAGCGTTCGTGAAAAAATGGAGTTCGTTGTTGCGCTCCCAGGAAAATTGTACGGACCCTTTCGTTCCAACGACGGTGAAAGCGAGATCGGACTTGAAGCCGGTCGCGGCCCAGGAGGCGTGGACGGATCCGATGGCGCCGCTGGCGAACTGCACTAGCGAGTCCGTGAGATCGTCCACCGAGACGGCCCGGCCCGAAGCGTCCCCGACGGGTCGCCTTTCGTGCAGACGTCGCGATCTCGCGCTGATCGCCTCCACCGGCCCCATCAGCGCGCAGGCTATGTCCATGATATGCGAACCGATGTCCCCGAAGGCCCCACCGCCGGCGACGTTCTTGTCGAATCGCCAGCCGAAAGGCAGGGCCGGCTCGGCGGCATAGTCCTGGAAGAAATGTCCCTCGAAATGCAGGAGCTCGCCGAGCTCGCCGTCGGCGATAAGCTGGCGCGCGAACTCCACCCCGGGCCACGTGCGGTAGGAGAAATTGACGATATTAACCTTGCCGGACTTCTTCGCCGCCAGCGCCATGCGCTCGGCGGCTTCGACGGTGTTTGCGAGCGGCTTCTCGCAGAAGACATGCTTGCCGTGTTCGAAGGCGTCGATGGCGTAGAGCGCGTGGCTGTCGTTGGGTGTGATGACGATGACCACGTCGATGTCGTCGGCCCGCGTGACCCGTTTCCAGTCCGTCGTGTGGTCGGCCCAACCCCAGCGCTCTGCGCCTTCGCGCGCGGCCTCGCCGACGATGTCTGCCATCCGCACCATCTCGATCCTCGGCAGACTGGGCCAGAGAAAGGCGCCGATGTTGCGCAGCGCCAAACTATGCATCTTGGCCATGTAGCCGGAGCCGATGATTCCAAACCTTATGCGTTCCACGATGGACCTCTTCGAGTTCTATGATGCTTGCAGGGCTCGGCGGCTACCGGATGCTCCGCCCTCCGTCGACGGGAATGGACAGGCCGGTCATGAAAGATGCGTCTTCGCTCGCCAGGAAGGCGATCACGCTCGCCACTTCATGCGGCGCGCCGATCCGACCGATCGGATGTTTGTTCAAGACCGCTCGTTCCGCCGCCGCTTCGTCAGGCGACGCGGCCAGCCAATTCGTCACCATACGTGTGCGAATCGCCGCCGGACAAACCAAATTGACGCGGATGTTGTCTTTGGCGAGATCGAGCGCCAGCGACGCCGTCATCGAGACCAGGCCGCTCTTCGAGGCGCTGTAGGCCACCATTGCTTCGGTGCCGCGAATGCCGGTGATCGAGCCGACGTTCACGATCGCGCCGCCGCCCGACAGCCGAAGCGCCGGAACGGCCGCGCGGCAGCCCAAAAACGCGCTCGTCAAATTCGTATCGATGAGATGGCGCCAGAGTTCGAGGCTCGTCTCTTCGACCAACCCGCTTTCGCGCACTCCCGCATTGTTGACCAGCACGTCGAGGCGGCCCGCCTCGCTCATCACGGTTTCGATCGCCGTCCGCCAGTCCGCCTCGCTCGTGACGTCGAGTCTAACCGATTGCGCTCCGCTTAGATCGAGGCCATCCGCCTTGCGACGGTGCGCGGCGTATACGACGCCGCCCTCGGCGAGAAGCCGCTGGATCGTCTCGAGGCCGATGCCGGTCGAGGCGCCGGTCACCAGCACGATCTTGCCCTCGAAGCGTTTCATTTCCCCATTCCTTGCGGCCGGTCGAGCGGCCCTTCGACGTCGGAGAACGATTTCGTCCCGTTCCGGCCGCCGCCCATAGCAGGCAAAAGACCTCTTGCATAGCTGTGCAAAAATTGCAAGATGGCACCGACAAGAAGCCGTGGCGCTTCCCGAACGCGACAATTCGGGCATGCAGGGCGGGAAAATGATCAGGAGGCCAGAGATGGCGAAGGCAAAACTGTCGAAATCATTCGAGCTCACCGCGGCACAGGCCGCAGTCATCTACATGCAACGGCAATTTTCAGAATTCGACGGCGATCGTCAGCGTCTGGTTGCCGGCATGTTCGGCATATTTGGCCATGGCAATGTCGCCGGCATGGGACAGGCGCTCGACGAATACGGCAAGGACCTGCCGTTCTATCAACCGAAAAACGAGCAAGCGATGGTCCACGCCGCGATCGGCTTCGCCAAGGCGAAGAACCGCAAGTCGGTCCTCGCCTGCACGGCCTCGATCGGCCCCGGTTCGACCAATATGCTGACCGGCGCGGCGACCGCGACCGTCAATCGAATTCCCGTCCTTCTGTTCGCCTCCGACATATTTTCGCATCGCCGGCCCGGTAACGTCTTGCAGCAGCTCGAACACCCGATCGAGGCGGACACCTCGGTCAACGACTGCTTCCGACCCGTAAGCCGTTTCTTCGATCGCATTTCTCGACCTGAACAACTTCTCACGGCCCTACCCGAGGCCATGCGCGTCCTGACGGACCCCGCCGAGACCGGGGCGGTAACGATCTCCTTCCCGCAAGATGTCCAAGGCGAGGCCTTCGGCTACCCGGCCGCGTTCTTCGAGGACCGCACCTGGCGAATTCGGCGGCGCGCGCCGAACGAAGGCGATATCGCAGCCGCGGTCACACTGTTGCGCAAGGCCAAGCGCCCGATGGTGATCGCGGGAGGCGGCGTTCGTTATTCCGAAGCTCAGGACGCTCTTTGCGATTTCTGCAACGCGTTCGGGATTCCGGTTGCCGAGACTTTCGCCGGCAAGGGAACGGCGCGCTCAGCTGAACTTCTGCTCGGCGGCGTCGGCGTGACCGGCACGGGCGCCGCAGGCAGGATCGCGGAGACCACCGACTTGGTGCTTTGCGTCGGCACGCGCCTCCAGGATTTCGCCACCGGCTCGCGCTCCGGCTTTCACAATCCACACGTCCGTTTCATCGGCGTCAACGTCAACGCCGCTGACGCGCACAAGCTCGGCGCGAGCGCCATCGTCGGCGACGCGCGTCTGTCGCTCGAGGCGCTGACGGGGCGGCTCAAGAAGGGAAGCTTCGGCACCGCCGATGCATACAGGCAGGAGGCGCGCGAGGCGGTGTCGGCTTGGAAGGATCGCTATTCCGCCGACATCCTGCACAAACAAGGCCGAGCGATGAGCCAGGGCGCCATTGTCAGGCTCGTCAACGAGGCCGCCGGCGCGGGCGACGTCGTGATCGCGGCGGCCGGCACGCCGCCCGGCGAGATCCTCAAGGCCTGGGACAACAGCGCCGGCTCCGACTGTTTCCTCGAATTCGGATTCTCCTGCATGGGGCACGAGATTCCCGCTGGGATCGGGGCGCGCATCGCCCGTCCGGACGACGGCGAAATCTATGTCGTCATCGGCGACGGCACCTATCTCCTTTCGCCGACCGAGCTCGTCACGGCAGCGCAGGAAGGTCTCAAGATCACCGTCGTTCTCATCGAGAACTCGGGCTATCAGTGCATCCGCGACCTGCAGGAGGGAACGACCGGAACGGAAAATTTTGGCAACGAGTTTCGCCGGAGGGGGGTGGGCGATCGCCAGCCGAACGGCGCCTATCTCGAGATCGACTACGCGGCGAACGCCCGCTCGATGGGCGCAACGACGTTCGCCGCAGACCAGCCGGACGAATTGCAGGCGGCGCTCGTCAAAGCGAAATCGGTTCGCGGCCCGGTGGTGATCGTCGCCAAAGCGGAAAAACGCGGACGCTCGATCGGCTCCGAAGTCTGGTGGGACGTCGGGGTCGCGGCGACGACCGGCAACTCGCTTACGCGCGAAGCGGTTGACCGCTTCCTCACGGGGCGCAAGCGCCAGCGTACGCTGGTTTAATCGTTCGTTTGGCAAGCCGAGGCCATACATGCTTACGTTCGCTCTATTTGGCGCCGGCCGGATCGGCCGAATACACGCTCGCAACGTCGCCCGCCACCCGCGCGCACGGCTAAAGCATGTCGTCGACCCCGCTGGCGCAGCGGCGTCGGACCTGGCGGACGCAGTTGGCGCCACGCCAGCGCAGACCGAGGCCGTTTTCGATGATCCCGACGTCGACGCAATCGTCATCGCCAGCTCCGCCGAGAGCCACGCCGAATTGATCATGCGGGCGATCGAAAGTCGGAAAGCGATCTTCTGTGAAAAGCCGATCGAGCGGAGCACCGAGCGGACCCGCGCCTGCGCGCACGCCCTGCACGAAGCCGGCTCAAGTCTGTTTCTCGGGTTCCAGCGTCGTTTCGATCCGAGCTTCGCCGCGCTCCGCGGCCGCCTCGCCGATGGAGAGATCGGCCGCACCGAACTCATTGTGCTGACGAGCCGCGATCCGGCGCCGCCGCCAATCGATTATGTCGAACGATCCGGCGGCCTCTTTCGCGAATCGATGGTCCACGATTTCGACGTCGCGCGGTGGCTACTGGGAGAAGAGCCCACTGAAATCTACGCCGTCGGCTCCTGCCTCGTCGATTCAAGAATCGGCGCCACCGGCAGTCCCGAAACGGCGGTCGCGACCCTCAAGACCGCGAGCGGGGCGATCTGCGTCATCAACATGTCCTGGCGCGCCGCCTACGGCTACGACCAGCGCGCCGAGGTCCTCGGCTCGAATGGCATGCTGCAGGTCGGCAACCGCCGGGCGACGAGCGTGATCAGAAGCGACGGCCAGGCCGTGGCGAGCGATCCGCCCTTGCCCTTCTTCCTCGAGCGATACGCGGAAGCCTATGCGGCCGAAATCGACGCCTTCATTGTCGCGCTGGAGAGCGGCCACTCGTTCGTCCCGAACGAGGACGACGGCTTCAAGGCGCTTATCCTAGCCGATTGCGCCCAACAATCGGCCCTGTCGGGGCAGCCGGTCGCTGTCCCCATCGAACGGAGGGTTTGAGACTATGGCGGCGCAACCAGAGCTCCTGTTCGCAGCACAAACCGAACTCGGCGAATGTCCGGTCTGGGACAGCGGTCGCGACTGTCTGTTCTTCATGGACATCACCGAGAAGGCGCTGCATCGGTTTGACTGGGCCTCCTCCGCCGCCACACGAATAGACCTGCCGTCGATCGGCGGCGGTCTTGTGCTTGGCCGCGACGGCGCGCTCCTCGCCGGGCTACAGACCGGCATCTATCGCGTCGATCCCGATCGAGCCTCGATCTCCTTCATCGTCGACCCGGAGCCGGACCGGCCCGACAACCGTCTCAACGAAGCCAAGTGCGACCCGCAAGGGCGGCTTTGGATCGGGTCCATGCCGACGAGAGACCGCTCGCCGAGCGGACGACTCTATCGCATGGATAAGGACGGCCGGATCGTCGCAGTCCTCGACGAGATCATCATTCCTAATGCGCTCGTCTGGCTCAACGACGAGAAAATGCTTTTCGCCGACAGTTTTCGCCGGGTCATCTGGTCGTTCCGATACGATGGGGAAAGCGGAACGATCGGCGATCGGCGCGTCTTCGCCGACTGTCGCGACGAACCCGGCATTCCCGACGGCATCGCGCTCGATGCCGAAGGCTGCCTGTGGAACGCCCAGTTCGGCGGCGGCCGCGTGGTCCGCTACGCGCCCGACGGACGCATCATCGCCGCGATCCCCCTGCCCGCCACGCAGGTCACGTCTTGCGCCTTCGCCGGCGACGGCTTGAAGCAGCTCGTCGTGATCACCACAAAACGTCTGCTCGATGACCGCAGCCGACACGAGCAGACCCATGCTGGCGATATCTTCGTGCTGGAAGCGCCAGCGCCGGGGGCCCCTGCGCCTATGTTCGGCTGACTCCCCGCGCGTCATTCTTCACTTGACATTATCGCCATGTGCAGACGCGCATCAGCGAAGACGATAGAACTGTCCCGGCGTCGACTCCGCCGATGCCCACAAACCTTCGCCAATCCGAGGTCGGGATTCGTCAGTGTCGATCGCGTCGCCGCTCGACGCCCGGCGCCAGGGCGGGAAAACAGGGTCTAGCCGGCGTCTCCGGAGTCGCCTTCGAGGCGCGCTACGAGAATGCGGCTCCCGTTCGTGAACAGGACGTCGCCGGGGCCAAAGCGGACAATGGCTCGCGTTGGCTTGCCGGCGTTCACCGATGTCCCTGCATCAGCTCGTAGCTGTGGGTATAGATCTCGATCACATTGCCGAAGGGATCGCGGCAATAGCACATCCGATACTCGCTGGTATGGCCGCGCTCGACCCACAGCATTGAGATGAGGTCGCCGCCGGTCTCGACGATTTTCGCGCTCAAAGCGTCGATGTCCGGATCGGTGACGCAGATGTGGAAGAAGCCGCTTTTCCAGAACTCCACTGTGTCTGGACGCCGTTCATGCGGCGGATCAATCAACTGAAACAACTCGAGTCCGACGCCATTCGCGCTCGTCATATGGGCCATTCGCATCCGCCGGAAGGACGGACCCAGGACATCGACCGCTTGGTCCCCGCCGAGGGCCTCCGCGCTGATCTCCTTCGGGCCGGAAATTAACCGAAATCCGAGCACAGTGCGGTACCAGTCAATGGCGGCCTCGAGATCGGCGACGCCGACGCCGATATGATTGATCGGTCGGGGGGACCGAGCTGCGGTTCGCGTTGTCGTCATTTCGTCAGCGATAGCCCTTCCGCACGCCATCCTCGGCAAGCGCCAGATTGGAAATGTCAACGATCGCCGGCCCTGTGTAGATGTCCGAGGCCAGTGTAAAGCCCTTGACCTTGTGCAGCCACATCGCCTCGACCGAGAGATAGCCCTGCAGATATTGCTGACTGTCGATCGTCGCCATGATGCGCCCCGAGCGAATGGCGTCGATTTGCAACTGCGCCACGTCGAAGGTCAGATGCTTGACCTCGCGGCCATGCGCCAGCCCCTCGCTCCCGGCCAGGACAGCTTGCGCGCCCGGAGGCCCGAGCGTGAGCACGGCGTCGATATCAGGTCGCGCCTCAAGCTTGGCGCGGACCGCAGAGGCGCAGGCTTCGGGTTTGCCCCCTTCGATGCGCAGTCGCTCGACCGGCACGCCGGCCGCCTCGATGGCTCTCCGAAAACCTTGCCAGCGGTCATTGTGGCAGATGTGCTCGAACAAATAATGGTCGACGCAGAGGGCGGCGCGCGGCCGGACCTTCTGAAGTACATAGCGGCCGGCAAGCTCTCCCGCATTCCCGTCGTCTCCGCCGATATAGAACATGTAGGGGATGCGTTCGCCCTCAGGCCGCGGGTCCTTCGCATTAATGCAGATCAGGGGAATTCCCAGCGCTACCGCCTGTCTCAGAGGGCCTTCGACGGCGCCGACGTCGGGAACCGTCGAGATCAACCCGTCGGGTCGGGCGTGGATCGCGCCTTCGATCAGGCCAGCCTGGATCTCGGGAGAGAACTTGCCTGGGCGTAAATGTTCGACGTCAACGTCGTAGCGCTCGGCCGCCTCGACAAGGCCGCGCCGAAACACTTCCCAGAATACGTCCCCCAGGATGTCGTGCGTGACGGCGTAGAATTTCAGCCTCTTGGCCACTTTTTTCCTCCACTCCGGCGCTGGGATCGCAAAGCGAGCGCAGGCGAACCTTAACGCCAATCCAAGCCCGGCGCGCCGACGATGGGCCTGCGGGCGAACCAGACCGACGCGTTGCGCAGTTCAGACTTGCATAGCTACTCATTTTCTATATTGTCAAGCGCGGGGACGCCGCGAGCGGCCCGTCGGCAGGAGAAACAGCCATGCGCGGTCCCTTGGTGGGCGTCATCATCGGAACCTTCCTGCTGCGCCGAGAAGCCCCCAGAATCGCGCCGCGTTTTGTCAGAGCCGCGCGGCGGTTTGAGCCGAACGACATGTCCTCGCTATGCAACGAGATCTGCGATTGAAACCTCTTCCTCTCTGTCTGATCGGAGCGGGGCGCATCGCCCGCGTCCACGCCCGCTCCATTTCGCGTTCCCCCCGCGCTAGACTGGCGGCGGTGGTCGATCCGGATCCATCGGCCAGCGCCGAAGTCGCCGCCCTACATGGGGCCGAAGCCTTTGCGACCCTGACGGCCGCGCTCGAGCGAAATGCGATGGCCGGAATCGTCGTCGCCTCGCCAACCGGAACTCACGCGGACTACATCGAAACCTGCGTTTCGTTGCGGATCCCCGTCTTGTGCGAAAAGCCGGTCGACCTGACGCTCGCTCGCGTCGACCAATGCCTCGATCGCATCAACGGACGCGGCGTTCCGGTTACGATCGGCTTTCATCGACGCGCCGACCCCGCGCGCCGTGAAGTGAAGGCGGCTCTGTCCTCCGGCCAAATCGGCCGCGCCGAACACGTGATCCAGATCAGCCGAGACCGTTGTCCGCCCCCGGCGTCGTTCTTGGCCCATTCGGGCGGCCTCGTCCGCGACATGCTCATCCACGACCTTGACGAGCTCGTCTGGATGTTCGGCGACGGCCCGCTGACGGTCACGGCGCAGCTGACCCCGTTTGTCGATCCCGCGCTGGCGAACCTGAACGATCACGACGCCGCGGCAGTGACCATCACCTATGCGGATGGACCGGTGTGTCATATCAGCGCATCGCGCCATTGCAGCTACGGCTTCGACCAGCGAATGGAAGTCTTCGGTTCATCCGGCCTGGTGAGCTGCCCCAACATGGCCACGCGACACACGACCGTCGCGACAGAAATCGGCTTTCTTCGCGGACCCCTCCACGAATCGTTCGGCGAGCGCTACGCCGCGGCTTACGAGGCGGAGTTGGAGTTGTTTCTCGACGCGATTGAGGGACTTGCCGCTCCCCTCTGTCCGGTCGGCGACGCCCGCATGTCGCTGGCCCTGGCCGAGCTCGTGGTGGAAGCGCACCGCACGGGAACGACGGTGTCGTCGGCGACGCTCAAACGCGTCGCCGACGGAATCGCCACATCCTGATATTGCAAAGCTATGCAAATCGCGCTACGACCCTTTCGCCTTAGCGAGGTCGTCCGATCCGCGCCGTCGGGACCGGCAGCATCTGGAGTTCGCAATGTCAATCAATCTGGCCAACGCCCCAGTCTCTTGGGGGGTCGACTACGCCGAAGATCCCAAGAATCCCCCCTGGGAAAAGGTGATGACGGAAATCGCCGACGCCGGGTACCGCCACACGGAGCTTGGGCCCTACGGCTATTACCCGACCGACCCTGCTCGACTTCGCGCGGAATTCGAGCGGCGCGGCCTGTCGGTGACCGCCGGCTTCGTGTTCCAGGTTCTGCATGACCCGGCGAAGACGAGCGACGTCATGGAGGTCGCGACGCGCACGGTGAAACTCCTCTCCGCCGTCGGCGGAAGGCATCTGGTGACCATCGATCATATTTCGGAAGAGCGGATGGCGACGGCGGGCCGCGCCGACCTTGCGCAGCGCTTGGACAAGCCGCGGCTGCGTCACATGATAGACCTGATCGACCGCATCGCCGATATGGCGCTCGAGCACGGCGTCACGCCGGTCATTCATCAGCACGCCGGCTGCTATATCGAATTCGCAGACGAAGTGGAATCGATCGCCGCGGCGCTCGACCCTGAGAAGGTCGGGTTTTGCATCGACACCGGGCACATGGCCTATGCGGGAATCGATCCCGTCGACTTCTACCGCCGGCACTCCGAGCGCGTAAAATATTTCCATTTCAAAGACATCGACAGAAACATTCACGCGAGGGCGTTGGCCGAGGGGATACCCTTCCTCGATGCTGTCGCCCAGAAGATCTTCTGCCCGCTGGAGCGAGGCGTCGTCGATTGGCCGGGCCTGGCCGTGGCTCTTCGCGAAACGGGTTTTCATGGAGCCGCGACCATCGAGCAGGATATCGACCCGACGATCTCGCTCGCCCCGATCGAAGACGCGAAGGCGAGCCTCGCCTATCTCAGATCCGTCGGCTTCTGAAGTGGGTCGCCAACAAAGGAGGAAACGATGACGCGCGTGTTGAAACCCGGACGTTCGGGCGTCGAGAAGGCTTCCGACGCACAGCGCGTCAAAGCGACCGTTGAGGGCATATTGGCCGAGATCGAGGCGCGCGGCGACGCCGCGGTTCGCGAGTTGTCCGCGACGTTCGACAAATGGGCGCCGGCGAACTTTCGTCTGAGCCAGGCGGAGATTGAAGCCTGCATCGCGTCGCTCAGCGCGCGAGAAATCGACGATATCAAATTCGCGCAGACGCAAGTCCGCCGCTTCGCCGAGATTCAAAAGGCGGCGCTGCGCGACGTCGAGGTCGAGACGCTGCCTGGCGTCGTCCTCGGCCACAAGAACATTCCGATGAACTCAGTCGGATGCTACGTGCCCGGGGGCAAATACCCGTTGGTCGCCTCGGCCCATATGGGCGTCGTCACAGCGAAGGTCGCGGGGGTGAAACGTGTCGTCGCCATGACGCCACCGTTCGAGGGCAAGCCCTCGGCTGCCGTCGTGGCGGCGATGGCGCTCGCGGGCGCTGACGAGATCTACATTCTCGGGGGCATACAGGCTGTCGCGGCGATGGCGCTCGGCACTGAGTCGATTGCAGCCGTGGACTTTCTGGTCGGGCCGGGCAACGCTTATGTCGCCGAGGCCAAGCGTCAGCTCTTCGGCCGAGTCGGCATCGATCTCCTCGCCGGACCGACCGAGACCCTCGTCATCGCCGATGAGACCGTCGACGCCGAAATCTGCGCGACCGATTTGCTTGGCCAAGCTGAACACGGTCCGAACTCACCGGCCGTCCTCCTGACCAATTCGGAAAAGCTGGCCCGCGAGACTATAGTGGAGGTGGAACGGCTCCTGACGATCCTGCCGACCGCAGCCATCGCGCGCGCGGCATGGCGCGACTATGGGCAGGTGATTCTCTGCGACGGCTATGAGGAGATGGTCGCCGAGGCCGATCGCATCGCCTCCGAGCACGTCCAGGTGATGACGCGCGATCCCGACTATTTCCTCGCCAATATGACGAACTATGGCGCGCTGTTCCTGGGACCGCGCACCAACGTCGCTTACGGCGACAAGGTGATCGGCACGAACCACACGCTGCCGACTCTGGGCTCCGCTCGCTACACGGGCGGCCTGTGGGTCGGAAAATTCATGAAGACATGCACCTACCAACGAATCCTCACCGACGAGGCTTCTACGCTTGTCGGCGAATACTGCTCGCGCCTTTGCATGCTCGAAGGCTTCGTCGGCCACGCCGAACAGGCCAACATCCGCGTTCGTCGCTATGGCGGTCGCAACATCGCCTACGCGCATGCGGCGGCGTGAGAGGTGCTTCTCCCGCGTACCCCGTCGCTACGCCTGGACGGCAGGCGCGCTTTAGTGACCGGCGGCGGACGCGGGCTCGGCGCCGCGGCCGCCGCGGCGCTCGCGCAAGCCGGCGCCAAGGTCTTTCCGGCAGCCCGATCTCTCGGTGAGATCGAGGCCGTGGTTGACGCCATTCGCGACGAAGGCGGCGACGCCCAGGCTATCGCTCTCGACGTTACCGATGTCGCAGCCGCGCGCCAGTGTCTCGCCGCTCTGCCGCCATTCGACATCCTCGTCAACAATGCCGGCACGAACCGGCCAAAGCCCATGATCGAGGTGACGATCGACGACTATGATGTGGTCGACAGTCTCAACCTCAAGGCCGCTTTTTTCCTGGCGCAGGCCGTGGTGTCGCAACTCGTCACTGCCGGCCGGCCGGGCAGCATTATCCATATTTCCTCACAGATGGGCCATGTCGGCGCGGCGAACCGCACGCTCTATTGCGCAACCAAGCATGGCCTCGAAGGCCTGACCAAGGCGATGGCCGTAGAACTTGGCCCGCTCGGAATCCGCGTCAACTCGATCGCGCCGACCTTCATCGAGACGCCGATGACGCGCCCGTTTCTCGAGGACGAAGCGTTTCGCTCAAGCGTTCTCGCCAAGATCAAGCTCGGGCGCTTGGGGATCGTCGAGGATGTCATGGGCGCCATCGTCTATCTCGCTTCCGATGCCGCCGCCCTTGTCACTGGGACGTCGCTTCGGGTCGACGGCGGTTGGACCGCGGAGTGAATTGGATCGAAGTCGGCGGCGAGGCGCTGGCTTCAGGAATCAGCTTCGGAGGTCGCGTGATCTCGGCGACGGCAATCTCTGGTCGCGCGGCTTGGGCACAAACGTCTGTGGGGGCTCTTAATGTTTGTCATTCATGAGGAGCGTCAGGCCGAAGACATGACCGCACCCACGACCAGCGCAACGCCGAAAATAGCCCTTGATCAGCGGGCGCCGTCCAGACATGACAATGCCGTCGGCGCCGCCTAGCGCACCTGAAAAAGGGAGCCTTCGCGGACACCCCAAGGTGGGGGCGAGCCGCTCGCTAGATGCCGCCCATGCAGAGGTATTTGACCTCGAGGAACTCCTCAATACCGTACTTGGAGCCCTCGCGGCCGAGTCCCGACTCCTTAACGCCGCCGAAAGGCGCTACCTCGGTGGAAATCATGCCGGCGTTGATGCCGACCATGCCGTACTCCAGCGCTTCCGCCACGCGCCAGACCCGCCCGAGGTCACGGCCATAGAAGTAGCTGGCGAGGCCGAACTCGGTGTCGTTGGCGAGGTGGATCGCATCGGCCTCGGTATCGAAGCAAAACAAAGGCGCCACCGGTCCGAAGGTCTCCTCCCGCGCCACCAACATGGCGGGGGTCACGTCCGCCAGGATGGTCGGCTCAAAGAAGCTACGCCCAAGGGTGTGACGATGCCCGCCCACAATCACCCGCGCGCCTTTGCTCACTGCGTCGGCGATGTGCTCCTCCACCTTGGCCACCGCCTTCATGTCGATCAACGGACCCTGGGTGGCGCCGGGCTCCATCCCATTGCCCACCTTGAGGCCGGCGACCGCCTTGGCCAGCTTGCCGGCGAAGGCGTCGTAAACGCCATCCTGCACCAGCAGGCGGTTGGCGCAGACGCAGGTCTGCCCGGTGTTGCGGTACTTCGACGCGATGGCGCCCTCAACCGCGGCGTCGAGGTCGGCGTCGTCGAAGACGATGAACGGCGCGTTGCCGCCGAGCTCCATCGAAGTCTTCTTCACAGTTCCGGCGCATTGCATCATCAACTGCTTGCCGATCTCGGTCGAGCCGGTGAAGGTGAGCTTGCGCACGATAGGGTTGGCCGTCATCTCGCCGCCGACGGCCGCGGCGGCGCCGGTGACCACGCTGAATACGCCCTTGGGCATCCCGGCGCACTCCGCCAGCTCGGCCAGCGCCAGCGCCGACAACGGCGTCTGGCTCGCCGGCTTGACTACCATGGTGCAGCCCGCCGCGAGCGCCGGGCCGGCCTTGCGCGTGATCATCGCCGAAGGGAAGTTCCACGGCGTGATCGCCGCGGTCACCCCGATCGGTTGTTTCAACACCACGATCCGCTTATCCCTCTGGTGCCCTGGGATGGTGTCGCCGTAGACCCGCTTGGCCTCTTCGCCGAACCACTCGATGAACGAGGCGGCATAGGCGACCTCGCCCTTCGATTCGGCCAGCGGCTTGCCCTGTTCGGCCGTCATCAGCACCGCCAGATCCTCCTGGTTGGCCATCATCAGATCGGCCCATCTGCGCAGGATCACCGAGCGCTCCTTGCTCGTCATCGCCCGCCACGCCGGCAGCGCCCGGTCGGCCGCGAAGATCGCGCGCCGTGTCTCGGCCGCGCCCATGCGCGGCACCGTGCCGAGCTTCTCGCCCGTCGCCGGGTTGTCGACAGCGATGGTCTCGCCGCCGTCCGCGTCGACCCACGCCCCGTCGATGTAGCACTGTTGGCGGAACAGCTTGGGGTTCTTAAGCTTCATCGCAATTACTCCGGATGATATCGCGATCGCGCTGAAGCGACTAGTTCTTCGCCGCTTTGAGCGCCGTTTCCAGCTTGTCCAGGCCCTCGTCGAGGACGGCGTCGGATACGGTCAGCGGCACGAGGATGCGGATGGCGTTAGCGAACACGCCGCACGACAGGAGCACCAGACCCTCGGCCAGCGCCGCCTGCGTGACTCGCTTGGTCGCCTCGGCGTCCGGCTCATAGCCGACGCGCGACGTGACGATGTCGAAGCCGATCATGGCGCCGGGACCGCGGATGTTGGCGATGGCGACGACGTCGTTGCGTTCGGCGATGCGATGCAGCCGCGCCTTAGCCCGGGCGCCGATAGCGTCGGCGCGGCCAAGCAGTTTTTCCTCGGCGATGACGTCGAGCACGGCCAGCGCGGCCGCGCAAGCGATCGGGTTGCCGCCGTAGGTGCCGCCCAGGCCGCCGGGCTCGACCGCGTCCATGATCTCGGCCCGGCCCAGCGTGCCGGAAAGCGGAAAGCCGCCGGCCAGGGACTTGGCCATCGACACCAGATCGGGCTCGACGCCCGAATGCTCGATGGCGAACATCCTGCCGGTGCGGGCGAAGCCGGTCTGCACCTCGTCGGCGATGAGCAGGATGCCATGACGATCGCAGAGCGCGCGCAACGCCTTCAGCAGTTCGACCGGCGCCGGGTAAAAGCCGCCCTCGCCCTGGACCGGCTCGATGACGATGGCGGCGACCCGCGCGGGCTCGACGTCGGCGCGGAACAGAAAGTCCAACGCCTTCAGGCTGTCGGCGACGGTGACGCCGTGGCCCTCTGCCGGAAAGGGAACATGGTAGATCTCCGCCGGCATGGGGCCGAACTTCTTCTTGTACGGGAGCACCTTGCCGGTAAGGCCCAGCGTCATCATGCTGCGCCCGTGGAATGCTCCGGTGAACGCGACGACGGCCGAGCGGCCGGTGGCGGCGCGGGCGATCTTGACGGCGTTCTCCACCGCCTCAGCGCCGGTGGTGAACAGGACAGTTTTGGCGGCGCCTTCGAACGGCGCCAGCGCGTTCAGGCGCTCGCACAATGCGATGTACGGTTCGTAGGCGATCACCTGGAAGGCGGTGTGAGTGAATCGTCGCAGTTGCTCCTCCGCCGCGGCGATCACCTTGGGGTGGCGGTGGCCGGTGTTGAGGACTGCGATGCCTCCGGCGAAGTCGATGAAGCGACGGCCCTCTACGTCCCATAGCTCGGCATTCTCCGCGCGGTCCGCAAATATAGGGTACGCAGTAGCGACTCCCCTGGGAACGGCGGCGAGACGTCGGGCGGCAAGATCGGCGTTGGTGGAACTCATGGGCTTGTCCTTATTTCGAAGCGGCGACTCGGGCCTGCCGGCCAAGTCGGAACGGGCGCCGGGAATAGAGCGTCGAACGCCGCGCGGCGATGTTGCTGTCATCCATTCGGTCCGGCGTGGCGCTTTCGACCGGCATACGCAAACTGCTTGGCGTCGGCGACAACGAGATCTCTCAGTTGTTTGATCGCCTGGGCACGGCCCCGACCGGGACCACGCATAAATTACGAATTCATCAACACTTGGAGCGCCTTGTGGCCAAGAACGTCGGGGTCCGGTTTCGATCAGCATTCACACGCATTTATTTCAAAAGCTTTGGCAGCCAAGTCGATTCCGCCCCTGCTCATGGCGCCCCGTAGCATCGCATAAGGCCTCTACGATCAACGCTCAAGGTCTAGGGATGCGGCGAGGCCCGTACCGAATGTCAAGACGTCCGCATCCGCGTCGAGGCGACCGACAACTTGGACGCCAATACTGCCGCCTCCGCCGACCGCCGGATAAGGCAGACAAAGCACGGGGTGGCCGCTGTGATTGAACAGGGCCGTGTAGCGCACGAGAGCATAGGTAAAATCCGTCCACTGGCCTCCGATCATGAACCCCTCCGCGGTTGCGCTCGGCGCCGCGACCGGAAGCGTCGGCGCGAGGATGAAGTCCACCGCATCAAATGCGCCTTCGACGCGTCCGCGAACGACTGTTCGTTGGCGGTCCGCGATCACGTAGTCCTGGGGTCTCAATCCACGCAGATATCTGAACATGCTTTGCGCTTCGGCCGGAAATCGATCCTGGTAGGCTGCGAATTCTTCGAGGTAGAAGGCGCCAGATTCGCAGGCGAAGATCGTTCCGTGCATGGGCAGGATGTCGGCCGGCCGAGGGAGCGCCACCTCACGCAGTCGGTAGCCAAGATCCCGACATCGTTCGAGCAAAGAAGCGAAGCACTCCAGCACTTCGGGCTGCGCGTCGGCAAAGTAACCCGGATCGTATCCGATCACTCCCTTCCTTGGCGGCGGCGCGGTCTGAAAGGCTTTGGGATCGAGGACTTGCGCGAGCGGCAGCAGGTCCGCCACCCCGACCGCCATCGGTCCCACGTGATCCAGGCTCCAGGCGAGCGGAAATATGCCGTCGAGGGGTATTCGCCCCCGCGTCGGTTTGAGGCCGACGACACCGCAGCAACTCGCGGGAATCCGGATGCTGCCCCCAGTGTCGGTGCCCAGCGCGCCATAACACAGGCCGGCTGCCAGAGCGGCCGCGGAGCCGCCGCTCGAACCGCCGACAGTCAACCCCTCTTGCTTCGGGTGTCGAACCTCGGCGGTCCGCACCCCGAATGCGCCGGGATCAGACACCGCGGTGCCCAGCACAACCGCCCCTGCCGCGCGAAGTGTTGCGGTCGCCCATGCATCCGTCACCGCTTTTCGTCCGGCGAGGAAATCGAGGCCGGCAGTGCATGCACCGGGCGTCACATCAATGTTTTCCTTGATGACGATCGGAAGGCCGGCAAGCGAACCAACGCTTCGGCCGGCCATCCTTGCTTCGTCCGTCAGCCGCGCATCGCGACGGGCGCGCTCCGCGAAAACTTCGCGAAGCGCGCCAATGCTCGGGTTCACCGCCTCGATCCGACGCAGGGCCGCTTCCGTGAGTTCCGCGGCCGCTATGTCGCCGGAGGCGAGCGCCGAGAGCGCTCCGCCGACGGTCCGAAACGGAAGCTCGGGCACGGTCTCGGTGATCACGTCGGCCGCCTTCGTCACAGTGAGCAGTTGGGGACCAGCGGGTCGATCTGGCCGAAGTTCTTGACGATCTCCCACTGTCCGTTTGCCTGCCCGCGCGCAAGCAGACTGTTGGATCGCATCACATTATTCGCCGCGAAGTTGACTTTGCCCTGCGGCGCATCGAATTCCACCGTCTTCAACGCCGGAATAACCTTTTCGACGTCGGTGGAGCCAGCCTTCGCAACCGCCAGAGCATACAGCCACGCAGCGTCGTACGCGGCCTCGCCGATCGCGTTGATCGGCTTGTCGGCGCCGAATTTCGCACGATAGGCGGCGACGAACGCTTTGTTCTTCGGATTGTCGAGGGTCATGAAGTAGGCTTGGTTGGCAAGCGCGCCTTCCAGCAAATCGGCATGGGAGGCGCTGAAGACGTCATCAAACCCATTGCTGAAGGGCTGCGCCTTAATTCCGAAGCTACGGTATTGTTTCATGATTGATATCTCGTCGGAGCCGGCAACCATTATCCAGACGATATCGGGTTTAGCCTCCTGGATCCGGTTCAGCACCGGACCAAAATCCTGGGTGCCGAACGGGAAGAACTCGGCTGCGAGCAGCTTGCCGCCGAATTTTTCGCAGGCTGCCTTGACGGACTCGGCGCTACGCTTTGGCCAGATATAATCGGAACCGACGATGTAGATCGACTTGCCGACGTTTTTCGTCAGCCATTCTACCGACGGATATATTTGCTGGTTTGGCACCTGGCCGGTGGAGAAGAAGTATTTGTCGCAGACCTCGCCCTCGTAATAAGTCGTGTAAATCAGCAGCTCGTGCGCCGGGTTGGTCACCGAGCGGGCGGCGACGTGGGTGAGGCTGGCGATCAAGCCGATGATAACGTCGACCTTGTCTTGCGAAATCAGCTTGCGGGCCTTGTCAATGGCGCCGCGGGTTGTTGTCTGATCGTCCTCGACGATGAAGTCGATATGTCGTCCCCCAGCCGCGCCGGCGGCGTTGATCTCCTCGACGGCGAGCTTGAAGCAATTGAGCTGGGTCTCCCCGAGTATGGTCTCCAGGCCCGTCATCCCCGAGAGAAAGCCGATCTTGATGGTTTCGGCCGCTCGCAACGTTCCGATCGTGCCTATACCTGCGCCGAGGATCGCGGCTGAACTCGCCATCGTCTTGAGCGCCGTGCGTCGAGAAATGAATTCACCCGTCATCACCATTCTCCCTGAGTTGCTTATTGAGACCGCGACAAAGTCGGGGCGGCGCCCGCGTCAGATGGCAAGGAAGCGGCGGAGCACCTCCTCGTTCTCGAACTCGGATGGAAGGGCTTCGTGAACCACGCGTCCCTTCTCGATCACGATGCAGCGATCGGCCACTTTGAGGCCGAGTTCGAGATTCTGTTCGACCAGCAGAACCGAAAGGGAACCCTCCGCAACGACGGCGCGCAGGAAGACCCTGATCTGCTGAACGATATTGGGCTGGATTCCCTCCGACGGCTCGTCGAGCAACAACAGTCGGGGATCGCCGCAGAGCGCGCGGCCGATAGCCAGCTGCTGCTGCTGCCCGCCGGAAAGGGTTCCTCCAAGCTGCGCGCGTCGTTCCGCCAATATCGGAAAATGGTCGTAAACGCTCCGCGGGATGCGGCCGCCGCGGGCGCCTTGCGCGCGCGTGCCGATTGTCAAGTTCTCCTCGACGGTCAGCTTGGGGAAAATACCGCGCCCCTGCGGCACGTACGCCAGACCTTGGCGCGCGATCCGATAAGGCGGAAGTCCGGTGATCGTCGCGCCGGCGAGGCGCGTGTTTCCGCTGGTCGTCGGCAGCGCGCCGGCGATGGCGCGCATCAGCGTCGTTTTGCCCGCGCCGTTGCGCCCGAGCACGGTCAGTATCTCGCCGTCCTTCAAGGTCAAACTGATCCCGGTCAGAACCGGAACGGGGCCGTAGCCGGCGTGAAGATCGAGGACCTCAAGCATTCGACCCTCGGCCCAGATATACGTCGCGCACGACATCGTTCGCCGCAATGCTTTCGAATGACCCGTTGGCGATGACACGCCCCTGATGCATCACGATGGTTTCGCAGGCGAGCGCACGCACGAACCCCATATCGTGCTCGATCGCGAGCACGGTGACATCGCCGCGCAGCAGACGAATCAGCGCCGCGGTCTGCGCCGTCTCGTTGTTCGTCATTCCGGCTGTCGGCTCGTCGAGGAGCAGGAGGCGCGGCGTCGTTGCGAGCGCCATTCCGACCTCGAGCCATTGCTTCTGGCCATGGGCCAGACGACCGGCAAGTTTGTCGGCGACCGTTGCGAGTTCGATCCGCCTGAGGATGTCGTCGATGTCGGCGACTTTACCTGCCCCAGCGGGTCCGTCGGCGGCGACCTCCAGATTCTGGCGCACCGTTAGCGAGTCGAAGACGCTCGGCGTCTGAAATTTTCTCGCAATGCCGAGCCGAGCGATTCGACGCTTCGTCAGGCCAACGATATCGCGCTGTTCGAACAGGATGCGTCCAGAACTTGGCGCGATCGTTCCGCAGACCATATTGAGCAACGTGCTCTTGCCGGCGCCGTTCGGACCCACGATGCAGTGGATCTCTCCGTGCGCGAGGTCGATCGAAACATCGTCGACCGCGACCAAGCCTCCGAAACTCCGAGACAGGGCTTGTGTGCGCAGCAGCGGAGACGCGGTCATCGACGCACCTCGCCGCTTGGCTTGTCCCGCCGAAACAGCGCGCCGACGCGCCAAACAACCGACAGCAGTCCATCCGGGAACAGGAAGACCATGGCGATGAAGAAAAGACCCATGAACATCGGCCACAGCTTCGTATCGACTGAGGAAATCCGCTGTTGCAGCTCTGAAACGACGATCGTTCCGACGATAGCGCCGAGTATCAGGCCGCGTCCGCCGGTTGCGACCCACATGATCACCTCGGTCGACAGGATCAGACCGAGCATGTCGGGCGCGACGAAGCCCGTCATGGTCGCATAGAGCGCTCCCGCGAGTGCGGCGACGGTCGCGGAAAGCGTGAAGAGAACGATGAGATAGAGCGATGTCGAATAGCCCAGGGTCTCGGCCTTGACCTCGTTGTCTTCGATCATCTTCAACACGAGACCATGGCGACCGCGCAGGACCGACCAGGCGCCAAGGGAAACCGCCAGGAGCACGCCCCAAACGAGGTAGAACTGAGCGATAGGATCGCTAAAGCGCAGCTCATCATACCCGAGGGCGGGCACTCCAATGAGACCGGAATCGCCGCCGGTGACGCTCGACCAGCCAACCGCGGTCTGTTGGGCGATCAGCGAGAGCGCCAATGTGGTGATGGTGAAATACGCGCCGCGAACGCCGCCCCTGATCAGGAAGTAGCCGACGCCAAAGGCGAGAAGAGACGCAAGGGCGGTTCCCAAGCCGAGGCCGACGATCGAGCCGAAGCCCCCCGGTAAGCCGAGCTTGACGGTCGCAATCGCCATGCCATAGGCGCCGACGCCGAAAAAGGTCGCGTGCCCAAAGCTCAGGATCCCGCTGCGGCCCCAAAAGAGATCAAGGCCCACCGCGAACAACGCAAAAAGCATAATGTCGCGAATGGTGGCCAGGTCATAGTCTCCGACGCTGACCGGAACCACGGCGAGCCCCACGAAAAGGACGGCGGCGCCGGCCAGCCAAGTTGCGTCAGAGGAGCTCAGCGGACGTCTATGCTTTTTCACCGTGACCCCGCCGCGCTTCCCAGAAGTCCATTCGGCCTGAACAGCATCAGCGCCGCGGCCAGGGCGAGAACGAGAGCCTGGGCGACCGTCGCCGGCATCTCATGGCTGAACAAGGTCTCAAGCCCACCGACGATCCCGCTGCCGGCGGCGACGCCGATGACCGTCCCTGGCCCCCCGATGGTCACCACGAAAAAAGACCGCGCGAGATAGTTCACGCCCATCTGCGCAACGACCGCGGTCAACGGCGCTATGAGCACGCCTGCGAGCGCGGCCAGAGCCGCGCCGGCGCCGAACGCGCGCCGAAAGACCCGAGCGGTGTCGATACCCAACGACTCGGCCATTGCGCCGTCCTGGATCACCGCCCGGACGTCGAGGCCGAAGTTGGTGAATCGAAAGACGGCTGCGCATCCGGCGACGATGGCGATTGTCATACCGATCAGGAACAGCCGGTAGGCCGGAAAGCTCGTACCCAACAGCGTCAGCGCGCCCGTAATCGGCGAGCTGGCGGGAAGTGGCGCCGCGCCGAACGCCAGTTGGATTAGCTGTTGGAGAACGAGGCCGAGCCCCCAGGTCGCTAATATGGTGGCAATGGGCCGCTGGTACAGATGTCGGATCAGGACGACCTCGATGAGCGAGCCGAACGCGTATCCGACAAAGGGCGCGATCGCGAGCGCGAGCCAGAAATTGCCGCCCCAAGCCTGCACCATCGCCAGCGTGTAGGCGCCTATCGTCACAAACTCGCCATGTGCGAGGTTGATTACGTTCATCAGGCCGTAAATGATCGCCAAGCCCATCGAAACGAGCATGAGGATGCTGATGAGCGTCATAGCGTTAAGCGATGTGACGATAATGTCGCTCATGAACGGCCACGCAGCAGTTTCCCGCCGCCTATTGGAGAGCGGATCGAGGGCCTCGCCAGCAACTGCGCCGCGCTTCCAGATAGCGACGCCTTCCCGTTCCCTTCGTCCAATCGAGTGTCGATTGTCGCCGGCTCGCTTCCAACAAAGTCCTTCCGTCTGAGCATCAGCGCCTCACAAGAAATGTTCCGGGAATCTCTGCTCGAATTGGGCGGCGGCCGAGAGAACACGACCGTCGGCGCCACGCGCGCCCACGATCTGCAGTCCTATCGGCAGGCCGCCTTCGGTCTTACCGCAAGGGACAACGCAGGCCGGCTGCTGACTGAGGTTGAACGGAAAGCTAAAGCCCGCCCATTCGACCCACTGGTTGAAGGGACCAGCGCCTGGCGCATCCTGTCCCGCCTCGAATGCGGGAATCGCCGTGGCCGGAGAGACCAGAAGATCGTATTGGGCGAGAAGCTGGTCCATTTTTGCGCCGAATTGGGCGCGCAGGGCCTGGGCCGCGGCAAGGTCTCGTGCGCTGAACGTCGCGCCGATCGCCGCAGCTTCCACGAATCCCGGATCAAGGTGGATTCGTTGATCTTCGGGAACGGCGCTGAGCCGATTCGCGACGCCCGAAAACCAGTGCTTGTTAAAAAGGTCGAGGAGATCATACGGGGGCAGTTCGACGGATTCGATCCACGCGCCAATGCTTTCAAGGCGCCGGACTGTCGCGGCCACGACCGCGGCCACCTCCCGATCGACGAATCCGCAAGGCGGTCTTGAGCAATATCCGATCCGGGCGCCCGCCAAGCTTCCCACACCGATCGTCACCTCGTCGAGGCGTCCTGGTCCTTGCGCCCAGTCGCGCAGATCCCTTCCTTCCATTGACACGAGCATAGCCGCCGCGTCGGCGACGCGTCGCGCCATCGGGCCGACATGCGCGACCGTTCCGAAGGCGCTCGCTGGATAGGCAGGCACCCGACCGAATGTCGGCTTCAGCCCGACGATTCCGGTGAATGCGGCCGGTATCCGAATCGATCCACCCCCATCCGTTCCAAGATGGAGGACGCCGGCCCCTGTCGCCGCCGCGACTGCGGCGCCGCCAGACGAGCCTCCTGGCGTCATGGCGGCGTTCCATGGATTTCGAGTGATCCCGTTTAGTGCGCTGTCTGTGACAGCCTTCCAGCCAAACTCTGGCGTGCTCGTTTGCCCAATGAATATTGCTCCCGCCTGACGGAGGCGCTCAACCGCCGGCGCATCCTCGCGGCACGGCGAAGCGTCGGTCGTCCGACTTCCGTAGCGCACGGTCCAGCCGGCCACCAACACGATATCCTTCAGCGTCGTGGGGACGCCGTCGATCCTCGATAAGGGACGACGCTCGCGCCAGCGGGCCTCGGACGCCCGCGCGGCCTCCAGGGAGCCAGCGCGGTCGATGAAGGAGAAGGCGTTGAACAGCGGGTCAATGACCTGCGCCCGCTCAAGGGTCGCCGTCGTCACTTCCACAGGCGAAAGCGCGCCCGAGGCGTAAAGCTCGGCCAGCCTGTCCACCCCGAGGCGGCACAACTCATGGGCATCTGACAACGGACCGGTCGCAGCGGACATTCAAATGCACCTCGTTGGCGCGGCCCTCAAACGCAGAGGGACGACCCAATGTTGGCGCATTGTTTCGGTGACATAAAATGTATAATATGTGTCTTATTAATCCATTCTATGTCTGAGCTGTGCCGGCCCATGAATCTTACGACACGCCAAATCCGCTATATCTGCGAGGTCGCTCGCGAGGGGAGCATTCAGGCCGCTTCGACGGCCTTGAGGATTTCGCAGTCGTCCATCCTCGCGGCCATCAACATCGCCGAAGAAGCAATGCGTGCGCGGATCTTCGATCGACGTCCCGCTCGCGGGATTGTGGTCACCCCGGCCGGCGAACGATTCATTGTCGCGGCGCGCGCTATACTGGCTGCCGAGGGCGAGTTCGCTCGCGCGGTTGGCGGTCTGGCGACCGGGACGCCGCAAGCGATCAGAATCGGTTGTTTCGAGCCTTTTGGCGCGCTCTTCATGCCAGAAGCGTTGCGCCGCTATGTCGACACGGTCGGCCCGACGGAACTCATCCTCATGGAGGGCGACCAACCCAGGCTTCGCGAGTGGCTGGCCGCGGGAATGGTCGATCTTGTTGTAGCCTACGACATCGGACCGAGCTTCGGCGATAGCGTAACGCCGATATGCAAGGTCCCGGCCCATGCGGTTCTCAGCGTCGATGATCCGCTCTCCGAAAGGGAGACCATATCAATCGCAGACCTCGCGAAGAGGCCCTTGGTCTTGCTCGATCATCCTGAAACAGCGACGTATCTGCTGACATTGTTCGATGTTTTCGCGACGAGGCCGATTATCAATTTCCGAACTCGGTCGTATGAGACCGTGAGATCCGCCGTCTCCGCCGGGTTTGGCGCCTCGATCTTGAACATGCGACCCTTAAGTCGGACAATGGCTGATGGAGAGAGCATTGTACGACGCCCGCTGATCGACGTCTTGCCGCCGCCCATCCTTATCATCGCCGACATCTATGGGCCGAATAAACCGCTCTTTGTCCGCCGCCTGATCGAAGTCTTGCAAGGCTTTTTTCGAGAGGTGGGCGCAGCTCGATTTGCGGTTACGACCGCCGAGCGACAACTCACCCTCTTTGATGTCTAGAGTCGCCGTCGAAGACCAGCTGCCAGTATTATGGGTGCAGCAGATCGCATAGCTCCCCGACGCTCTGCAGCACGCGGCCTTCGGCAACACCGGCACGCTCTTGGTCTTTCGCGTCGGCGCCCCGAGCCTCAAACGAGCGCCGCCTTTCGCGTGCAGCTCCTGATTCCCATAAGGAATGTTATGGAACTCGCGGGGGTCTCGTCGCGACCCCTTGTAACATCGAGTTCTATCCTCTTCCGCCCGCGGGGACTCTCCAGAAAAGGAGCTAACGCTACGCCGATTCACATCAAGAAGTGATGACGCCTGTTGGATCACTCGATCAAAGCAATTGCGTCTCCAAACCGCCCCTCGTCGAGGACGCCACCCCTTAGGCAAGGCGCCGGGGTGATCGCCGATCGCCACGAAACGATTGCGCGTCGTCCAGACGCCAAGCGCATTCGAAAGGCGCGGCTCCGCGCCGATGGCGGTGACGATCTCGATTCGCATGTCGTCATCGAGATCGGGCGGGCTCACGGGGCGCGGACCGGAATGAATGACGAGCGCGCTCGCGCCCGCCGCCCGAAGCGGGATCGCGATCGCGGGCTTGCGCGCCGGCGAGATCGACAAGACCTCGGCATCGAGCGCCGCGAGGATCAGCGCGCGCCTGCCCAGGGCCGTGGAGACGGGAATCGAGGTCGGGCATTTGGCGCAGGTGAAAGCGCCGGGGCCTTGCGGAGAGGGAGTGGGAACGTGACGTATGGGAGGACTCGCTGATACGCGGCGATGCCCTCCGGCTGAAAATCAGCCGCAGCGGGTCCGGGAGGACAGTCGGACCGGCTGCGTGCCCCTTACGGGGACCAATTCCGGTTCGAGCGATATGGTGCGCGTCGTGTTCATGGCGAAAATAGAGAACAGATCGCGAACAAACTCAGCAGCCTTTTTCGGATGATGGTCGGTTCGTTCGGGCGATAGTTAACAGCGGACGGGGAGCGAGAAAGCTGTGAGGCCCCGGAATGCGGCCTTGTCGAACGAACATTCTCATGCGACTTTAACTATGCAAATCGTCAGATATCTAGCAACCTGGCACTCCATGGCGAAGCCCAAGTCGGTGACAGACCCCAAGAACCCTCGCGCCCGATCGGACGGCAGGAAAACCCTACTCGTCTACATGGACGCGGGCCTCATCAAGGACGTGAAGAAAGCTGGCCTGGATGACGATCGAAACGCATACGAAATTATCGAAGAGGCGACCCGCGAGTGGCTCGCTCGCCGCGCAAAAAAACGACGCGCGACATGAAATTCCGGTCCCGAGCAAACGAGCACGGCCTAGAAGAGAAGAGAAATAGATGACCGCTATCATCGACTTCGTCCTCGGAGCACCTTTCATCATTAAGGTGGTGATTGGCGTGCTGGTTTTGCTCGCCGTTATGTTCATATTTTTATTTCTAATTCGAGCGATATATATCTGGATTCAATTGAGTATATTAGCAAATAAATTACGCAGTATCAAGGATCCCTCGGATCAAAACATAGCGGTCGCGTTTGCAAGCAGTAAACTACTTACTCATCTTTGGAGCGAATATAGGGATACGCTGCACGAGCAGCGCGAATTGTAATTGCTCAGGCCGGTTGCGGCATGGCTACGCGGCGCATGGGATCGGCAGGCCTTCGAGGGTGAGGCGGATTGCGTCGATGGCGCGGATTGATCGTCGACGTGCGGTTTCGACGACGG